>JAKFVH010000223.1 GCA_021732285.1 Reyranella sp. | reverse complement strand
TCGCCGCCCTGATGCTGCCCGACGGTTCGTTCCTGCCCTACACCAAGGACAACCGCGCGCGCGTGCTGGCGACCAGCGGCGAGAAGCGCTCGCCGTTCTATCCCGACGTCGCCACCTTCGCCGAGCAGGGCGTCAAGGAGCTCGTGGTCACCGAATGGTTCGGCCTGTTCGCCCCGGCGGCGACGCCGGCTGCCGTCGTGAGCCGTGCGTCCGACGCCATCGCCAAGGCGCTGGCCAGCAAGGAGATCGCCCAGGCCTTCGCCAATCTCGGCATGGTGCCCAAGTCCAACACGCCGGCCGAGCTCGCCGCCCTGATCAAGGTCGAAGCGGCGACCTGGGGCCCGATCATCCGCTCGACCGGTTTCAAGCCGCTAGAGTAAGTCTCCGAAAGACAACCGATACGTGTAGTGGCATAATCCTTCCCGTACCGCCCTCGTGGGAGAGGAGAGCTGCATGACGACAGCACGTGCGAAGCGACCGGCATGGCTCGGCCTGGCGGCCTGCCTGTGGGCCGGCGTGCTCCTGCCTGGTGGCCCGGCGGCAGCGGCCGATTGCAATGCGGCGCCGGCAAAGCCCGTGCCGAGCGATATCGTGGTCACGGTCGATCCGGCAACGGGATGGCAGCCGCGCGGCGGCCAGGTACGCATCGTGGTCGAGAGCGCCGCGCAGAAGCTGAAGGACATCGATGTCGTCGTCTGCTTCCGGTGGTCGAACAAGGATGGGCCCTTTCTGTCGCCCGCCGTCGTGCAGGCTGCGGAGTTCACGGCGGCGAAGGCCGTTTACCGCGTCACGGTGCCCGATCTGAAATGGGTCGATTCCACGTGGTCCGAGCGGCTGCGCCGCAAGCCGCCGACCAATGCCGGTCAGCCGACACAGTTCGACAACGGCGGGATGGTCCCTGTCGCCGACGTGAAGGTGATCGTCGGCTCGACGGATTCGACACTGGCAACAGCGTTCCTGGAGGTCGGCGTCACCAGCGTCTGGACGGCCACCCTGATGACGCTGGTGTGCGTGCTGATCGCGCATGCCCTGCTCTATATCTGGGCCTGGCGTCGCAAGGTTCCCGGCTGGTCGCCTTGGATGAGGCTGATCAGCACGCGCGAAGGCTATGCGAGCCTGTCGCAGGCGCAGATCATGCTGTGGAGTTTCCTGTTCGGCGCCGGCGCGGTCTACGTCATGAGTCTTTCGGGCAGCCTGATCAACATCCCGACGGGCGCCCTGGTCCTGCTGGGCATTGCCGGGGCGACGACTGTCGGGGCGAAGATCCAGGGAGCCAATGCGCAGGCGGCGGCCGCCGCCCCTCCGGCATCGGGCAATCTTCCGACCGGCGCCACCGCGCCGGCCGCGCCGGTGGGCGTCGTCATGGTCGCCTCGACCGACCACTCCGTCACCTTGCAATGGGCCCTGCCGGCAGCCGGTGCGGTGCCTGCGGTATACACCGTCCGTTACTCGCGGCAGGCCTTTGCCGACTGGCGGAGCGACGACCTCATCAAGGAGAGCAGCCATCGGATCTCCCGGCTGCTACCCAATACCGCCTATGACTTCCAGGTCGTCGCCCGGAACGACAAGGGGGAAAGCACGCCGGTGCCGATCACCGTCACCACCCAGAACGCGCCGGCGACACCGCGCCAGCCCCGATGGTCCGACCTCGTGGTGACGCCTCAGGATCCGGCGGAGATCGATGTCACGCGCGTTCAGATGCTGTTCTTCACGCTCATTTCGGTGGCCTTCGTGGCGATCAAGCTGATCAACAGCTACATGATCCCCGACATCCCCGACGGCTTCATGCTCCTGATGGGCATCAGCAACGGCGTCTATCTGTCGGCGAAATTCGTGCCTGACTAGAGACCGCCCCTCCCGGCGATGGCATGATCCCCGGCGAAAAGTCCGGAGGAGCGTTCATGCATCGGCGTTCGTTGATCGGAGCCGCAGCGTCGGCCGCCTTGTTGCCGGCCGTAAGCCGGGCGCAGGCATTTCCGTCCAAGCAGCTGCGGCTGATCGTCGGCTTCGCCGCGGGCGGCGGGGGCGACATCGTCGCCCGCGTGCTGGGGGCGGAGCTGACCAAGAGCGGCGGCTACTCGGCCCTGGTCGACAACAAGCCCGGCGCCGGCGGCAACATCGCGACCCGCGAGGCGCTGCGCGCGCCGACCGACGGGCATTCCATCCTGTTCGCCAATGTCGGCATGCTGGCGGTCAATCCCTATGCCATGAAGGATGTCGGCTACGATCCAACCACCGATATCGCGCCGGTGTGCCTGGCGGTCGACTTCTCGAACGTGCTGGTCGTCCATCCCAGCGTGCCGGCCAAGACGCTGGCCGAGTATCTCGAGCTCGCCAAGCGGCCGGAAGGCATGGACTACGGCTCGTCGGGCGTCGGCGGTGCGGGCCATCTCGCCGGCGAGCTTTTGAAGGCAAGAAGTGGCGTCAAGCTGAACCACGTGCCGTTCCGCGGCGGCGGTCCCGCGATGAACGACCTGGTGGCGGGGCACGTGCCGTCGCTGATCGCCAGTGCGCCCACCGCCACGCCGCTGATGCGCGAGGGTCGCATCCGCGCGCTCGCCGTCACCGGCGCCAAGCGCTCGCCGTTCGATCCCGACATCCCGACCATCGCCGAGCAGGGCTTCCCGGGCTATGCCGCCACCAACTGGTACGCCATCGTGGTCTCGTCCAAGGTGCCAACCGAGATCGTGGCCCAGCTCAACGCGATCGTGACCAAGGCGCTCAAGGCGCCGGAGGTGCAGGCGGCCTACGGCCAGCAGGGCATGGAAACGATCGCCAGCACGCAGGCCGAGGCGGCGGCCCACATCGCCCGCGAGACCGAGGTCTGGAAGAAGGTCATCGCCGACGCCGGGATCCGACTTGAGTAGGGTCCGAAAAGAGCCCCCGAGTGTGGGGAATCCCACAGGAGCCGGGGGCTGAGCGCCACAAGATGGAGGCCTCGATTCGACCAGGAGGCGCTCCATGGTCCGAGACGAACGAGGCGCGCTGCGGGCTGGCTCGATCGCCTGCATCGCGCTGCTCTTGGGCGGACTCTATCTTGTCGTGACGTCACGGCCGTCGCCTGCGGCGGCCGGCTGGCACGCGCCGGCTGAAGTCGTCGACCCGGCACAGCTTGAACGGCGCGCCGAAGCGGCCCTGGAGGGCTGGCGGCCAACCGATGAGGTCGACGACGAGCCGGCGAACCACGACAACGCCGGGCCGATCGGCGCCTATGACGGTCACTATGTCGGCATGGTGACCACGAGGGCGGACGCCCGCGTCGTCACCATCAAGCTCAAGGTGAGCAACGGCGTCGGCTCGGGCACGCAGAGCCAGCGCGAGTGCGGTGTTGCGCCGATCACGCTCAAGGTCTCGGCGACGGGCAACGTCACCGGCCTGGCGCTGATGTTCAGCTCGACCTGCCTCAAGACGGAGATGGCGATCCGGGGCCGCGCCATCGGCAGCACGCTGCAGCTCAGGTTGGGCAACCAGTACCTGGAACTGTCGAAGCCTAACGATTGACGCTGCTGTCGAGGCGCAGCAGGGGAACCAGGACCAGCGCGAATGCCGTCGAGGCGGCCGCGACGATGATCAGCGGCCCCAGCCGGCCATCGAACACGTGGTCGTAGAGCCAGGCGCCGACGGTGTTGGAGCAGATTTCCGCGAGATTCATGATCGACATGAGGCCTGCGAACGCGAAGCCCTCGGCGCGCTTGGGACAGTAGTCGGCGGCCAGCGTCAGCGAGGCGATGGTGGCGATCATCATGGCGACGCCGTTGGCGAAGTTCACGATCGCCGCGGTGACCGGATCGGCCAGCAGCAGGAACGAGGCGGCCGACAGGGTTCCCAACACGATGCTGAGATAGAGCAGCGCCTTCGAGCTCATGCCGCGCAACAGGAAGCGATGCACCAGAGCGCCGGCGATCCAGCCGGCTGAGGCGATCGCGCCCAAAATGCCGATGTAGCTCTGCGAGAACTTTAGCTCGTCGGTCATGAAGTAGTAGAGCGGCGTACCGAAGCCCGGCGCGAAGGCGTAGAGAAAGAGGAAGAGGGCGACGAGGTAGAGTTTTGCCGAGGTCGCCGCCGCCACCAGGCTCTGGAAGGTGCGCCGCAGCTCGAGCCCGCTCGCGCCCACCTTCTTCTCGTCGAGCAGGAACAGCGAGGCCAGCACCACGGCGATGGGCGCCATGGCGGCGATGGCGGCCGCCACCTGCAGGGCGCTCAGCGCGGGCAGGGCCTCGACCAGCGCACCGCCTGCGAACGAGCAGGCCATGATGGCGATGTAGAACCACAGCCACTGCTGGCTGACGAAGCTGCTGCTGAGCCGGAAGGCCTGGCCGTTCTCGGCCAGCAGCGCGCCGCACAGGGTGCTGGCGGTGGCCATGGCGTAGGCGGTGAGCAGCAGGGGCAGGGCGAAGGCGACGGGGTCGGCGTGGCGGGCGATGACGGCGTAGGCGCCGACCGCGCAGACACTGGCGATGATCAGGTAGCTCTTGCGGCGATAGCCGAACAGCGGGACGAAATCGGAGACCAGGCCGAAGACCGGCTTTATGACCCACGGGAAGTTGAGGACCGCGAAGTAGGCGGTGACCTGCAGCGCCGTCCAGCCGGTGTCCTTCAGATAGTGGGTCAGCGGCTGGTAGATGATGCCGACGCGCGCCTGGCCGATGCCCTCGACGAGATAGACGATGGCGAAGAAGAGCATCAGCCGGCCGATCTGCCGGTCTTCCTCCGCCGTCCGCGTGGGCGCGTCGAGGCTCAGGGCAGTATCGCTTCGCCCTCGATCTCGACCTTGGCCTGCGGATCGATCAGGGCCGAAACCTGGACCAGGGTCATGGCCGGGAAATGCTTGCCGAGCGTGGTGCCCCACGCCGCGCCGATGGCGGCGCCCGCGGCGTTGAACTCCGCGATGTCCGTCACGTAGGCGCGCAGCGCCACCAGGTGCTGCGGTTCGCCGCCCGCCGCCTTCAGCACGGTGACGACATTGGAAAGGGCCACGCGCCACTGCGCGCCGGCGTCCGTGCCCGGCGGGATGTGCGACTGTCCGGGCTCGCGACCGATCTGCCCCGCGATGCGCACGCTCTTGGTGCCCTTGGCGACCACGGCATGCGAGAAGCCGCGCGGGCGCGTCCAACCCTGGGGCAGGACCGGCGTATAGGCAATGTCGCTCATGTCATAAAGCTCCTCTCAGGCCACGGCGGCTGGCTGGCCGGCGGCCGGCGCCGGCCCGCGATCGGCGCTCAGGACGACGCCTTCGTAGCCGTTGGCCGCCACCTTGTTGATCGTGTTCACGTACTTGGGTGCGCCGCCGTTGTAGACGAGGTAGCGGATGGTGCCCTGCTCATGGCCCGGCACATTGGAATTGTAGCCGGTGAACCACGACTTGGCCTTGCGCATCAACATCATGGCGTACATGTCGACGACGTGCTTGGTCCAGCGCTGCTCGGCCGGCTCGGTCGCCTCGGCCTTGCTAAAACCCTTGGCCTGCATGTACTCGAGCAGGTCGGTGCACCAGTTGACGCCGGTCTCGATGCCGCGCGGATAGTTGGTCGAGGCCGAGCCGCTTTGCGGGCCCGCCGGCATCAGCATGTTGGGGAAGCCGTGGATCATCATGCCGAGGTAGGTCGAGATCGAGGTGCGCCACTTGTCGGCCAGCTTCACGCCGCCGGCGCCCTGGATGTCCATCTTGTCGAAGGCGCCGGTGATGGCGTCGAAGCCCGTGGCGTAGACGATGATGTCGAACTCGTAGTCGCGCTCCGTCGTCGCCAAGCCCTTCTCGGTGACGCGCACCAGCGGCGTCTCGCTGATGTCGACCAGGCTGACGTTGGGCCGGTTGAAGGCCTCGAAGTAGTTGGTCTCCATCGGCACGCGCTGCACGCCGAAGCCGTGGTCGCGCGGGATCAGCTTCTCGGCGAGCTTGGGGTCTTTTACGCGCCGGCGGATGCGGTCGGCGATGTATTCTGAGAACTCGGCGTTGGCCTTCTCGTCGGTGAAGATCTCGCGGAAGTTGGCCAGCCAGATGCCGAAGCCCGGCCCGTCATAGAGCTTGTCCCACAGCGCCAGCCGCTCCTCGCGGCTCACCTCGTAGAAGCCGCGGCGGTCGGGCTCGTGCACGAAGCCGCCCGGCGAGCGCGAGCAGGCGTCGAAGATCTCGTCGTAGCGGCGGCGGATAGCGGCCATCTCGCCTTCGGAGATCGGCCCGTTGTTGAGCGGGCAGCTCCAGTTCGGCCGCCGCTGGAACACCGTGAGCTCGCCCACCTTGTCGGCGATCTCGCCGATCACCTGGATGCCGGTGGCGCCCGTGCCGATCACGGCGACGCGCTTGCCCGCCATGTCGACCGGCTCGTGCGGCCAGTGGAAGGTATGGAACGAGCGGCCCTTGAAGCTCCCCATGCCCTCGAGCTTGGGCAGGGTCGGCATCGACAGCAGCCCCAGGGTCAATATCAGAAATCGGCAGGTGAGCTCGCGGCCGTCGGAGACGCTGACGTGCCACAGGTTCTCGGCCTCGTCGTAGTGCGCGCGATCGACCCGGCAATTGAACTGCATGTGCTTGCGCAGGCCGAACTTGTCGGCGACGCGGTTGAGATAGCGCAGGTTCTCGGGCTGGCCGGAGAAGTGCTCCTTCCAGTGCCATTCGTCCAGAAGCTCGCGCGAGAAGGAGTAGCCGTAGGTCCAGCTCTCCGAATCGAAGCGCGCCCCGGGATAGCGGTTCCAGTACCAGGTGCCGCCGAGATCGCCCCCGGCCTCGAGCACGGTGGCCTCGATGCCGAGGTCGAGCAGGCGCTTGATCTGGTAGATGCCGGCGACGCCCGCGCCGACGATGATGGCTTCGTGGTGCTGCTTCATGGCGGGTAGTCTGGCATGAAAACCGGTCGGCAAGCAGGGGAGGATCTACGCTGTCATCTCGGGGCCGCGATGCGAATTTGGCATCGGCTCCATGGCTCCAGTGGCGACTCCGGCATCGCGAAGAAGGTCGCGCTAGCTACTTGCTTGATGGAATACAAGAAAATGCAACTGCGCTTTTGAAGGCTTCCGCATCACGCTGACGCCTCAGACCTATCTTGGTCGTATTCCAAAGGTGATCAAGTGCGGCCTCGAATAGGGGAACCGCAAGGCCTCCTATGGTCGCCTCAAGGCCGGGAAAGGCCATATGTGGGCCGTGAAAGGCGCGAGCAACCAAGTCACCTACAGCTACGCCTACTAGCATTGACTTGCCGTACCTTAGCGCGACGGTGTGTAGCTCAATCGTTCTTGTCTCTGATGAATTCATCAAACTGGCAAGATCGTCGGCAACGTCGTTCCATGCCTTCGTCACAGAACTGAAGATTGGGTCTGCGCCGAAAAGGCCCATGGCCATTCTAAGGTTTCGACCGCTTTTCCCTTCGCGAACCGCGTTGATTATCTTGCTATAGCCAGGACGAAGTGTGGGCAACCGAAGGACACTGGGTTCTATGTGCACGAGGCTAATGGACTCGCCTGCGTTCTCCAGTTCGATGTCAGTTGGAAGACTTCGCAGCAATCGTCCGTACCGTCCGTCAGCATTCTCTTCTTGGCAAAACGGTCGAGCGAACACGGTCTCCACAAGAGACTGCAACGCCGTAGCAGCATCGTTAGGGTAAGTGCTTGCCACCTGCACAGCCAGTGCCGTACTGAATTGTGGCTTGTCCGACAATGGTGTGACCCTCGGGCTGGTCTGCCGATGACTGTAGACCCGTGCTATGGCGCGTTCAGGTTCTTCGGCAAATCGGACGAAGTCCTGCGCGATTGCAGGGGTGATACGCTGAAACTCTGACTTCAACCACTTTTCGTACCGTTTGTCGGTGAGCACTTCCTGAAGAAGCTGAGAAAAATCGCCCATCAGATTTGACCTGTTAGTCAGCACTCCGGCTTCCCGATGAGCATAGTTTCGACGTGGTTCCCGAATAAAGTTCTCAAGGAGATTGTGAAATTGCCTCTGTGCCGGACTGAAGATCACTTCGCTCCCGTCGTTATGTGCGCTGAATTTCTCAAGCTGCTCTATGCGCGCGGCAATGGGATGAGTTGATAACTTATCTCTCAGCTCTGCCGGATATCTTGCTGAGGGCCTTTTCAGCATGACTAACCCGCCACACTCGAAAAGTTCTTCAAGCAGTCCAAAGTCGCTGCGATTGCCAAACCAATCTGCCATGTCCTTGCTGCATAAAATCGTCTGATCCTGAGCGAGCACCTCGTCATAAAGCAGCGACATAACAATCTGATGCCATAGAAATTCATCGCGCTTTTGATGGGTTGGTGTGACGTATCGAGACCATTCGATCATTACAATCGAACGCTTGTCCGGCTTGGTCGGTCTACTGAGAACCATGGTCGGTTCCCTCTCAATAGTCAGAGCTGCGCGTGCCCATGGTGCATCCTACGCGAGAGTAACCAGATGTGAAAACGACCATATGTAAACCACGTTGCTGCAGGTTGGAGCCAAGAGTTCGGCGCTCCTCGAGCTTGAGGCTCTTCACCACCCTGTGATCCCCCGCGAAGCATCCGCCCGGCCGGTGCTACAGTATCCCTCTCATGCCCCGCGCCACCTGGACATGGACCTTCGACCTGCCGCCTGGCGAACTGTGGCCGGTGCTGGCCGACACCAACCGCTTCAACGAGGCGATGGGCCTGCCGCCCTACGTGCTGGAGGAGACGCCGCAGCCCAACGGCACGGTGCTGCGGCGCGGCCGGGGTAAAGCCGCGGGCTTCGCGCTGGAATGGGAGGAGAAGCCCTACGAGTGGATCGAGGGCCGGCATTTCCGCCAGGCCCGCGAGTTCACCAAGGGCCCGTTCCGCCGCTTCGGGCCGGTGTTCGACCTCGAGCCCGACGGCAAGGGCGGCAGCAAGGTGAGCTATGCCCTGGAGTACGAGCCGCTGACGTTGACCGGCCGGCTGTTCGGCGCGCGGCTGGCCAAGCAGGCCGGCGGCGTGGTCGAAAAGCGCATCCTCGAAGCCGTCGCCTTCGCCAAGGGGGAGCGCACGACCTGGTTCGACATCGCGCCGCCCGAACTGCCGGAGGGAGCGCGCGAACGGGCTGCGGCGCTCGCCGCCGAGATCGATCGCAGCCCCTACGGCAACGGCCTCGGCGCCAAGCTCGCTGACGTCGTGCTGACCGGCATGGCGGCCGATCTCGTCCATCTCAAACCCAAGAAGCTGGCGCACGATCTGGACGTGCCGCAGCGCGCCGCCATCGAGGCGTGTCTCTCCGGCACGCGCGCGGGCCTTTTGACCATGAAGTGGGACCTGCTGTGCACCAACTGCCGTGGCGCCAAGCTCACGGCCTCGGCGCTCTCCGAGCTGCCGCGCGGCGCGCACTGCCCGTCCTGCAACATCGACTACGACCGCGACTTCGAGAAGAACGTCGAGCTTTCCTTCGCGCCCGCGCCCGCGGTGCGCCCGCTGGGCGTCGGCGGCTTCTGCCTCTCGGGCCCGATGGCCACGCCGCATGTCGTCGTGCAGCTCCTGTTGGCGCCGGGCGAGACGAGGAGCGTGGCGCTCGACCTGCCGGCCGGCTCGTATCGCCTGCGCACGCTGCATCCCGGCAGCTTCGTCGATGTCGAGCATCTCGGCGGTGCGTTCCCGGGCGTGCGCGCGACGGACAAGGGCGTCGAGGCGCTGCCGCCCGGTCAGGCCGGCGCGATCGCCTTCGTGGATGACGCGGGATTCGAGCTGGCCGCCCTGATCGAGGACCGCACCTGGACACGCGAGGCGCTGACCGCGCCCGAGGTGATCTCGCTACAGGCCTTCCGCGATCTCTTCGCCGAGGCGACCCTGCGGCCGGGCGACGAGGCCGGCGTCAGCCAGGTGGCGCTGCTGTTCTCCGACCTGCAGGGCTCGACGGCGCTCTACGAGCGCGTGGGCGATGCCGCCGCCTTCAACATCGTGCGCGAGCATTTCGCGCTGCTCGCCTCGATCGTGCGCGACCACGACGGCGCCGTGGTCAAGACCATCGGCGATGCCGTGATGGCCTCGTTCGGCGATCCTGCGCATGCGGTGAAGGCGGCGCTGGCGATGCAGGCGAGGATCGTCGACCACGACCTGGTGCTGAAGCTCGGCGTCCATGCCGGCCCCAGCGTGGTCGTCACCATGAACGACAGGCTCGACTATTTCGGCTCGACCGTGAACATGGCAGCCCGCCTGCAGGGCCAGAGCGCGGGTGGCGATATCGTGCTCAGCCGCGCCGTTGCCGACGATCCTGCCGTGCAGCCACTGCTGGCGGGACTGAAAGCTGGCGAGGAGAGCGTGGCGCTGAAGGGGTTCAGCGACCCGATTCGCTTTGTGCGTTTGACGCCGGGCTCGTGAACGCTGTCACATCCCGAAATGCGCGCCCAACACGGCAGCGGCCTCGTCGTTCGCCTTGAGCCCCTGACTGAGGAACCGCGTCAGCGAGAAGAAGCCGTGGATGGTGCCCGGATAGTTCACGTAGGTCGTCTTGATGCCGGCCTCGATCAGCCGGTCGGCATAGGCGCGACCTTCGTCGCGCAAGGGATCGTAGCCCGCGGTCAGCACGAAAGCGGGCGGCAGTCCCTTGAAATCCTTGGCCAGCAGCGGTGACAGGCGCAAGTCGGCCAAGTCGGTGCCGGCGGGCACATAGGCCTTCCAGAACCAGTCCATCAGCTCCTTGGTGAGGAAGTAGCCCTCGGCGAAAGCCGCGCGCGAGGCGCTCTGCTTGCTGGAATCGGTCGCGGGATAGATCAGCATCTGGAAGGCAGGACCCTGTTCGCCTGCGTCGCGAATGACCTGGCAGACCACCGCGGCGATGGCGCCACCCGCCGAATCACCGCCGACGGCGAGGCGCTTGGCATCGGCGGCGAACGAGGCCGCATTGTCTCGGATGTGCCGGAAGGCCGCGACTCCATCGTCGATCGGCGCCGGGAAGGGATGCTCGGGCGACAGGCGGTAGTCGATCGAGATCACCTGGCAGCGGCTCTTGTTGGCCAGTCGCCGGCAAGTCGAATCGTGAGTCTCGATGTTGCCGATCACGAAGCCGCCGCCGTGATAGTAGATCAGCGTCGGCAACGGCCCGGCTGCTGCGCCCTGCGGCCGATAGCGGCGAAAGCGGATCTGCCCGCCCGGTCCCGCGAAGGCGCCGTCGGCGACCTCGCCGACCTGCGGCGGATCGGCCTCGCTGTCCTCCGACATCTTGTCGACGGCCTGGCGCCCCACGGCATAGGGCAGCGTGCTGAGCTTGGGCCGGCCGTCCTGGACGGCCTTCTCCATCAGGTCGAGCAGCATGCGGGCTTCGGCGTCGAGCATCGGTTACTCCGGGTCGAAAAGATGGCGATAGGCGAAGAGGGCGGGCGCGCCGCCGGTGTGCAGGAAGACGACGTCGTCATCCTTCGACCAGCGGCCGGCGCGGATCAAGGCGATCAATCCGGCCAGGCCCTTGCCCGAGTAGACCGGATCGAGCACCAGCGCCTCGAGCCGCGCGGCGAGCCTGATCGCCTCGACGGTGGCTGTGTGCGGCACGCCGTAGGCCGGCCCGGCATGGCCCGCCACGACCTCGACGTCGGCCTCGTCGAACGGCTGGTCGAGCAGGTCCGCGGCGGCGCGGCCATAGGCCAGGACGTCGCCTCGCACGCGCTCGGGCTCGGCGTCGATGTCGATGCCGACAATGCGCGTCGCAGGCAGGCCGACCCGGGCGCCGACGACCAGGCCGGCCTGCGTGCCGGCGCTGCCCGAGCAATGGGCGATGGCGCCGGGAACGAAACCCAGCGCCGCGCATTGCTCGGCGATCTCGGCCACGGTCGAGGCATAGGCCACGGCACCGAGCGGATTGGAGACGCCGTAGGGCACGACATAGGTCTTGCGGCCCTCGGCCCGCAGCCTGGCCGCCAGCTCGCGGATGGCGCCGTTGCGATCGCCGTTCCACGGCACGTCGTGCAGGGTGGCGCCGAACAGGCGATTGAGCAGCGCATTGCCGGTGCGGCCATACTCGGCCGAGGGTGGCGCCAACCGGCCGTGATAGACGGCGAGATGGCAGTCGAGCCCGAGCTTCGCCGCGGCGGCCGCGACCTGGCGCTGGCTGTTGGATTGCACCACCCCGCCCGAGACCAGCGTATCGACGCCGGCGCTCAGGGCCTCGTGCAGCACGTAGTCGAGCTTGCGCAGCTTGTTGCCGCCGAAGCCCGGGCCGGTGCAGTCCTCGCGCTTGACCCACAATCGTGGGCCGCCGAGGTGCTGGGTGAGGCGGGTCATCGGCTCGAGCGGCGTCGGCAGGGTGCAAAGGCCCACGCGGCCGAAGCGCGACAGCGAATCGTTCAGGCGGGCGATCGCGTCGCGGCTCATGCTGCTCAGGCCAGGAAGGCGCGCGCGTGCGCGGCGATGTCGGTCGCGCGCTCCCAGCTCATGCAGAAGCGGCCGCCGGGCACGATTTCTAGCCTGGCGTGCGGGCACTTCGACTGCATCAGCGCGCGATGCTTGCCGTAGATGAAGTTCTCGCCATAGAGCATCAGCACGGGCTGCTTCAGCGCTAAAAGGCCGGCCAGTGGGTCGAACTTCGATAGCGCGCCCATGGCCTGCCAGCGGTCGCGGCCGATCTCGAGCTGGGCGGTGTTGATGCGGTCCATCCACGACTGCGTCGGCTGCATCGGCGCATGCTCGGGGTCGTTCTCCAGCAGGAACTTTATCGAACGCGGCGCCGGGAAGCCCGAGTCGTCGCTCGGCCGCACCTTGGCGATGTCGGCGATGTCGTTCTTGGCGGTGTCGGCGTCGCTGAAATAGGGGATGTTGATCAGCACCGCCTTGTCGATGCGCTGCGGCCAGCGTGAACCCAGCGCGATCGAGGTCGCCGCCCCCACCGCCTCGCCCAGGGCGAAGGCGCGCTCGACCTTCAGCGCATCCATCACTTCGATCACGCAGCGCGCGTAGTCCTCGATGGCCGGCTGCCAGTCGATATGGTCGGAATGGCCGTGGCTCGGATAGTCGATGGCGATGGCGCGGAAGTTTGGCGCCAGCGCTGCTAAAAGCTCGACCATGACGGCCGAGCTCTGCTGGTTGATGTGGCTCACCATGACGACAGGACCGCTGCCGCAGGCCCGCCAATGGATGTGTCCGGCGAAAGTCTTCGCCAGGCCGCGCTCGATGCTCAGGGTCACTCGCTACTCTACTCCAGCTTGACGTTGGCGGCCTTGATGACGGCGGCCCATTTGACGGCTTCCTCCTTGAGGAAGGCCTGCAGCTCGGCCGTGGTGCCGCCGCCCACGACGCCGCCAACCTTCTCATAAGCGTCGGCGATCTCCTTGGTCTTGAGCGCCGCCGTGGCCGCATCGAAGATCTTCTTGCGCGCCTCGGGCGCCGCGGCCCCGGGCGAGATCAAGGCATACCAGTTGTCGGAGTTGACCTTGGGATAGCCCATCTCGCGCATGGTCGGCACGTCGGGCAGCAGCGGGGCGCGCGTGTCCGACGTTATGCCCAGGATCTTGATGGCGCCTGAACGGGCGTGCGGCAACAGGATGGAGATGTCGAGCAGCACGGTGTCGACCGTGCCGGCCAGAAGGTCGTTGACCGCCGGCGCGGCGCCGCGATAGGGCACATGCAGCAGGTCGGTGCCGGTCTCGCGCTTGAACAGCTCGATGGCGAGATGGGTGATGCCGCCGGTGCCGGCGGAGCCGCAATTCACCTTGCCGGGATTGGCCTTGGCATGGGCGATGAAGCTCTTGAGGTCGCCGATGCCGAGCTTGCTGTTGATGGCCAGCGCCTCCTGCACGCGCACCACCAGGATCTGCGGGGCGATGTCCTTGGCCGGGTCGAACGGCATCTTGGGCATCAGGCTCTGCATGATGGCGCCGGCCGAGGCGCTCATCAGGCCCATGACGTGGGCATCGGTGCCGGCCTTGGCGACGAAGTCGACGCCGGTGACGCCCGCGGCACCGCTCTTGTTCTCGACCAGCACCGGCTGGCCGAGAAACGGCGACATGCGCTCGGCGAGATTGCGGCCGAAGATATCGGCCGGCCCGCCCGCGGGGAACGGCACGACGAGGGTGAAGGGCTTGCTGGGAAAGGTCTGCTGGGCTTGGGCCTTTGTCCGGACAAAGGGCAGGGCCGCCAATCCGCCGACGGCTACGCGACGCGTGATGCTCAAGATTTCTCCTCCCGATCGTTGCGCGAAGTCTGCGCAAGGATGGGAGGGCATTCAAGGGTCTTCCGGACCGCGCGCATCCTGCGCGCTCATGATCCATGAGGCGCGCAGGATGCGCGCGGTCCGGAAGACTAAAACTCGACGTCCAGCTCCTCGACCTCCTCGGGCTCGGACTTGGCGGCCAGCGTCCACTCCAGCATCGCCGGGAATTTCAGCATCAAGTCGCGGTAGCCCGCCGCCGCCGCATCGAGCTTCACGTCGTATGTCGCAAAGCGCGAGCAGACCGGGGCGTACATGGCGTCGGCCATGGTCGGCTGCTTGCCGAACAGATAGGGCCCGCCATAGCGCTGCAAACACTCGCGCCAGATCGCGGTCACGCGCTCGATGTCGGCCTGGGCGCCGGCCCACACCTTGAAGCCCTGGTGCCGCACCTTGAGGTTCATGGGCAGCGCCGAGCGCAAGTTGGCGAAGCCCGAATGCATCTCGCCGCACACTGCCCGGCAATGGGCACGCGCCACCGGGTCGGCGGGCAGCAGACCTGCCTCCGGTTTGATCTCGTTCAGGTACTCGGCGATGGCGAGCGTATCCCAGACCTTGACCTTGCCGTGCTCCAAACAGGGCACCAGGAAGGACGGGGAAAGCAGCAAAAGCTCGGCCCGGGTGGCTGGATCGTCGATCGGGGCGATCTTCTCTGCGAAATCCAGCCCGGCCATGCGGCACAAAAGAAAGCCGCGCAGCGACCAAGAGGAATAGTTCTTGCTACTGACGGTCAGCGAAGCCTCGGCCATGCGGTTGGGGATGCAAAATCCGAGCCGGTCGCTGCCCATGCTCTATTCGCTGTACCAGACCGCCGCCGACATGATGCTGCCGATGCGGCTCTGGGCAACGGCGGCCGGGCAGGGCCTGTCGGGCGGCGGCGACCTGGAGAGCTGGCGGGCCGCCGGCGCCCTTTGCGAGATGGTGAGCCGGGCGACCTTGACCCATCGCCGGCCATCCTTCGGCATCACGGAATCGAAGGTCGGCAACCGCGTGGTGCCGGTGCGCGAGGAGGAGGTCTTCGCCACGCCCTTCGGCACCCTGCTGCGCTTCGCCAAGGAAGGCGTGCCCGCCCAGCCTCGCGTGCTGCTGGTGGCGCCGCTCAGCGGCCACTTCGCCACCCTGCTGCGCGACACGGTGCGCGTGCTCCTGCCCGAGCACGACGTGCACATCACCGACTGGGCCAATGCGCGCGACGTCGGCATCTGGCACGGCCGCTTCGGCTTCGATGAATATGTCGAGCACCTGATGTGGTTCCTGCGCGCCATGGGTCCGGGTGCCCATGTCGTCGCCGTGTGCCAGCCTTGTGTGCAGGCGCTGGCGGCGGCGGCACTGATGGCCGAGGACGACCATCCCTGCCAGCCGCTGTCGCTCACCCTGATGGCGGGGCCGATCGACACGCGCATCAATCCCACCAAGGTGAACGAGCTCGCCACAGGCCAGCCGATCTCCTGGTTCGAGCGCAACCTGATCGCGCGCGTGCCGCTGCGCTATCCCGGCGCGACGCGGCGTGTGTATCCGGGCTTCCTTCAGCTCACCGCCTTCATGAGCATGAACGCCGAGCGCCACATCAAGGCGCAGGTCGATCTCTACAAAGCGATCGCCAAGGGCGCTGAGGCCGAGGCCAAGACCATCAAGGACTTTTATGACGAGTACTTCGCCGTGCTCGACATGACGGCCGAGTTCTATCTCGAGACCGTGCAGTGGGTGTTCCAGGATTTCCGCCTGGCCCGCGGCCAGCTCGACTGGCGGGACCGACGCGTCCATCCCAAGGCGATCCGCCGTACCGCGCTGTTCACCATCGAGGGTGAGCGCGACGACATCTGCTCGATCGGCCAGACGGTTGCCGCGCACGATCTCTGCACGAGCCTGCGTCCGTATCGCAAGAAGCACTATATGCAGGCCGGCGTCGGCCATTACGGCGTGTTCAGCGGCAGGCGGTGGGCGAGCCAGATCTATCCCTTGGTGCGGAATACGATCCTGGCCAACGAATAGAACCGGAGCGCGGCCTCGAGGGCCGCCGGCGCGACCCGGGAACACTCGCGCTCAATGGAGCGCAGCCAAAATCGTGATGCTGTCCACGTGAAACCCCCGGCGGGTGCCCGGGAGCTGGCCTCCGCGCGCGTGCATCAGAGATGTGAAGGCGCTGTGTCGCACCCTCACAATCTCTTTCATATTGACTATATCGTCATATCGACTATTTAGTCGATATGACTAATAGGTCACAAACCATTACCCATCGAAAGGCTGCGTTCATGTTCGATTCGCGGATGGCAACTCCGGCGGACGCTGCGGTGGAGCCGCCAAACGCCGGTTTCCCTCTTCCCGAGGGCAAACGGCGCCCACCCTTCGAGCGCATCGCGTTGGCCCTTCAGGGCGGCGGGGCGTTGGGCGCCTATCAGGGCGGTGTCTATCAGGCCCTTGCCGAAGCGGATCTTCACCCGGACTGGGTCGCGGGCATTTCGATCGGCGCCATCAATGCTGCGATCATCGCCGGAAATCCGCCGGCATCTCGCGTCGACAAGCTTCGGGAGTTCTGGGAGCTGGTGAGCTCTCCACAGATGCAATGGCTGGGACAGTCCGCCCTTGTTCCCAACGGCGGCGCAACGGAGGGCAATCGGCCAGACGTGAGTCCGCTGCTCAAAGGTGATCTCGCGCGATCGGTGTTGAACCATTGGTCGGCGGCTTCGGCCCTGTGGTGGGGCGCGACGGGGTTTTTCGCACCTCGCGCCCTGTCGCCGTGGCTCTGCCCGGACGGGTCAATGGAGGCCACCAGCTACTACGACACGCGGCAATTGGAGCAAACGCTCCAGCGACTGATCGATTTCGATCGCGTCAACGATGGCCCCATGCGCCTCAGTGTCGGCGCCGTCAACGTGCGGACCGGAGACTTCGTCTATTTCGACAACACGACCCACCGCATTGGCCCCAAGCACGTCATGGCGAGTGGTGCCTTGCCGCCCGGCTTTCCGGCGGTCGAGATCGACGGCGAACACTATTGGGATGGTGGCCTCGTCTCGAACACACCGCTGGGCTGGATGGTGGATGCCGGGCCGGCGAAGGACACGCTGGTGTTCCAGGTCGATCTGTGGTCCGCGCGGGGCCAGTTTCCGCGCAGCATGACGCGCGTGGCGACGCGACAGAAGGAGATCCAGTACTCCAGCCGCACCCGGGCGGAATCCAAGCGTTTCAAGCAACTGCAGCGCTTCAAGAACCAGGTGGCGGAACTGCTGGCCAAGCTGCCGCCGGAACTGGCCGACACCCCCGAGGTGACGCGATTGCGCGGTCTCTGCGAGCGCAAGGTCGGAAACCTGATCCAGCTGATCTACCACTCCAAGGAATACGAAGGCGATTCCAAGGACTACGAGTTCTCGCGCCGAAGCACGGAGGATCGTTGGCGCGCGGGGTACCATGACACCGTGCGCACGCTCCGCCATCCCGAGGTCCTGGAGCGTCCCTCTTCTCCGGACGGCGTGTTCATCTTCGATGTCGCCCAGCACGGCCGCGAATAGAGGAGATGGACAATGATGCAGTGTGACGTGCGAAGGCGCGCCTTCGCGATGCCGCTCACCAGCCCCGCCTACCCGCCGGGCCCGTACCGCTTTCGGCAGAGGGAATACCTGGTCATCGCCTACCGGACCGACCCACGGAAACTGCGTGAGCTCGTGCCCGAGCCGCTGCAGGTCGAAGAGGCGGTGGTCAAGTACGAGTTCATCCGCATGCCCGATTCGACTGGCTTCGGCGATTATACGGAGAGCGGTCAGGTCATCCCGGTGTCGTTCGAAGGCCGCAAGGGTGCCTACGCGCACTGCATGTTCTTGAACGACGAGCCACCGATCGCCGCCGGTCGCGAACTGTGGGGCTTCCCCAAGAAGCTCGCCGATCCTTCCTTGCGCGTTGAAGTCGATACGCTCGTCGGCACCCTGGATTACGGCCCGGTTCGTGTCGCCACCGGAACGATGGGATACAAGTACGCGCCTGCGGACGTCGCCGCCGTGAAGGCTTCGCTCGCAGCGCCGAACTTCCTGCTCAAGATCATTCCGGACGTCGATGGAACCCCGCGGATCTGCGAGCTGGTGGAATACAGTCTGCAAGACATCGAGCTGAAGGGTGCCTGGGTCGGTCCCGGTGCTCTCGATCTTCACGCCCATGCGCTGGCACCCGTCGCGGAGCTTCCGGTGCTCGAGGTCCTGTCAGCGACCCACATCATCGCCGACCTGACCCTGGGCCTGGGCAAGGTCGTCCATGACTACCTGCAACAACCAATCGATCGGAGATAGTGCCATGCGTCTCAAGAACAAGGTTGCCGTCGTCACCGGTGCGGGAAGCGGCATCGGCAAGGAGATTGCCAGGCTCTTCGTCCGTGAAGGGGCCAGGGTCGTGATCGCCGACCACAATCAGGAGCGCGCCGATGAGGTGGCCAAGGAGCTGGGCACCGAGCGCGCCATCGGCATTGCGGTCGACGTTACCGACGAGGCACAGGTCGAGGCCTGCTTTGCCAAGACCGTCGCGCTGCTGGGCCAGGTCGACATCCTGGTTTCCAATGCCGGCATTCAGTCGGTCGCGCCGATCGAAGAGTTCGACTTCGGCAAATGGCGGCAACTGCTTGCCGTCCACCTCGACGGAGCTTTCCTGACGACCCGAGCGGCTTTGCGGCACATGCACGCGCTCGGTCGAGGGGGAAGCATCATCTACATGGGCTCCGTCCACTCGAAAGAGGCGTCGGTGCTGAAGGCGCCCTATGTCACGGCCAAGCACGGCTTGATCGGGCTCGCCAAGGTCGTCGCCAAGGAAGCGGGCAAGCGGGGAGTGCGTGTCAATGTCGTTTGCCCCGGATTCGTGCGCACTCCGTTGGTCGACAAGCAGATCCCCCAGCAGGCTCGCGAACTCGGCATTTCCGAGCAGGAAGTGATCCGAAACGTCATGCTCAAGGAGACCGTCGACGGCGAGTTCACCACCGTCGAAGACGTGGCGGAAACGACCTTGTTCCTTGCCTCATTCGGTTCCAACGCCCTTACCGGCCAGTCGGTCGTGGTCAGCCACGGCTGGCATATGCAATAACATTCATATTGACCAAAAGATCAAAATGACTATACAGTCATTTTGATCAGTCAGTCAAAGGAAACTCACATGGCACGAGTGAACCTCGAGCGACGAGCAGAAATAGGTTTGGAAAAGCGCAACCGCACGCGGGCCGCGATTTTGGAAGCGGCGCGCGCCTGCTACGCCGCCCCCAAGGCGGCGCCGGTGACGGTGGATGCGGTCATGCAGGCCGCCGGCCTCGCGAAGGGTACGTTCTATGTGCACTTCGCAGACCTTGGCGCGCTGGAGGCGGCCCTTGGCGAGGCGCTGACCGAGGAGCTCGACCGGCGTTTGCAGCCCGCCCGCCTTGCAGCCGACCATCCGCTGACGCGCGTGGCCACGGCTCTCGCCATCCTGCTGCGCGACCTCGCTCGCTCGCCGGCACAGGCGCGGCTGGTGGCCCGGGCGGCAGCTGAGATCCCCGACGTCGCCAACGCCATGCAGGCGCACCTGCGCCAGGACCTGGCGGACGCGCACGCTGCTGACCTGTTGGCGGTGCCGTCGGTCGAACTGGCCGCGCGCATCGTGACGGCCATCGGCCGGCAGGCCGCGCAGGATCTCGCCGAGCGCCGGATCGACGACGCCGTGCTCTCCGACATCGTGAGCGCGATCCTTCGCGCTATCGGCTGCACGCCGCGTGAGGCGGCACGGCATGCCGAGGCGGCTGCGCGCCATGCCGCTGCCCATTCGCGCTGATCGCTGACGACGGCGGCCCGCCATTTTTTGAGGAGAAACTCATGAGCATCAAGATTGTGCCTGCGGACGCCTTGCCGGTCCGGCGTAGCGGCCGATTGCGGACCGTCATGGTCTCGGCAACGTTGATCCTGGTCGCAGCGTCTGTTGCAGGCTGCAGCAAGAAAGTCGCGCGTACGCCCGATCCGCGTCCCGTTCGCACGATCACGGTTGAATCGCAGGCCGACGGCGAGACCGTTTCCTTCACCGGCCAGATTCGCGCTCAAGACCAGGTCAACCTGGCATTCCGTCTCGACGGGCGGATCATCGAGCGCCAGGCCGGTCTGGGAGACGTCATCGCGGCCGGCCAAATCGTGGCCAAGCTCGACTCCCAGAACGAAGAAAACTCGCTGCGCTCCGCCCGGGCCAACCTCGCCTCGGCGCAGGCCACATTGACCCAGGCAAGGCTCGCTTTTGGGCGTCAGCAGGAGCTGCTGAAGGGCGGCTGGACTTCGCGTGCCAAGTTCGACGACGCCCAGGAAGGCCTGCGCACGGCGGAAGCCCAGGTCGAGTCGGCCGAGGCACAGCACCACATTGCCGAGGACCGACTGGGCTACACGGTGCTCCGCGCCGACAGTGCGGGCGCAGTCACGGCAACTGGTGCCGATGCAGGTGAGGTCGTGAAGGCGGGACAGACGATCGTGCAGCTCGCCGGAATGGCGAAGCTCGATGCCGTTTTCGACATCCCCGAGCAGCTCATCCGGACCGGCCCGCGAGACCCGGCCGTCGTGCTCGCCCTCGGCGACGCCTCGCAGGTGCAGGCCACGGGCTATGTGCGCCAGGTGGCGCTCCAGGCCGATTCCAACACGCGCACCTTCCAGGTCAAGGTCGGCATCAACAATCCACCAGACGGCATGAAGCTCGGCTCGACGGTCACCGGGCGCATCAAGCTCGCGGCGCCGGCCGGCATCGCTGTCCCGGCAAGCGCGCTCACCGAAGGCGACAACCATCCAGCGATTTGGGTGGTCGATCGCCAGACAGAGACCGTGTCGCTGCGCCCCGTCGACGTCCTGCGCTACGACGCGGCCGGCGTTGTGATCTCGCGCGGGCTCGAGAAGGGCGACGTCGTGGTCACCGCCGGCGTGCAGATGCTGCGTCCGGGCCAGAAGGTCCGCCTGCTGGGAGACGGCTGATGAAAGGCTTCAACCTCTCCGAATGGGCACTGCGGCACCGCTCGCTCGTGACCTACTTCATGCTGATGATCGTGATCGCGGGCATCGGCAGCTACTTCAAGCTCGGCCGCAGCGAGGATCCCGACTTCACCGTCAAGACCATGGTGGTGGCGGCAGAGTGGCCCGGGGCTACGGTCCACGACACCCTGGAGCAGATCACCGACCGGCTGGAGCGCAAGCTGCAGGAGACGCCGAGCCTCGACTACGTCAAGAGCTACACCAGCGCCGGCCGCGCCACGATCTTCGTGAACCTGAAGGACTCCACGCCGCCGGCCGACGTACCGGACATCTGGTACCAGGTGCGCAAGAAGGTGGGCGACATTGCCGGAACGCTTCCACAAGGCGTCATCGGACCCGGCTTCAACGACGAGTTTGGCGACACCTACGGCATTGTCTACGGCTTCACTGCCAACGGCTTCTCCGACCGCGAGCTTCTCGACTACGTGCACGACGTCCGCAAGCAGCTGCTCGAGCTGCCGGACATCTCCAAGATCGACATCCTGGGTGCCCAGGACGAGCGCGTGTATGTCGAGTTCTCGCACGAAAAGCTGGCCGGCCTCGGCATCGACCGCTCCAAGCTGATCGATGCGCTCAAGAGCCAGAATTCCGTCACGCCGGCAGGCGTGGTTCAGACCGATAAGGAGAAGATCCTGGTTCGCGTCTCCGGCGCGTTCCGGTCGCAGAAGGATATTTTCGACATCAACTTCGTGGCCGGAGGCCGCACGATCCGTCTGGGCGACATCGCCCAGGTGACGCGCGGGCCCGCCGATCCGGCGCAGCCGATGTTCCGCGTCAATGGCCAGCAGGGCATCGGCATCGCCATCGCCATGCGCAAGGGCGGCGACATCATGACCCTTGGACACAACGTCGCCCAAGCCATGGCGCGGATCACCGAGACCCTGCCGGTCGGCATCGAGCCCACGCTGGTCGCCAACCAGACACTGACCGTCGAGCACGCAGTCGACGAATTCATGGAAGCCCTGTGGGAGGCCATTGCCATCGTGTTGGGCGTCAGCCTGCTCAGCCTCGGCGTTCGCGCCGGCGCGGTCGTGGCGCTGTCGATCCCGCTGGTGCTGGCCGTCGTCTTCACGGTCATGAGCTTCACCGGCATCGACCTGCAGCGCATTTCGCTCGGCGCGCTCATCATCGCTCTTGGCCTCCTGGTCGACGACGCCATGATCACGGTCGAATCGATGGTGACGCGGCTCGAGCGCGGCGACGACAAGGAGCAGGCCGCGGGATTCGCCTATACCTCGACCGCCTTTCCCATGCTGAGCGGCACGCTGGTCACGGTCGCCGGGTTTGTGCCGATCGGTTTCGCCCACAGTGCCGCGGGCGAGTACACCTTCTCGATCTTCGCGGTGGTCGCGATCGCGCTGTTGGCATCGTGGATCGTTGCCGTGGTGTTTTCGCCGTTGCTCGGCGTCTGGATCCTCAAGAAGCCCAAGGTCGCGCACTCCGAGGAGCCCGGCCCGATCCTGCGCACCTTTCGCCGGTTCCTCGAGCTGGCGATGCGCTGGCGCTGGATCACGCTTCTCGTCACGGTGAGCGTGTGCGGACTCTCCGTGGTCGCCATGCGCTACGTGCCACAGCAGTTCTTCCCGTCCTCTGACCGGCCCGAATTGCTGGTGGACATGCAGCTGCCGGAGAACGCGTCGATCTACGCCACCCGCGAGACTTCGGCCCGCTTCGATGCGCTGCTGAAAGGCGATTCCGACGTCGACCACTGGAGCACCTACGTCGGGCGCGGCGCCGTGCGCTTCTATCTGCCGCTCAACGTGCAGCTGCCCAACGACTTCTTCAGCCAGGCCGTGATCGTGACCAAGGGGCTGGAGCAGCGTGACC
The DNA here is from genome assembly GCA_021732285.1 of Reyranella sp. GTDB lineage: Bacteria > Pseudomonadota > Alphaproteobacteria > Reyranellales > Reyranellaceae > Reyranella. Next base: position 25,345 of record JAKFVH010000223.1, on the reverse strand, counting down.
GCGTGAAGGCCAAGCTCGAAAAGGCGCTGGCGAGCGACTTCCCCAACGTCATCGGCCGCGTCTACCCGCTGGAGCTTGGCCCGCCGGTCGGCTGGCCGCTGCAGTACCGCGTGAGTGGGCCGCGGCCGGACCAGGTCCGGGCCATTGCCTTCAAGGTCGCCGAGATCGTCGGGGCCGATCCCGATGCCTGGAACGTCAACTACAACTGGATGGAGCCGGCCCGCACGGTCCGCATCCGCGTCGACCAGGACGAGGCGCGCCTGCTCGGCCTTAGCTCCCAGGATCTCGCCCAGTCGCTGAACACGGTCGTGTCCGGTATCACCGCCACCGAGCTGCGCAGCGGCATCCATCTCGTCGACGTGGTTGTGCGCGCCTCGCCCGAGCAGCGCATGTCGATGTCCACGCTGCGCACGCTGCAGGTGCCGCTGCCCAACGGCAAGACCGTGCCGCTCGGCCAGATCGCTTCCGTCGAGTACGGCCAGGAGTATCCCATCGTCTGGCGGCGCGACCGCAGGCCCACCGTGACGGTGCAGGCCGACGTCGTGCCCGGCATTCAGGCCGCCACCGTCTTTCAGGCCCTGGCGCCGAAGATCGAGGCGCTGAACGCCAGCCTGCCGTACGGCTACCGCATCGATAACGGCGGCACGGTCGAGGAAAGCGACAAGGGCCAGGTGTCGGTCGCAGCCGTCGTGCCTTTGATGCTGGTCCTGATGCTCACGGTGCTGATGATCCAGCTGAAGAGTTTCAGCCGCCTGTTCCTGGTGCTGAGCGTGGCGCCGCTCGGTCTCATCGGCGTTGTGGCCGCGCTGCTGATCGCCGACAAGCCTTTGGGTTTCGTGGCGCTCCTGGGTGTGCTCGCCCTGGTCGGCATGATCGCGCGCAATTCGGTGATCCTGATCGACCAGATCGAGCATGAGAGGGCGCATGGAAAAGAAGCCTGGGAAGCCGTCATCGAGGCCACCATGCATCGCTTCCGCCCGATCCTGCTCACCGCCGCGGCGGCGATTCTCGGCATGATCCCGATCGCGCCGACCATCTTCTGGGGACCCATGGCCTACGCCATCATGGGCGGCCTGGCGGTCGCGACCGTGCTCACCCTCGTATTCCTGCCGGCGCTCTATGTGATCTGGTTCCGCGTAAAGCGGCCCCAGGAGCTGCCCGCATCGGAGCCGGAGGCAACATGTCTGTCGATGCCGCTGCCATCCTGAGCCAGGTCTCGGGCCTCCTGGGCGCCCTGATCGGCGGCGGCGCCTCGCTCGCCGTCGCCGTCTACACCCAGCGCTCCGAGGAGCGCCTGCAGCGGGTCGCCAATGAGGTCACCAAGCGGGAGACGATCTATGCCGATTTCCTGGTGAGCGCCTCGAAGTTGCTGCTGAACGCCTACACGCATGACGACCTCGAACTGGGCGGCGATGAGCAGCATCTGATCGGCTTGATCAATCGCATGAGGCTGTTCGCGCCGGCCCACATCGCCGGCGAGGCGGAAGAGGTACTCAAGGCCATCGTCGAGGTCCTGCTGAAGCCTAGTATCAAGCTGCGGCAGTTGGCGCGGGAGTCACTGTCCAAGAGTCCCGATCCCGATCCTTTCGTGAAGTTCAGCCTGAGCTGCCAGGCCGACCTGGAGCTTGTGCGTCGCACCCTGAGGTGAAGCCAGGAAAGAGCCGGAGGGGCCTGCGACCGCTCTTTTCCTCCCCCGTCATACGGGGGAGGGCAGGGAGGGGGAGAGCCTCACAGGCGGTGTCGAACATTCCGACGTCATGATCTCTTCCCGGCATACACCATGACTGGTGCCTTCCCCCTCCCAGCCTCCCCCGTATGACGGGGGAGGTGACAGAGGCGGGGGTGGCAAAACCGCCTCTTTGCGTTACATACTTTGCATCATGGCTGACTTTCCGAAGAAGACCCCGGCCGACTGGGAAAAGCTCGCCGCCAAGGAGCTGCGCGACAAGCCCCTGTCGTCGCTCGACTGGATGACCCCCGAGGGCATCCCGGTGAAGCCGCTCTACACTGCGGCCGATCTCGAGAACCTCGAGTCAGTCGGTTCCATCCCGGGCTTCCCGCCGTTCACCCGCGGCCCCAAGGCCACCATGTATGCCGGCCGCCCGTGGACGGTGCGCCAGTACGCCGGTTTCTCGACCGCCGAGGAGAGCAACAAGTTCTATCGCGCCAACCTCGCGGCCGGCCAGATGGGCCTGTCGGTGGCGTTCGATCTCGCCACCCACCGCGGCTACGATTCGGATCATCCGCGCGTCGTCGGCGACGTCGGCAAGGCGGGCGTGGCGATCGATTCCGTCGAGGACATGAAGATCCTGTTCGACGGCATCCCGCTCGACAAGATGAGCGTGTCGATGACCATGAACGGCGCCGTGTTGCCGGTGCTGGCGGGCTACATCGTCGCCGCCGAGGAGCAGGGCGTGCCGCAGGACAAGCTCTCGGGCACGATCCAGAACGACATCCTCAAGGAGTTCATGGTCCGCAACACCTACATCTATCCACCCGGACCCTCCATGCGCATCGTGGCCGACATCATCGAGCACACCGCGCAGCACATGCCCAAGTTCAACTCGATCTCGATTTCCGGCTATCACATGCAGGAGGCGGGAGCGACGCTTGTCCAGGAGTTGGCGTTCACTCTTGCCGATGGGCTCGAATACGTGCGCGCCGCCAAGGCCAAGGGCCTCGACATCGACGCCTTCGCGCCGCGGCTCTCGTTCTTCTTCTGCATCGGCATGAACTTCTTCATGGAGGCGGCCAAGCTCCGCGCCGCGCGCTACCTGTGGGCCGAGCTCATAAAGCCGTTCGAGCCCAAGAAGGCCGATTCGCTGTCGCTGCGCACGCACTGCCAGACCTCGGGCGTGTCGCTGACCGAGAAGGACCCCTACAACAACATCATCCGCACCGCCTACGAGGCGATGGCGGCGGTGCTGGGCGGCACGCAGTCGCTGCACACCAACTCGTTCGACGAGGCGATTGCGCTGCCGACCGTGGCGTCGGCCCGCATCGCCCGCAACACGCAGCTCATCCTCCAGCACGAGACCGGCGTCACCAAGGTCGTCGACCCGCTGGCCGGCAGCTACTACGTCGAGGCCCTGACCTCGAGCCTGATCGCCGAGGCGCGCAAGCTCATCGCCGAGGTCGAGGCGCTGGGCGGCATGACCAAGGCGGTCGAGGCCGGCATGCCCAAGCTCCGCATCGAGGAGGCGGCCGCGCGCAAGCAGGCGCGCATCGATCGCGGCGATGAGGTCGTGGTCGGCGTCAACAAGTTCCAATTGAAGGAAGAGCCCGCCATCGAAATCCTCGATGTCGACAACGACATGGTGCGCGAGTCCCAGGTCAGCCGCCTGAACAAGATCCGCGCCAGCCGCGATGAAGCAAAGTGCGTTGCCGCGCTAAAAGCGCTGGGCGATGCGGCGCGCAACGTCACGGGCAACCTGCTGACGCTGTCCATCGAAGCCACGCGCGCGCGCGCCACGGTGGGCGAGATCTCGTCCGCGCTGGAAGGCGTCTATGGACGTTATCAAGCCACCATCCGGTCCATCGCCGGCGTCTATGCCAGCGAATGGGAGGGCGATCAGGGGCTGGAGCGTATCCGCACCGAGATCGCGTCGTTCGCCGAGGAGGAAGGCCGACGGCCTCGTTTGATGGTCGTGAAGATGGGCCAGGACGGCCATGACCGCGGCGCCAAGGTGATCGCCACGGCGTTCGCCGACTTGGGCTTCGACGTCGATATTGGTCCGCTGTTCCAGACGCCGGAGGAAGCCGCGCGCGCGGCCATCGAAAACGACGTCCACGTGATCGGCGTGTCGAGCCAGGCGGCCGGCCACAAGACCCTGGTGCCGCAGCTCATCGAGGAGCTCGCCAAGCAGGGCGGCTCGGAGGTGCTGGTCGTGGTGGGTGGCGTCATCCCTGCCCAGGACTACGACTTCCTCAAGAAGGCGGGAGTCGCCGCCATCTACGGCCCCGGCACCAACATCCCGGCCGCCGCCGCCGAGATCCTGTCGATCCTGCGCCAACGCGGCCAGAAGCGCGCGGCTTAGCCCATTCTCGTCGGTTCGCGAATGGACGATGCGGCGCAACGGCAGCAGCGACCTTCTAGGCACTGCCGATGGAGGCCACCGGTGCCCTCACTGGCATTGGCGGACGTCCTGCCGCGGATATTGAACACTGCGGATATCGTACTTGATCGTGAAGCCCTGCCACTTGTCGTTTCGGCAAAAGATCGCGCCGATGTCACCTAGACTGATTTGAATTGTGTGATCGTCGAGAGGTGCAATGGTGGGCGCCTCGATAGTGTCATACAAGAAGAGAAGTGTCTTGCTGCTTTGGCCGCGCTTGTAGACGAAGACGCCAACCTCCGGGTTATGCCAGCAGTCTTCTGCGAAGACTTCAAAGTTGAAGCCGGAAACATGGGAGATGTCTGCGAGCACTTCGCGGTAGCAGACCCCGGATCTGTACCATTCGAACGCCCATATCAGCAGGAACCACAACACACAAAGAATTGCTGACAAACCGACCAGCCAGCTCAGAACTCTTGTGATGAACGAGCGGTTCGACAACAGCCACCTCGGAACAGACGTGCGGGTCGCCACAACTGCCAGCGGCAGATGGCATGATTGCAAGGCGTGGAAACCATGGCAATGCTTTAGATTGCTCCTTGTCACGGAATACTACTTTGGCGTGTGCCAGCCGGCGCCTGCCTCATGATCATGAGCGCGCAGGATGCGCGCGGTCGTCCGGGAAAATATTGGCGGGCCGGGGTGACAAACCGCACATTGTGCCGGGCGGCGGTGTCGCAGGATCGCGACGGGCTTCCCCGCGGAGGACGCGATGCTCGAGCTGATTGCGATGGTTGCCGGACTGGCCGTTTGCGTGTGGATGCCGCTCGAGATGAGCAAGATCCGCAAAGGCTGGGTGCACAAGAAGTTCGCCGGCGACCGGCCCAAATTCCTGGCCGCCTACCGCAAGAATATCAGGTCCTTGATGTGGCTCGGCCTCGTCCTCGGTGTGTCGTGGATCGGCCTGGCGGCGATTGCAGACCAGCGCGCCGAATCGATCGTCAGGCTGATTGGCGCCGCCATCTGGTTCGCCGTCTCCGGCATCGCCTTCGCCTCCCTTCGCGCGCTGGCGCAAATTCCAGACACCGAGCCGGCCGTGAGCTCCGGCGCATGACGACGTATCGTCAGACTTCACTCCCCCGTTTGGCGACGCCGCGCAGGATATAGATCGCGGCCGCGGCCAGGACCGGCACCATGAACAGCGATACGCTGGCACCCATCGGCAGATTGCCGCCCATGATGCCGACGAGAAACGCTGACGTGCCCAACACCTGGGTCGTTCCTAGGGGGCCACCGTTGGTCAGCACGGACACGATGGTGAAGCCGGCGAAGCCGCCGATCAGGGAGAAGATCATGGTGAGGGCGATGATGTTGCGCATCATCGGGAAGGTCACGTAGCGGATGCGCTGCCACCAGGTGGCGCCGTCGATCGCCGCCGCCTCGTAGAGCTCCTCGGGCACCGACTTCAATGACGCGAGATACATGACCATGAAGAACGGCGCGCCGAACCACACGGTCACCAGGACGACGGAAAAGCGCGCCCAGCCGGTCTCGCCGAGCCAAATGATGCGGTCAATGCCGAGATGCTCGAGGAGCCAGTTGAAGGCGCCGAAGGACGGCTCGAACAGCAACCGCCAGCCGAGCACGCTCATCGCCGCGGGAATCACCCACGGCACCAGGAGCATGCCGCGCCACTTGCGCTGGCCCTTGGTCGGGAGGTTGTGCACCAGATGGGCGGCCACGAAGCCGAGGAACGCCTTCAAGGCGACGGCGATGACGGCAAACGCGCAGGTCTGGTAGACGACCATCCAGAACCGCTCGCGACTGACCAGGTAGGCGAAGTTGTCGAGCCCGACGAACCTGGTCATGCTCCTGTCGAGCATCGAAAGATAGATCGCGAAGCCCGTGGGATAGGCCACCAGCCCGAGGATCAACGTGAACAGCGGCAGGGTCATCAGGAAGGCGAGGGTCGATCTGCGCCGCATGAGCTTGTGCAGGCTGCCGCGGCCGATTGGCCTTCTTGCCCGCTGCTGGCGCGTGTGAGCGTCAGCCTGCAAGTCGATCGATGTCAGGGCGCGCTTCCCTTCCCAAACGGGTCGGGAGCATAGCATGAATTTCCCGGGTGGCGCCGTTCACAAGAGGCCACAACAGACGGTTGAACGGATCCGCAGTCGCCCGTAGCCTCGTGGCCCACGACGACGGTGGCCACGATGCATCGGCTCACGAACACGCTTCTGGCGATCCTGCTGGCCACGTTGGCGCTGCTCTCAGCGCCGCTCGCGACCGCCCAGCAAACCACGCAGCCCTGGCCGACCCGCGGCTGGGCCGTGTCTTCGCCCGAGGAGCAGGGCATGAGCTCCGAGCGGCTCGCCCGCCTGGTCGAGTTCGGCGCCGTCAACGACATGGACAGCGTGCTGGTGACGCGCCACGGCCGGATCGTGCTGGAGGCGACCTACGCGCCCTTCCGCGCCGGGCTGAAGCACCACATCTACTCGTCGACCAAGTCGGTCGTCAGCACCCTGGTCGGCATGGCGCTGGGCGACGGCCTGCTCGACAGCACCGACCGCAAGGTCGTGGATTTCTTTCCCAACCGCCTCATCTCCACCGGGAGCGGCGCCAACCTCGACGATGCCAAGAAGGCGATCACGGTCCAGCATCTGCTCGACATGACATCGGGGCTCGCCTGGCAGGAGGGCCTGACCGGCGGCGTCGAATCCGCCATCGCCATGGCGCGCAGCCCCGACTGGCAGCAATTCGTCCTCGACCAACCGATGGCGACGGCGCCCGGCACGCGCTTCTACTACAACAGCGGCAACAGCCATCTGCTGTCGGCCATCCTGAGCAAGGTCACGGGCAAAAGCGCGCTCGACTATGCGCGGGAGAAGCTGTTCGGGCCGCTCGGCATCGACGACGTGCTGTGGCAGGCCGACCCGCAGGGCGTCACGGCCGGCGGCTGGGGCCTCCACCTGCAGCCGCGCGACATGGCGAAGATCGGCTATCTCTGGCTGCGCGGCGGCCTGTGGGAGGGCAAGCAGATCCTGCCGGCGGCGTGGATCGAGCGCGTGCGCAAGGCCGACATCGACATGCGCGAGAGCTGGGCGAGCGACCTGCGCTACGGCCGCCAGTTCTGGCTGATGACGCGGCGCGACACCTTCATGTCGGTCGGCAAACACCGCCAGCTCATCGTCGTGATGCCCAAGCTCGACATCGTGGCGGTGGTGACCGGCTCGCAGCGCTTTGTCGGCCCGAGCGGCAATGTGGTCAGCACGCCGCGCTACGGCTTCGACACGCTGGTGAGCTACCTCGCCGCCGCCGTGACCTCCGACGGAGCCGTCGCGGCCAAGCCCGCGGCGATGGCCGAGCTCGCCGAGCAGGTGAAGGCGGCCGCCGCCGGGCAGCCGGCGCCGGCCAGCGGCAGCGTCAGTGGGGCCCCGCCGGCAATGGCCAAGGCCGTCTCGGGCAAGACCTGGCGGTTCGCCAACGTCGATCCGCTGCGCCTCAAGTCCCTCGTCCTGAGGCTCGATGGTCCCCAACCGTCCTACGAGTACGAGCTCGACGGCGGTCCGCCTAACGCTCCGGTTGGCCGGTTCGGTGGGCCGATCGGCGTCGACGGCCGCTTCGCGGTGGGCGGGCGCATGCCCTACGGACCGAGCGCCGCGCGCGGCGCCTGGTCGGCCGACGGCGCGAGCTTCGTGCTAGAAGTCCAGGCGCTCGGCAACGACGACGTGGCACGAGTGACGCACGTGTTTGGCGACAAGACCATCGAGCTCAGCATCGAGTCGGCAAACGGGTTCAGGGCGAAGGCGCAGGGACAGGCGGAGGACTGAGCGGTGCCGCTCATCCTCCAGGAAGCGCCGCGCGGCCTGTTCCATGCGCCGTTCCGCGTGGCGCTGGCGCGCGATGCCTTTTCGGCCGAGGACGTGATCGCGCTCGACCTGCCAACGCTCGTGTAATCGCGAGCGGCGCTCACCGAGGGCGTGTACTCATCAATCCGGGATAGCCGCTTTTTCGAGGCAAAGCGGACATGCAGCGACGCCCGGGCAGGATTGGTTGTGTCGCACTGGGCAAGTTGCCACACTCGCACTCAGACTGAGCGGCAGAGGCAGGCCCCGACGAACGGGGCCGCCTTCGCCGAACGGACAGGAATGCCACCGCGCGCCAGAACGCGGGGCCACTGGGAAGGAGCCGTACGATGGTGGTCACGACCTCGATCGACAGCCCGGCCGCGACCACGAACACCACGCCTCTGGCGCGGCGGCGACGTGGCACATTTGCCGCCGACAAGCTCTGGGCGTTGGCCTTTGTCACTCCGTACGTCGCGGTATTCGTGGCCTTCGTGATCTACCCGATCGGCTATGGGCTGTGGCTGGGCAGCGATCCGGCCAGCTATCGCTCGCTGTTCAGCGATCCGGTCTATCCGCGCACGGTGGTGAACACGCTGATCTATCTGCTGTTCGGCGTGAACCTGAAATTGCTGCTGGCGCTGCTGCTGTCGGGCTTCTTCATGCGCAAGGGCTGGTGGACCAAGATCCTGCTGCTGATCTTCATGCTTCCCTGGGCGGTGCCGGCGCTGCCGAGCTATCTGTCGATCAACTGGATGCTGAACGGGCAATGGGGGCTGATCAACAACATCATCTGGAACGTGGCGCAGGTCGACGGGCCGCCCTGGCTCGACAGCCACGGCTTCGCGTTGGGTTCGGTCATCTATGGCCACATCTGGAAATGGCTGCCCTTCTGGACCCTGATCTTCCTCGCCGGGCGCATGGCGGTTTCGCTCGAGCTGTATGAGGCCGCGGAAGTCGATGGCGCGAGCCGGCTGCAGAAATTCAGGTACGTGACCCTGCCGCTGATGGCCGGGATGTACCTGGTCTGCACCATGCTCTCCACCATCTGGGCGCTGGGCGATTTCAACGCCGTGCGCTTCATCTCCGGTGGCGGGCCGGCGCTGTCGACGCATGTGCTCGCGACGCTCGGCATCCGCAACGCCTTCGAGCTGGGCGATCCCCATTTGGGCATGGCGACGGTGCTGACGGCGCTGCCCCTGCTGATCCCGCTGGTGATCCTGCTGATGCGCCAGCTGCGGCGCAGCGAGGTCACGATATGACCGCGCAACGCCGGGCCCGTGTGATCGACAGCATTGGCGTGTGGTTGCTGTCGGCGGTGCTGCTGGTTTGGACGCTGCTGCCGATCTACAACATCATCCGCGTGTCCATCCAGGAAAAGGAGGAGGTGCTCAGCACCTCCGTCTTCCCGATCGCGCCCAGCCCGCATGCGTTCAGCGTCGTGTTCCGCCAGACCTTCTGGCTGCTGGAGACGTTCTGGAACCAGATGGGCAACAGTTTTTTCATTGGCATCACTGTCGCGTTTCTGGTCCTGGCGATCGGCTCCCTGACCAGTTTCACCATCAGCCGGATGCGCATCCGCAGTGGCTGGATGCTGACCAATGCGGCGCTACTGACCTATGTGATCCCGATGTCGTTCCTGGCCATCCCGTTCTACGGCATCATGGGCAAGTATGGCCTGACCAACAATCCGATCGCGGTGATCGCGGTCGAAGTGACCTTCGCCACGCCCTATGCGATTTTCATTTTCCAGCAATACGGCGCCTCGATCCCGTTCGAGCTCGATGAGGCGGCGCGCATCGACGGTGCCTCGCCGCTGCAAGTCTTCTTCCGCATCTATCTTCCACTGATGGCCCCCGCTCTGGTGGCGATCGGCACCTATGCGCTGCTGCTGTCGTGGAACGAATATCTGTATGCGTTCCTGCTGCTGTCGGGCGGCAAGGTCATCACCGTGCCGGTGACACTCGGTAAATTCCTGGTCGGCGACGAGGCGCCCTGGAATTACCTGATGGCGGCGGCAATCGTCTACGCCATTCCGCCCTTGCTCATCTACTACGGTTTCCGCCGCAAGATGCACGGCGGCCTGACCATGGGCGGCGTAAAGGGCTGAACGCGGCGTCCATTGGGCGTTGGGGGGAGGAAAACAAGATGAAGCGCATTACACGGCGGCGGGCGTTGGTTGGCGCAAGTGCGGCGGGTGCCGCGGTCACGGCGGGCACAGGCCTGACGCCACGCCGCGCCAGGGCGGCCGGCGAACTCACGGTCTGGTGGACCCAGGGTTTCTACAAGGCCGAAAACGATGCCGTGATCGCCTGGATGGCGGACTGGGAAAAGCGCAACAACACCAAGGTCAATCTGACCATCATGAACGGGCCGGACGTGATCACCAAGCTGATCGCCGGCATGCAGGTGGGCGACGTGCCCGATGTGGTGCACACCGTCACCGGCGACCGCTTCCTGGTGCCGCGCGCGGCCTGGAACGATCAGTTGGAGGATGTCTCCGATGTCGTGGAATCGCAGAAGGCCGAGTTCACGGAAACCGCGCTGATCTCCGCGCGCCTCTATAACGCCAAGCAGAAGAAATATTCGTATTACGGCGTGCCGACCAAAGCCTCCTCGCTGATGAATTCGGTCTGGCTGCCGTTGCTGGAGGACGCCGGCTTCAGCGCGACCGACATGCCGGGCACGCAGGACAAGTTCTACGATTTCTTCCAGACCGTGCAGGACAAGCTGCGCTCCAAGGGCAAGCGTATTTTTGGCCTCGGCTATTCGATGGCGGCGAAGGAGGCGGATGCCGGCAATCTGTTTCACCAGTTCCTGGTCAGCTATGGCGGCGTCGGCATCGTCATGCCGGATGGCAAGCTGAATATCGACGATCCCGCCGTGCGCAAGGCGGCGATCACGACGCTGGAGCGGCTGACGACGCCGTTCAAGAAAGGCTATGTGCCGCCGGGTGCGATCAACTGGGGCGATGTCGACAACAACAACGCCTTCTTCGCCAAACAGATCGTGATGACGCCCAACGCCACCATCTCCATTGCCGCGGCGCAGATGGACAAGCCCGATCTCTACTACAAGGAGATCATCACCCGAGGCGTCCCCCTGGGCAATGACGGCAAGCCGGTGCCGAGCGTGCTGGCGATTGCCCCCACCATCATCCCGAAGGGGTCGAAGAACGTGGACGCCGCCAGGGCGTTGTTGCGTGATTTCATCCAGCCGGCGAACCTCAACGCCTATCTGAAGGAAACCCGCGCTCGCTACCTGCCGGTGATGGCCTCCATCGTGAAGAACGATCCGTACTGGACCGACCCGAAGGACCCGCACCGCCAGGTTGCGGTGGATATGGGGCTGACCAAGCCGACGGTGCCGTGGTGGATGTCCTACAACCCCGCCTATTCGGCCGTGCTGTCCGAGCAGATCTGGCCGCAGGCGGAAGCCAATATCACGCAACGCAACATGACCGCAGAACAGGCCACCGACGAAGCGGCCAAACGGATCAAGCAGCTGTTCGAGCAGTATCAGAAGTGACAACCGCGCGCGGACGGGGTACGCCGCACGACAGATACCGATGTATACGGCATTAGTCATCATCGCGGTCTTCGCCATGGTGCTGGGCGTGCCTGCCGTTGTGTGGCTGACGAAACTGATACGTCCGCCGAAACCGGAAGACGAAGCGATTGAGCGTAGGGTCGAGGAGGCACGTCGACGCCTCGACAGGACGCACTACTAGTCGAGTATCTGGAAGGGCACCTCAGTGTCGCTCGAAGGGTTCATTCGCTCGATGCCGAAAGTCGAGCTGCACGTGCACTTGATCGGAGCGATAACGCCACAGCGGCTATTGGCCCTCGCCCGGAAGAACGCTGTACCGCTCCCCGTGTCGACTGTCGAAGGGATGCGTGACTGGTTCCGCTTCAGAGACTTCGCGCACTTCATCGAAATCTACGTCGCAGCGTCGCACTGCATCCAAGACCAGGAAGATATCGAAGAAGTTGCACGCGACTTCCTCGCAGGCCAAGCCGCGCAGAACATACGCTATACCGAATTCACTCATACCGCCTGGGTCCACGTCAAACACGCCAACCTTGAATTTCAGGCCCAGCTCGCTGCGCTCAATCGTGCTCGAACGTGGGCACGACAGGAGCATGGAATCGAATCGGGCATCGTCATCGACATCCCAAGAAACATCACGGGGGACGAAGGAATAACCGTGGCGAACTGGGCTATCTCTGGAGCGGCAGACGGCGTCGTCGCATTTGGTCTCGGCGGCAATGAAACCAACAATCCACCCGAACGTTTCCGATTGGCGTTCGAACGGGCACGAGCGGCTGGCCTTCCAAGCGTGCCGCATGCCGGCGAAACAGTTGGGCCCGCTAGTATCTGGGGCGCCCTGCGAGCCCTCGGGGCGTATCGTATTGGCCATGGCATTCGCTGCCTGGAAGATCCATTTCTGGTCGCGGAACTCAGGGATCGGCGGGTGCCCTTGGAACTCTGTCCTACTAGCAACGTCTGTTTGGCGGGCGTGCCATCCTTTGAGCAACATCCGATCGGCGCTTTGTTGCAAGCAGGCCTCTTGCTTACTGTTAATTCCGACGACCCGACGATGTTCAATACAACTCTCACTGACGAATTTAGAAAGGTGTCGCAGAGTCATGGACTTGGCGTCGATGCGATCGCATCGTTGACGCTAAACGCGATCGAGGCCTCTTGTATGACCAGTGCAGCGAAAGCGCAGTTTGCAGCAGAGTTTCATGCCAGCTTCGCTGCCCTGCGCGAAGAACATGGAGTCGCCTGACTGCTCAAGGGGTTGGAAGGACCGCGATGGGTGTCGCGCTGAGAGTAGCGTCGCTCGTCCACGACCGCAGGGCGGGACCGCGCGCTGGACGCTGGGTGAGCTGCAGCGGTTAAATACGGCCAGCAAGGAGGACAGCATGCTGGCCAACACCACACGGGCTTTGACCGAAGAGCAGCGCGAGCAGTGGGCGGTCGACGGCTACCTGCAGCTCGAGGGCGCGCTCACCCCGGCGGAAGTGGATTTCTTCTCCCAGCAGATCGACCGCGTGCGGACGCAGCCGGGCTACGAGCCGGCGCCGGGCAAGCTGCCGCGCGGCCACTATGCCTGGGTCGATCATGCCGATCCGAACCCGGAAGCCTTCATGGATCGCCGCGACCTGCTGACCTACCACCAGGCGTTCATCGACCTGATCGACCGGCCGCGCGTGTTCGACCTGATCCTCGACCTGATGGGTCCCTACATCCAGTTCTCGATGAGCCAGGCGATCGTGCGCGCCTCGACCGAGACGTTCCCCGGCTACACCCACACCGACGGCGGCGAGGCCCAGCGCGCCATCCGCGTCACCGAGACCAGCCGGCCGCTGGCGGTCAAGGTGATGTACCTGCTGACCGACGTCACCGAGCCCGACAGCGGCAACTTCACGATCTTTCCCGGCAGCCACCTGCGGCCGTTCCCGGAGCGTGCCGAGCGCATCCCCAACCCGCACATGCCGGGCGCGGTGCCGCTGCTCGGCAAGGCCGGCGACGCCTACGTCTTCCCGCACGCGATCTGGCACGGGCCGTCACCCAACCGCTCGGGCAAGGCGCGCAAGACCATCCTCTACAACTACTGCCAGATGTTCATGCGGCCGTACGATTTCGGCACGCCCTACGCCGCGCTGTTCGAGCGCTGCACGCCGCGCCAGCGCCGCCTGCTGGGCGACCTCGGCCATGATTTCCGCCCCGGCGACTTCTTTTATGCGCCGGAGGACCAGGCGGCGCTGATGGCGGGCAGGGGATGATCGGGCCACCCGCGGCTGTTTCTGCCGCGGGATCTTGAAGCCGTGTGTCAGACGCCCATGCCGACCGACGGCGGCAGCGCGCGCAGGTGGCTCTTCACCCGACGGACGCCGGGCACGTTCTCGGCGGCGACGCGGTAGGCCTTGCGCACCTCCTCGCCGTCGACGAAGCCCCAGAGATGGACGACGCCGTCATTGGCGAAGACGTTGGTCGGCCATTTCGACGTCCAGGGCCGGTGCTCCAGCGCCTCGACGACGGCCTTGCGCAACGCCTTGTCGGTCGGCTGCAGCACCGGACGGTCCGGCTCGCGCGACAGGAGCGCACGCAGGAGATTCGAGCGGCTTACGACCCCCACTGGAATGCGGCCGCGAACGATCGGGATGCGCTTGATGCCGTGCTGCTCCATCAGCCCGACCAACTCGCCAAGCGTGGCATCTTCGCTCGCCGTCACGACTTCCTCGGTCATGACATCGGACACCCGTCGGGTGTTTGCCGCAACGAAGTCGTGGGCTGCCGAGGCCTCGCTATCCAACAGGCGCGCCAGCCAGCTCTTCTTGGCTGTCGTCTCGATCTCGGCCCGGCGGATGAGATCGGCCTCGCTGACGATGCCGACGACGGCGCCCGTGCTGTCGACGACCGGGGCGGCGCTCACGCCCGCGCCGAGCAGCAGCTCGGCAGCGTCGAACACCGACTCCTTGACGTTGATGCAGATGACGTCGTCAATCATGACATCCTTTGCGCGCATGGCGTGCTCCCTTCAACGGTGCCGTCAGGCAACGAGCCTGGCGGCGTCCTGGACGGCCGGCGTCGTGCCCGTCAACGAAAGGGCGGTCAGCAGGCGCGTGAGCCTGACGGCCTCCTGCGTGTAATCCGTCGCGGCTTGCAGGCCCCATTCCTGCTGCCCTTTGATGACGCCGGGGATGTCGCGTGCCGTCATCAGCGCTTCCCAGCTGCGGCGGTTCGCGTCCAGCCGGAGATCGGCGAAACGCGCGATCTCGCGCTGCCATTCGGCGCAGGCCTCGGTGCAGGTCTGCAGGGCGTCGCTGGCCGACATCATCGTCATGGTGACGGGATCTGGCGTGGTGCTCATCGCGTCCTCCGGAGAGTGAACCTCGCTAGGCGTTAAGGCCGCGCAGGGCCATTTTGTTGCAGAGACCGATCGACCGGCCGGCCGGCAGCAGGCGGATCAGGCCGCTGCGCGCGAACTGGGTCAGCGTGCGCGACACCGTCTCGATGGTGAGGCCGAGGTGGTCGGCGATGTCGGAGCGCTGCATCGGCAACTCGAAATGCTCATCGTCCTTGGACAGGCGTTCGGCCATGTCGAGCAGGAAGGTCGCCATCTTCTCCTGCGCCGTCTTGCGGCCGAGCAGCAGCATGTGGTCCTGGGCGCGCTCCAGGCTGCGCAGCGTCGCCGTCATGATGCGGTCGCGAAACGCGGTATCGTCCTCGATCAACGCACTGAGCCGGCTGCGGCGATAGGCGATCACGGTGGCGGCGCCGACCGCCTCGGCGGAGAAGCGATGGTTGCTGCCGGCCTCCAGGCCGAAGATGTCGCCGCGCAGATGGAAGGCGTCGATCTGGCGGCGGCCGTCGCTCAGCAGCTTGTACGAGCGGATGGCGCCCGACACGACCTGATAGAAGAACTCGGCTTCATCGCCTTCGGCGAACAGCTCCTCGCCTTTGGCCAGCACGATCTGCATGCCGGCCGGCATTCGCGCCGTCGCGGGAGGCCGCCGGCCGAAAGCAGCTGCCGGAAACTTGCTGGCTTGGGCGGCGGTCTGGACCTGCATGGCTGTCTCCGGCTGAAGGGCTCTCGATGTGCGTTGAGTAGCCCTCCTGCGGCTGACCAGCCATTCAGGTATTGAACTAAGGAATTCTACGTAGGTCGCCGCTCAGCGCCGCCGGATTTGCAGCACGAGGGCTGCGACCAGGGCCAGGAAAAGATAGGCGCAACCCACGATCAGCGAGGCCTGGATGCCGCCCATCGCCTGCTCGAGGGCGCGATAGCCGGCAAAGGTGAGGAAGCACAGGCTGACGGTGAACAGGAGGGCGACAATGACATAGCCGCCGGCAGTCGAGGCCGCCCGCCGCGCGGCCGCGCCGACGGACAGGGCTCCGATGGCCGCCAGCGACTTCACCAGCGTCGTCAGCAGGGACGATCCGTCCTGCGACGGCGGGCTCATCGCCGCACCAGCAGGGCCAGCAGGAAGCCGGCCGCCGCCGCCAGCGACACCGCTATCAGAGGCTGCTCGCGAATGGCGTCTTCGACCTGGACGCGGCCCTTGGCTGCCGCGGCCGTGACGGCGTCGGCCTTGCCGGCGAGCTCGTCGGCGATCTCGCCGGCGCGGTCGGCGACGCGGCGCGCGGCATCGCTTGCCGCCTTGATTGCCTCGGCGCCTTCCGCCTTCGCAAGCTCCTGCAGGGTCATCGAGAGTTGGTCGAGCTGCTCGCGCAACGCCACCTGTTCGGTGCCGAGATAACCGAATGTGTCTTTCACGCCCTTGCTCATGGTCGTCTCCTCAGGCAGCTGCGGCCAGCGCTCCACGGATGCTTTCCACCAGAGCGGTATCCGACAGAGGCTTTTCCAGCACCAGCGTCACGCCCGAACGCTGCGCCAGGCTTCTCAGATGCTTGTTGACGCGGCCACTGATCAGGATGGCCGGAAGCGAGACATTACGGCTGCGCAGCTGGTCGACCAGCTCGATGCCGTCGATCTCGGGCATGCGATAGTCAATGACCAGGCAGGCCCGCTCGGGCAGGTTGTGGTCGGCCAGCAACGCTTGCGGGCGATCATAGAGCTGGACGTGGAAGCCCTCAACTTCCAGGGCGAACTTCAGGGCCGCCCGGACGGCGGCGTCGTCATCGACGACAAGGACGGTTTCCGGCACTGGCGACATCCGGCAAGCATCCTCACCAGGACCAGGGTTCGCTTTGATCCAGCGCAAACCGCCAACGGCTTTACGATGCGCTGCTCTCGATCAGGGCCATGCGGACGAGCTCCGACAGGCTGTCGGCCTGCATCTTGGTCATGACGTTGGCGCGATAGACCTCGACGGTCCGGGGGCTGATGCCGAGCTCATAGGCGATCACCTTGTTGGCCTTGCCGGCCACCAGCCGTTCCAGCACGTCGCGCTCGCGGTCGGATAGCCGGGCGATGCGCTCGTGGATCGCCGCCGTCCGCGCGTTGCGTTCCCGGTCGTCGGCCTGACGGCCGAGTGCGGCCCTGATGGCCGACAGCATGACCTCGTCATCGAACGGCTTCTCGATGAAATCGACGGCGCCCGCTTTCATGGCCTCGACGGCAAGCGGCACGTCGCCGTGGCCCGTCATGACGATCACGGGCAGGCGCAGCTCGAGCTCGCCGAGACGGCGCTGCAGCTCCAGCCCGTCGATCCCCGGCATGCGGACGTCGGTGACGACGCAGCCATTCTTGACCTCGGGCAGGACCTTCAGGAAGGCGACTGCCGAATCGTGGACGCGCACGGCAAAGCCTGCGGTGCTGAGCAGGAAGGCCAGCGACTGACGCACGTCGGCGTCGTCGTCGATGACATGAACCACTCCGTCAGCCGCCATGCTCGATCTCCTCTACCTCAGCGGCGCGCAATGTGAACCGGAAGATCGTACCGCCACCCGGCCGGTCCTCGACCCAGATCTTGCCGCCGTGCGCCTCGACGATGGTGCGGCAGATCGAAAGCCCCAGCCCCATGCCCTTGCGCTTGGTGGTGACGAAGGGCTGGAACAGATGGCTGGCGACCTCCGGCGCGAGCCCCGGTCCGGTATCGGCGACGCTGACCTCCACGACATCGCCGGCGCCGGCGGCGCTGGCGATCTCCAGCCTGCGCTCTTTGGCGGTCTCGATCATGCTCTCCATGGCGTTGCGGATCAGGTTGACCAGCACCTGCTGGATCTGGATGCGATCGGCCAGCACCAGATCGGCCTTGGGGTCGAGCCGGAACGACGCGGTGATGCCGGCCTCCCGCGCGCCGACCAGGGCGAGCGTGCTGGCATCCTCGATCAGCTTGGCGAGGTTCTCGATCCGCCGGTCGCTTTCGCCGCGGGACACGAACTCGCGCAGTCGGCGGATGATATGGCCGGCACGCAGCGCCTGGTCCGCGGCCTTGCCCAGCGCGTCGCGCAGCAGGGGCGTCTGCTCGCTGTCGATGCGGTCGAGCAGGCGCTGGCTGCCGCGCAGGTAGTTGCTGATGGCGGTCAGCGGCTGGTTGATCTCGTGCGCCAGCGTCGAGGCCATCTCGCCCAGCGCCGTAAAGCGCGACATGTGCGTCACTTCCGATTGCAGCTCCTTCAGCCGGGTCTCGGTGAGCTGCTGATCGGTCAGGTCGCGGATGAAGCCGGTGAAATAGTGCCGTTCGGCCGAGCGCAGCTCGCCCACGGTGAGATGCATGGGAAAGGTCGTGCCGTCCTTGCGCTGGCCCACCACGATGCGGCCGATGCCGATGATGCGCCGTTCGCCCGTGGCCAGATACCGCTTCAGGTAGACGTCGTGCTGTTCGCGGTCGGGCGAGGGCATGAGCACGCTGATGTTCTTGCCTGCGATTTCGCTCATGGAGTAGCCGAACAGCCGCTCGGCCGTGGTGCTGAGCGATTCGATGCGGCCGCGATCGTCGATGATGATCATGGCGTCCGGCACCGTCTGCAGGATCGAACGCAAGCGCGCCTCGGCGGCCTCCAGCGCCAGCGCCATCGCCGGGCGGTCGCGACCGTCGTCCGGCCGGGCATCGAGGCTGTGCAGGATCCACTTCACGCCGCTATCGGCGTCCAGCACCGGCATGTTGATCATGGTGCCAGACGGCGCGGTCTCGCCGCCGCCGACAGCAAGAGGTGCCCGACCTGCCATGCGGTCAGGTCTGCGCGCACGGCAGACGCGTTCGAGGGAAGCGATCAGCTGCTCGCGCGCACCGTCCTCCTGGAAGGCCTGCCGAACATGCCGGCCGACCAGGGCATCGCAGGAAACGCCTTGGAGCCGGCCGTAGGCCTCGGTGCAGGCGATGATCGTGAGATCGGGGGCGAAGGCAAGCTCCGCATCCTGCGATGCGCCGATCAGATGTGTGGCTGCAATCTCGTTCATCGGTGGACCAGCTGCCATGATAGCACGCCGCTCGAAACCATCGCGCGACTCGCTGTCTCGGTCGGGGGCGGCGTCTGGTCTCGGGCGATTGATCTGGCGCAAGGCACCCCAGGCCACCCCTGTGCGATGAATGGGCCGGCCTCATTCGCGCAGGAGCGGATCATGTATGCCATGAAGGTGATGACACGTCCGGTCGTGACGGTCCCGGCCGACGCCACGGTCTGGGCGGCGGCCGACATCCTCCTCGGGGCGCGCATCAGCGCGGCGCCGGTGGTCGATGCCGACGGCCGCATGATCGGCATCGTCAGCGAGGCCGACCTGATGAGCCGGCCTGAGACCGGCACCGTGCCCGGCCGCTCCTGGCTGCAGCGGCTGCTGGCCGACGAATCCGTGCTGGCGCGCGACTACATGCGGTCGCATTCCCATCACGTGGCCGACGTCATGACCCGCCACGTCGTGGCGGCCGAGGAGCGCACCGAACTCAAGGAGATTGCGAACCTCATGCAGCGCCACAACATCAAGCGCTTACCCGTCCTGCGCGATGGCAAGGTGGTGGGCATCGTCAGCCGGGCCAACCTCCTGCAGGGCCTGCTCGCTCGCGAACTGCGGCCCACCGAAGGCGCGGCGCAGGACGAGGACGTGCGCACCCGGGTATGCGGCGAACTGGACAGGCACTCCTGGGGTTCCGGCGTCAGCAACGTCGTGGTCGAGAACGGCGTCGTCCACCTGTGGGGTCACGCTTCTTCGGAGCCGGCCAAGGAAGCCGTTCGGGTTGCCGTTGAGAATGTCGCCGGCGTGAAGCGGGTCACGAACAAGATCGTCGTGCTGCCGGTCGACGTTTTCCCTCCCAGCTGACAAATCGACCAAAGGAGCAACCATGACCCTGAAGCGCATCCGTCTCGAGCTCGCCCGCACGGCCGACTTTCCCGAAGGCAGCCCCTCGCACGGCTGCGAGTGGTCGGCCTGCTGGCGCTGGCGCTCTACGCCACGATGTTCTGCTGGTGGATGATCAAGACCGCCTACGACGAGATCGAGCAGGCGGACCGGCCGTCGCGACAGGAATGATCAGAGAGGCGGGGCGGGATGCTTCGCCAGCCAGCGGCGGTAGCGCACGTAGCTGACGGCCATGAAAAGCCCGAAGCCCGTGAAAGAGGCAAGCACAAAAAGGACGAAATAGAACTGGTTGATCGTCATCGTCGTCTCCGTTGGCTCACGCCAGGGTGGCGCAACCCGGCAAGGCGGCGATTGATCTGGGTCAAACGGACGAGGAGAGGGTGTGATGTACGCCTGCTACTATTCGACCATCGAACGGTCCGATGACGGATACTTCCGTGGCTGGGTTCCCGATCTCGCCAACGTGAGGGCCGACGGCTGCACCGAGAAGGAAGTCGTCGACCGGCTGTTCCGCGAGGTGCGCGAGTGCCTGCGCAACCTGGTCCTGACCGGTGCGCCGCTGCCGCGTCCGCGGCCGGCCGAGGATCTGCCCAGCGCTGCAGGCCGCGAGGTCCGCCGGCTGCTGCTGGTCGTCGCGTAGCCCCATTTGATCCAGATCAAAGTAACCTGGCCGACACGACGCGACGATGCGGCGCCACTAACACATCACGGACCTACAATGCTCCGCAGTCGAGCGATCGTGTGGATGGATTCCCGCGAAGCCAGCGTCTTCAGGTTCGGCGCCGACGAGGTTGCCCAGACCCAGCTCCGCGCCGACAATCCCTGCCTCAAGGTGAGCCACAAGGCTGGATCGATGCGCGCGGGGCGACCCGCCGCCGACCTCGACTTCTTCGATCGCGTCATCGACTCGCTCCGCGGCACGCGCCGGTGGTACCTGACGGGCCCCGACGGCACCAGGCAGGACCTCGTCGACTATCTCGAGAAGTACAAGACCCGCGACGGCCATATCGCCGAGCTCTGCCAACACCTCGCGGGCATCTCCGCCATGGACCGGCCCACCGACGACGGACTGCTGGAACGCGCTCGAAGCTTGTGAGGCGCTGGAAGGAAGACCTGGACAAGACGGCCATCATAACCGATAATAACTTAGGTTATTTAGGGTCGCGTGCCTTGTCCGGAAGAAGAGCGAGTGTCGCACTGTCGCGATCCACGCGACAGGCCGGCACTGCTGGCACCGGCCGATTGGATTGATGGAGCAAGAGGTTGGACGACGGCCCTGCACTACGCTGCGAGCCTGAATTGGATCGCGTCGCCTTTTCAGCGCCGGATGGCCTCGGCTTCGGCCGGCGTCAGCGGCCGCTCGCGGAACGACAGGACCTTGCCGCGGATGGTGGCGAACAGGGTCTGCGCCTCGAGCTTGCCGGGATAACGGATCTGCGTGTTGTCGAAACGCGCCAGCCAGATCTTGATCGGCCGCTCGCGTTCGGTCTCGGCTTCCTTGGGGGCCTCGTCGAACTCGCCGGCGACGCGCTTGGTGTAGATCTCGCAGACCAGCACGTCGCCGATCGCGCCTGGGATGCCCGTGGCGGCCGCGGGCTCCATGCCGATCTTTTTGAACAGCACATCGATGCGGCGCTTGCCGTCGTTGCTGCGCACGGTCTTGTCGCAGGCAGCATCGCCGGCAAAGCCGACGCTGAGCGCCGCCGACAGGGGATCGAGCGAGTCCTTGCGGTCGGCGTCGCTGATCGTCTGCTGCGGCGTCGGCTTCCAGACGGGATTGTGGGTCTCCTGCAGGAAGCCCGCGTTGCCGTATTGCGCGAGCCAGGTGCGCGGCTTGCCGTCGACGCTGATCGAGAGCGACCCCGCCGTCGGTTCCGCGCCCCGGGTGGTGAAGCCGCCCCAGGCGCGGTTGCGGCCGAAGTAGTTCATGGTGACGGCCTTCAGCATGCCTTCCTTGAAGGTGCTGGTCTCGACATCGTAGTTCGAGCCGTTGAAGCGGGCGGTGACGTCGATGCGGAAGCCGGAAATGCCCGCGAAGGTGATTTCATACGCAATGTCGACCTGGCGGGCGTCCTGGGCAGCAACCACGGCGGGCGGCGTCAGACACGCGGCCAAGACTATGAAGGCCCTACGAAATCTCATGAAATCCCTTCCCATCGGGGGCTTACTTCGGCCGTATGTCCACGATAGAAGGCCGTCGCCCCCCACGCTACTGAACTCCGCGCGCCCGAAAGGCATTTTGCACTCATGTCGCTAGCCGCCAAACATGGCGTTCCCAAGCTCGGTTTGAGGCGCACCGGGGCCGTTTTGCGCGTGGTCGGTCACTATCTGTGGCCGGAGGGCGAGACCGGCCTGCGCTGCCGTGTCGTGGTGGCGATGGTGTTGCTGATCGTGGCCAAGGTCACCAACGTCTACGTCCCGGTGCTCTACAAGTACGCCGTCGATGCCCTGGGCGAGCCCACGGCCCAGGCCGTGGCCGTGCCGGTGGCCCTGATCCTGGCCTATGGCGTGGCCCGCGTCCTCGCCCAGGCCTTCGGCGAGCTGCGCGACGCCATCTTCGCGCCGGTCTCGCAGCGCGCCATCCGCAACATCGCGCTAAAAGTTTTCCACCATCTCCATGCGCTGTCGCTGCGCTTCCACCTCGAACGCCAGACCGGCGGGTTGAGCCGCGTCATCGAGCGCGGCACCAACGGCATGGAGTTCCTGATCCGCTTCACCACCTTCAACATCCTGCCGACCCTGTTCGAGATCCTGCTGGTCGGCGTGGTGCTGTGGAGCCTCTACGACTGGCGCTTCTCGGCGGTGACCTTGGCGGCCGTCGGCGGCTACATCGTCTTCTCGGTCGCCCTGTCGGAATGGCGCATAAAATTCGTGCGCCGCATGAACGACGCCGACACCGATGCCAACGCCAAGGCGATCGACAGCCTGCTCAACTACGAGACGGTGAAGTACTTCGGCAACGAGGAGCACGAGGCGCGCCGCTTCGACGTCGGTCGCCGCCGCTACGAGCAGGCCGCCATCCGCTCCAGCCGCACCCTGTCGCTGCTCAACGTCGGGCAAGGCGCCATCATCTCCTGCGGCCTGGTCGCGGTCATGGTCATGGCGGGCTACGGCGTCAAGGCCGGCACCATGACCTTGGGCGACTTCGTGGCGGTCAACGCTTTCCTGATCCAGCTCTACATGCCCTTGAACATGCTGGGCTTCGCCTATCGCGAGATCCGTAATGCCCTGGTGAACATGGAGAGCATGTTCGGCCTGATGGACGTCAGGACCGAGATCGCCGACAAGCCCGGGGCGCCGGCCTTGAAGGTGGCCGGCGGCGAGATCGTGTTCGACCATGTCGACTTCCACTACGAGAAGGCACGGCCGATCCTGCACGATGTCTCCTTCCGCGTAGCGCCGGGCGACACGGTGGCGATCGTGGGCTCGAGCGGCGCCGGCAAGTCGACGGTCTCGCGCATCCTGTTCCGCTTTTACGACGTGGCGACAGGCGGCGTGCGGATCGACGGCCAGGACATCCGCGACGTGACGCAGTCGAGCCTGCGGGCGGCGATCGGCGTGGTGCCGCAGGACACCGTGCTGTTCAACGACACGATCTACTACAACATCTGCTACGGCCGACCCGACGCCACGCGCGAGGAGGTCGAGCAGGCGGCGCGTCTGGCGCGCATCCACGACTTCATCATGGCCCTGCCGCAGGGCTATGACTCCACCGTGGGCGAGCGCGGCCTGAAATTGTCGGGCGGCGAGAAGCAGCGCGTGGCGATCGCCCGCACCATCCTGAAGAACCCCAGCATCCTTCTGTTCGACGAGGCGACCAGCGCGCTCGACACGCGCACTGAGCAG
Organism: Reyranella sp.; assembly: GCA_021732285.1. GTDB lineage: Bacteria > Pseudomonadota > Alphaproteobacteria > Reyranellales > Reyranellaceae > Reyranella. Next base: position 1,832 of record JAKFVH010000223.1, on the reverse strand, counting down.
GAGATCCAGCGTTCGCTGGAAGAGGTGAGTCGCGGCCGCACCACGGTCGTGATCGCCCATCGGCTGTCGACCATCATCAACGCCGACGAGATCGTCGTGCTCGACCGCGGCCGCGTCGCCGAGCGCGGCCGCCATGGCGAGTTGCTGGCCAGGAACGGCCTCTATGCCGACATGTGGCGCCGCCAGCAGGAGGCCGCCCGCGAGGCCGAGCGTCACGTCGTGGAGGAAGAGGAACCACCCTCGTTCCGCGCCGAGGGGCATCTGCGTGTCGCCGACTAGCCAAGCCGTCGCCGCCGGTTCCTGGCGCACCCTGCTGCCTGTCTTCGCCGCTTGCGCCGCGATCGGCCTGCAGGCGGGCACGGCCATGCCGCTGGTGCCGCTGGCCCTCGAGCGCATGGGCCACGACAAGCTCACCATCGGCATCGTCGCCGCCGCCTGGGGTGTCGGCATGCTGGCCACCGCCTCGCACATTCCGCGTCTCGCGGCGCGCTGGGGCGCCGTGCCGTTCATCGTCAGCGCGGTCGTTGCGGGCTCGGCGATCACCGTTGCCTACACCCTGACCGACAGCGTCGTTGCGTGGTTCTTCCTGACGCTCTTGCACGGCGTCACCGGCGGCATTCCCTGGGTGGTGAGCGAGATCTGGATGAATGTGGTCGTCGAGGAGAAGCGCCGCGGCCGCGTCATGGCGCTCTATTCCATGCTGGTGGCGCTCGGGCTGGCGCTGGGCCCGTTCGTGCTGCAGATCGTCGGCGTCTATGGACCGCGGCCCTTCATCACCAGCGCCATCCTGGCGCTGCTCGTCGCCATCCCGCTGCTGCCCTACTGGAAGACCGCGCCGAAGATCGAGCATGCCGAGGACAGCGGCTACCTGCAGGTCATCTTCCTGGCGCCGCTCGCCATGCTGGCGGGCCTCATCTGCGGGCTGGGCGAGCAGATCGCCTTCAGCTTCCTGCCGGTCTATGCCGTCGGCGCCGGCGTGTCGGCCGAGATCGGCGCGTTGTGGCTCTCGACCTTCGTCCTCGGCAATGTCGTCCTGCAATGGCCGATCGGCTGGATGGCCGACCATTTCGACCGGCGCGCCGTGCTGGCGGGCTGTGCGCTGGCCAGCACCCTGCTGGTCATCCTGCTGTCCATCGTCTCGGCGCAGTCGCTTGCGGTCATCGCCGTGATCGCGCTGTGGGGTGGGCTGTCGTTTGCCATCTATCCCGTGGGCCTGGCGCTGCTCGGCCAGCGCATCGCCGGCGGCGACATCGCCCGCGCCAACACCGCCTACAGCATGCTCTACATCCTGGGCGGCCTGGTCGGCCGGCCACTCGCGGGGGCGGCGATGGATGCCGTCGGCGATCCCGGGCTCGGCTGGACGCTCGCGGTCTTCTATTCGATCGCGGCCTTCTTTGCCTTGCTGGCATTCCACCGACGCCGCTGATAAGCCTGCCGCAGCATGACAGTCGACCCGCTGCTCAAGCCGCTGCTGGCTGGCGACCGCCGCGCCCTTGCCCAAGCCATCACGCTCATCGAGTCGACGCGCTCCGACCATCGCGAGCGCGCCGATGCGCTCTTGGGCGCCCTGCTCTCGCACACGGGCAAGTCGGTACGGCTCGGCATCACCGGCGTGCCGGGCGTCGGCAAGTCGACCTTCATCGAGCGCTTCGGACTGTCACTGCTCGAGCAGGGCCGCTCGCTCGCCGTGCTCGCCATCGACCCTTCGTCCAAGCGCGGCGGCGGCTCGATCCTGGGCGACAAGACGCGCATGGAGGAGCTGTCGCGCCGCAACGCCGCCTTCATCCGGCCCTCGCCCGCGGGCGCGACCCTGGGCGGCGTGGCGCGGCGCA
>JAKFVH010000221.1 GCA_021732285.1 Reyranella sp. | reverse complement strand
GCATCGCCCCCGTCAGCGATGATCCAATCATCGGGTTGCCCGCCGTGGCCGCCTGATCGAGCCGGACCTGACCCGGAATCGTCGTACTGACTAACCGTCAGCTACACCACGGCTCGGGACACGATCCCGCTGGTCGCGAGGCACGTCTTCCAGACTGTTTCCATCTCCGACGAGATGAACATTCAGATCGTTCGGAGCGATTGCGCCTACACTAGACCGATCCCGACTGAGGCGCAGATTAGGCGCGATTGAATTGATCGCATCGCCGCCAATATAGTCAGGAGAGCGGATGCTCGAAAGAATTGTGCCGATCGGCAGACCAGCTGCGTCACGGCGAAACAAGTCCACTCGTGACGCGACTTGAGGCTTATCGACTTGCGCATTGGCTTGTGCGATCAGGGGTGGATCCTCTGCACCGCCCTCAACCGCCAACGGCGGCCGGTTGGCGCCCATGAAAGGCGAAGGCATCCGTTCGGGTTCATTTTCGAGGGGCGCCGGGCGCATGCCTGACTTAGGAGGCTGATTAACCTCCGCTATTGCAGTCCCAACTGGCGCCAACAGTTGCCGCTGCTGATATTCCAGCAACGTCGGTCGCGACGCCTGTTCGCCGGCAGCACGGTCACTCGCAAGGATGAAGTTGGAGCCTTCGACAGGCTTGGCCGCGATCATCGGGGGAAGGCCCTTTGGCTGCCGTGTGATCTCGGGACTCCATGGATTGTCGAGCCTGGGCGCCTGGGTGTACGGCCAGCCACCCGTCTGTGGTCGGCGCCAAACGCTCGACATCGCCTCCGGTGATGCCGGTTGGGAAGTGGTGGCTCGCGTGGCGACGGTACGGGAGCCGATATCTGGGCCTGCCGGCGGTTGAGGCACGCTCGACGAAGCCGGCTGTGCGGCATCGGGTGGCTTGGCTGAAGGCATGCCTGGCAGTGAATTGATCGCGCCGCGCCGCGCGGTGATCGGATCGAATGTGGTCAACAACTGAGGCAACCGGGCTATGAAATTGTAGACTCATTCGGGAAACCGCGGCGGGATTGGCTGGACCGGCTCTTCTGCATCCGGCGGCGACGTTTGCGAAGACCAAATTGTTTCTTGCTCTTCGACATCGTCATCGAGATCGAAACCAGGTACGTCATCCGCCGGTTCAACGTTGAAGCCAGGGACGTCGTCCTGCGGACTGGCGCGAAACCCTGCCAAGCCAATCGACGGAGCCGATTGGACCATCCCCTCTGGTCCTGGCGTGGGGACGCTCATGCTGTACGGCATCTCGGTCTGCGACACGTCGGGATACCGTTGCGTCACCGCGTCCAGGAGCATTCCATCGGACCAAGCACTTGAGCGCCGTGGTAGCCCGTTCTCGTCGATGTTGAAGCCCGGTACATCTTCTTGCGGTCTGACGCGAAACCCGGGCACATAGGGGCGCCAAAAGAGATTGAACACAGGGGCAACTCCGGTTGGCCACACAGGTGGGCTGCGCAGACAACGGACCCGTTCAACGGCAAGCGCTTATTGCTTCTCCACCTGCCGCCCGTGAAGCCTGCGGTCTGAGCAGGATCCACGATCGAAACCTGATCGCGAAACATGGAGTTGCCACGTTTCGAGGTGCCACGTTTGGAGGCTTATTCTGCTTCTGTCGTCTGGCGATGGGCCTATAAGTTCTCGGTTTTTGTTTTCTTCGGTCGACCACCTTTGCGATCGCGGGACGCGCTGTTCCAGATGGCGAGAACCACCTTTTGGGACAGGCCGAAGTGATTCATAGCCGCCCTCAGCAGTACGTCGCGGCCTGCCTTCTTGTGTTCCGCCCTGAACGCTTTCCGCTTCTCTTCAATCAACGCGAGCACTTCGTGATCCGAAGGAAGGCGGGCGCCTGCCAATCGCCGTGAAGTCGGAGATGTCTGATTGACAGGCGAGGGCCAGCAGCTCCTGCATTCATCGGCTCGCACCGACAGGCTTGACCAGAACCGGCGTGTGTCAAAGTAGAGGCTTCTATCACCGAGACATACGTCACCGCGATGGTCACGAAGGCAAAGACGACGATGACCACGGATCGACCGTGATGGCCCTTTGCCCCACTCGCGGCCATAAAGGGCAATGCGCCGAGTTCGCCAAGCTTGAGCCAGTTCATCTGGCGCTGCCGCAAGTGTCACAGGCGGCTCTTCCGATCCCGATAGCGACCTGATACCGGTCAGTCGACGAAGGCTGGCGGTCGTTCGGAGGCTAGCGGCTCGCAGTACGTGTGACTCGCGGCGCGTCACGATCCAGACGAGCGCCTGCGGGACCGACCACCACGGTGATGGCGAGCCATCCGTCATGGCCAAGGGTCTCGGGATCGCCCGTTCGGCATCATCTCAAGCCGTCTTCTCGCTCTTCAACCCCAGCTTCTTGATCGTCTCCTCGCGCATGACGAACTTCTGGATCTTGCCCGTGATCGTCATCGGGAACTCCGCCACGAACTCGATGTAGCGTGGGATCTTGTAGTGGGCGATCTCGCCCTTGCAGAACTCTCGGATTTCCTCGGGCGTCGCCGTCTTGCCGTCGTGCAGCTTGATCCAGGCGCAGATCTCCTCGCCGTAGCGCGGGTCGGGCACGCCGATCACCTGGACGTCCTGAATCTTCGGGTGCCGGTACAGGAATTCCTCGATCTCGCGGGGATAGACGTTCTCGCCGCCCCTGATCACCATGTCCTTCAGCCGGCCGACGATGTTGACGTAGCCCTGCTCGTCCATCGTGGCGAGGTCGCCGGTGTGCATCCAGCCCGCCTCGTCGATCGCCTCGGCGGTCTTCTCGGCGTCGTTCCAGTAGCCCTTCATCACCGAGTAGCCGCGGGTGCAGAACTCGCCGGTCTCGCCGCGCGGCACCGCCTTGCCCTCGGCATCGACGATCTTGATCTCGATGTGCGGCAGCACCTGGCCCACGGTCGAGACGCGCCGTTCGACCGGATCGTCGGTGGCGCATTGCGTCGACACGGGCGAGGTCTCGGTCATGCCGTAGGCGATGGTGACCTCGCTCATGTTCATCTGGCTCTGCACCTTCTTCATCACCTCGATGGGGCACGGCGAGCCCGCCATGATGCCGGTGCGCAGGCTCTTGAGGTCGAACTTCGCGAACTCCGCATGGTCGAGCTGGGCGATGAACATGGTGGGCACGCCATAGAGCGCTGTGCAGCGCTCCTCGGACACCGCCTGCAGGGTCGCCAGCGGATCGAACGCCTCGGCGGGATAAACCATGGTCGAGCCGTGCGTCAGGCAGCCGAGATTGCCCATCACCATGCCGAAGCAGTGATAGAGCGGCACAGGGATGCACAGCCGATCGGCCGGAGTGAGTTTCAGCCCCTCGCCCACGAAGTAGCCGTTGTTCAGGATGTTGTGATGGCTGAGCGTGGCGCCCTTCGGGTGCCCCGTCGTGCCCGAGGTGAACTGGATGTTGATGGCGTCGTCGAACTGCAGCTTCGAGCCGAGCTCGGCGAGCTTCATCTTCTCGGCATTGCCGCCGGCGCCCGCGACATCGTCGAAGTTCAGCATGCCCGGCGTCTTCTCGGGCCCCAGCCGCACGACATGCTTGAGATACGGCAGCTTGCCCGCCTTCACCAGGTCCGACGCGATCTCCAGATAGTTCGACGTCTTCAGTGCCGGCGCCAGGATCAGCGCCTTGCACTCGACCTTGTTCATGGCGTACTCGAGCTCGGCGCGCCGGTAGGCCGGGTTGACGTTGACCAGCACCAGCCCGGCCTTGGCGGTGGCGAACTGCGCCAGGGTCCATTCGTAGCGGTTGGGCGACCAGATGCCGATGCGATCGCCGCGCTCCAGCCCCAGCGACAAGAGCCCGGCCGCGAGATCGTCGACCCGCCGCCCCAGCTCGCCCCACGTCCAGCGCACGTTCTGATGGCGCACCACCAGCGCCTCGCGGTCGCGATGGGTCTCGACGGTGCGGTCGAAGAAGGCGCCGATGGTCTCGCCTAAAAGCTTCTTGGTCGAGACGCCGTGGTCGTAGGAGATCTGGGTCATGGGCCGGACCTTAGCGAGCCATCCGGCCGCCCTCAATCTCACCCGGTGCGCCGGCGGCAAATCGCCGGGTTTCGCTATCTGGCGTTGCCGAGTGCGCCGGTTGCCGCGCAAGATCGGGGCGTCCTCCGTGCGATGCAGTATTTTCTCTCCCTGGTGATCGACGGTGTGCTGGCCGGCGCCATCTATGCGCTCGTCGCGCTCGCCTTCGTCCTCGTCTACAAGGCATCGGCCATGATGAACTTCGCCCTTGGCGAATGGGTCGTCTTCGGCGCGGTGCTGGCCGGCACGGGCTTGCATTTTCTCCATCTGGGGACGATCGGGGCGCTGATCTTCGCGGCGATCGGCATGATCGCCCTGGCGGCCGGCTTCTATCGTCTGGTGGTGCGCCGGCTGGTGGGGCGGCCGGCGCTATCGGCCATCATGGTGACATTGGGTCTCGGCATGGTGATGCGCGGCAGCGGCCTCCTGGTGTTCGCCGGCGTCCCCTCCTTGTTTCCGCCCTCCCTCCTGAGCGAACCCGTGGTGATCGGTGATGTCGCGATCCCCGCCGGCAAGCTCGTCGCCGCCTGCGTCGCGGGGCTGTGCGTGGCGCTGATCGGCGGATTCTGGCGTTTCAGCCGCACCGGCATCGCCTTGCGCGCGATCGCGGACGATCCCCAGGCCGCAATGGCCTCGGGCATCGACGTCGACCGCCAGCTGCTGATCGTCTGGAGCCTGGCCGGGATGGTCGCCGTCGTCGCCGGCGTATTGTGGACCATGGTCGTCGGCGGCGGCTTTGGCGTCGCCCTGATCGGGCTAAAAGTCTTTCCCATCGTCATCCTCGGCGGTCTCGACAGCATCGCGGGCACCATCGTCGCGGCGATCGCGGTGGGCGTGCTGGAGAGCCTGGGGGCCGGATATCTCGACGAGCCGCTCGGACCTGGCTTCGGGAGCATCGCTCCCTACCTCGTGCTGCTGGCGATGCTCATGACGCGGCCCTACGGATTATTCGGGCAGCCCCGGGTCGAACGGGTTTGAGGATTGGAGCCGCAGGATCACGCAGGCTTGAGGTTGGCCTTGCGGATCACCTCGGCCCATTTCGCGGTTTCGTCGGCAATGAGCTTGACGAGCTCGGCTGGCGTCATCGGCATGGGCGCGCCCCCGAGATCGGCGAAGCGCGCCTTCATCTTGGGATCGGCAAGGCCCGCGTTTATTTCCTTGCCGATCTTGTCGATGATGTCGACGGGCGTGCCTTTGGGCACGCCCACGCCGTACCACGCGCTCGTCTCGTAACCCGGGACGGACTCACCGACGGTCGGAAGGTCCGGCAGCGCCTCCGAGCGTGTCGCGCCGGTCGTTGCCAGTCCGCGCAGCTTGCCGGTCCTGATGTATTCGATCGACGAGGGAGGCGTGGGGAACAGAACCTCCACTTCGCCGCCCAGCAATCCGGCAAGGGCAGGTCCGTTGCCGCGATAGGGCACGTGAACGAGGTTGACGCCGGCCATCATGTTGAACAGCTCGCCGGCGAGATGGCCGGCGCTGCCGATCCCGGCCGACCCCATGTTCACCTTGCCCGGGTTGGCTTTGGTGTAAGCGATGAATTCGGGGAGCGTCCTCGCCGGGACCGACAGCTTGGTCACCAGGTAGAGAGGTATGCTCATGATTCCCGCGGCCGGCGCGATGTCGCGCATGAAATTGTAGCTGAGATTGTCGTAGAGGGTCGCATTGATGGTCTGCGATACACCGATGAAAAGGAGCGTGTAGCCATCGGCGGGCGCGTTGACGACGATCTCGGTCGCGATACTGGTCGCCGCACCCGGCCGGTTCTCGACGATGAATTGCTGGCCGGTCCGCTCCGAAAGCCAGTTGCCCATCAAACGCGCGACGATGTCGTTGCCTCCGGCCGGGGCAAAACCCACAACCCAGCGCACCGGTCGAACCGGATAGGCCTGAGGCCAGGCGACGCGCGACATCGTCAAAAGCGCCGTAGCGCCCGATGCCAGACGCAGAAGGTCCCGGCGGGGAGATTTCATGGCTTCCGTCCCGGCAGCGATACGCAATACGCTCGGACGCGTGCAGCAGTGCTTTAAACGATAGCACCCATGCAACGTGCTCTCAATCCGCTGCACCGGTGTGTCTGAAGGATATTGCTCCTGGCCGTGAGATAATCTCGTTCCGATGGGCGACGGCAAGCCGTTAGGGTCTGCGCCATGAAGCTCGAATTCACCACCGTCGACGTGTTCACCGACCGCAAATTCGGCGGCAATCCTTTGGCCGTCCTGAGCGACGCGCGCGGCCTCTCGACCGAGCAGATGCAATCGATCGCGGCCGAGTTCAACCTCGCCGAGACGACGTTCGTGCTGCCGCCCAAGGACCCGGCCCACACGGCCGAAGTCCGCATCTTCACGCCCAAGGCCGAGATGCCGTTCGCCGGCCATCCCAATGTCGGCACCGCCTTCGTGCTGGCGCGCGCGGGTGTTTGCCATGGCCGCAAGATCGCCGGCGATCGGCTGGTGTTCGAGGAGAAGGCCGGGCTCGTGCCGCTCGACCTCACGCGCGAACAGGGCACCGTCGTTGCCGCGCGGCTGGCGGCGCCGCAGAAGCTCGCGCTGGGCGACGAGCTCGCACCCGAGACGGTGGCCGAGATTTGTGGCCTCGACGCCGGCGACATCGAGACCCCCATGCACCGACCGGTCATCGCCTCGTGCGGCAACAACTTCGTCTTCGCCGAGGTGAAGTCACGGGCCATCCTCGCCAAGGCGGTCGTGCGCACCGATGTGCTGGCCAGGCACGTACCGATGGCGCGCGCAGTCGGCGTCCATCTCTACTGCCATGCCAAGGAGCACGGCGTGGAGATCCAGTCGCGCATGTTCGCGCCCCTGTACGGTGTGCCCGAGGATCCCGCGACCGGCAGCGCCAACATCGTGCTGATCGGCCTTTTAGCGCATTTCCGGCCCGAAGCGGACCTCACCTTCTCGCGGACCATCGGCCAGGGCTTCGACATGGGCCGGCCGAGCATCCTGGAAGGCACAGCCGAGAAAAAGTCAGGCCGCGTCGTTGACACCTACATCGGCGGCCGCTGTGTGCCGATGCTTGCAGGCACGATCGACCTCACTTGACACGGGCCAGCGCGTCCAGCGTGTCGGCGAAGCCGGTCATGCGCGAGGAATCGGCGACGGCGCGCACGTTGCCTGCCAGCAGGACGAGCGGCTGGCCGAGATCGCAACGGTTGGCGACGAGCCACCTCATGTTGGGAAGCTGGCCTTCGAGATCGATGGCGACGCCGAGATAGTTCGACTGGGTCTTGGCGACCTTGCCGGCCGCGCCGGCAAGGGCCGCGCCATAGGCCTGGCAGAGGTCTGCCGTGGGCTGGAGGTCGAGCTCGCGGAGGTCCCACAGGTCGAGCAGCCTGCCCTTGGCCAGCATGGCGATCGCATCGGCCTCGCGGTTCTTGAGCTGGCGGATGCCGGCCCGGGCACGCGCGCCATAGGTCTCGGTGTGGAGGTAGAGCAGGTAGCTCTCGAGCGGCGAGTCGGGGCCCAGCCTCGCGAACTCGGCCTCATCGCGCTCGCGCGCGGCCTGCCGCTCCTTTGCCTGCTGCTCCTCCTGCACCTCGGCGAGCTCGGCAAGCCGGGCATCGCGCGCAGGATCGGGCAGCGCGGCGCGGGTCATGGCGACGAAAGGCGCGGCGGTGAGGAACACGATGGCGGCGCCCAGCACCGCGCTCACGACGCCGGCCGGCAGCCTTGTGTGCAGCGCCGGCAGGCGCGCCCACAACGCGTAGAGTGCAAAGAGCGGCGGCAGCAACGCCGGCATCAGGAGTGCCGAGCCATCGCCGCGGCCCACGGCGTCGCCTGCCATCCAGACGGCGACACAGGAGAGCGGCAGCAGCGCGACCAGCCCGATTGCCGCCCACACAGGCATGCGGCCCTTCACGGCGGCGACGATCAGGAGCGCCGCCAGCACGAGCCACAGCACCGCGCCGATGAATGCGGCGTAGGCGAGCGCAAGGCCGCGACCGAAGGCATCGCCGCCCGGCGCATCGGCAAGGCAGCTCATCATGACGGCGTAGAGCACGGCCGCCAGCGACAGCAGGACGATGGTTCCAACCGGCACGCGCACGCGGCCATCCTAACATGAGTACATGCCAGGTAGTTGAGACGCCGCCGGCGGTTGAGGCAATTCGTCGGCATGAACGAATTGCTGGGACCGCTGGTGCTGTTTGCAGCCGCTGTGACGCTGACGCCGGGACCGAACGTCGTGCTGGTCACGGCGTCGGCAGCCAACTTCGGCTTCCGCCGCACCATCCCTCAGAATGCTGGGCATCACCTTCGGCTTCGGTTCGATGGTCATGGCGACGGGTCTCGGCTTCGCCGGCCTGGTTCATGCCGAGCCGCGCCTGCACACGGCGCTGAAATATGCCGGCGCCGCCTATCTCCTCTATCTCGCCTGGCGCATCGCCCGCGCCGACTCCGCCAGCGCCTCGGCCCGCCGGCCGATCGGCTTCGTTGAGGCGATGCTGTTCACCTGGATGAACCCCAAGGCCTGGGTCTCGGCGCTGGGCGCGGCTGCGGCCTTCACCACCGTGGGCGGCGACCTTCTCTGGGAAAGCACGCTGATCGCCACTGTGCTGGCAGCCTTCTGCCTTCTGTCGGCCGCGGTATGGGCCGGCTTCGGCACGGTGATCGGCCGCTACCTCGCCCGTCCGCGCGCTCGTCGTGTCTTCAACGTGTCGATGGCCGGCCTGCTCGTGCTGTCACTCATCCCGGTGTTCTGGTGACGCCGAGTGGCAGCGCCGCGCCCTGCTTCACCGTGCGCAGCGCGAACGAGCTTCTGATCTGGGCGATGCCCGCAATCTTGGTGAAGTCCATGACGAAGCGCTCGTAGGCTTCGAGGTCGGGCACGACGATGCGCAGCAGGTAGTCGCTGTCTCCCGTCATCAGGTAGCACTCCATGACCTCGGGCCGCGCCGCCGCGGCGCGCTCGAAGGCCTGCAGCGCCTTCTCGACCTGGGTCGAGAGCGACACGCTCATGAAGACGTTGACCGAAAGCCCGACCGACTTGGCGTCGACCTGCGCGGCGTAGCCTCTTATGACGCCCGCCTCCTCCAGCGCCTTCACCCGTCGCCAGCACGGCGAGGACGAGAGCCCGACCTGCTCGGCGAGGTCGGTATTGCTCACCCGCCCGTCCTTCTGCAGATGGTCGAGGATGCGCCGGTCGATGGCATCGAGGGAGATCATTGCTCAAATTCCCTACTTTTGGCGCAATTCTACCCTATACAGAGCCGTAAAGGGTCCAAACGCAAGGACTTTCCCGCGCGCCAGGCGTATCCCCGTGCCCATGACCACGCTCGCTCCCGTGCACCGTCTGAGGCTCCTGCGCGAGCTCGAGCGCAAGGTCCTGTGGCTGAGCGCCTGGACCATCCATAACGCCAATCACCTGCGCCCCAACCGCGACGGGCTGAAGGTCGGCGGCCACCAGGCCTCGTGCGCCTCGCTCGCCACGGTGATGACCGCGCTCTATTTCTCGGTGCTGCGGCCGGAGGATCGCGTGGCGGTGAAGCCGCATGCCTCGCCGGTGTTCCACGCCATCCAGTACCTGTTCGGTCATCAGACCGAGGACAAGCTAAGACATTTCCGCGGGCTGGGCGGCGCGCAGTCCTACCCCTCGCGCACCAAGGACGTCGACGACGTCGACTTCTCGACCGGCTCGGTCGGCCTCGGCGTCGCCATGACGCTGTTCTCCTCCCTGGTGCAGGACTATGTGCGCCTGAAGGAGCTGGGCGACGGCAAGCGCCAAGATAACGAAAACAGGGCGGGCCGCATGGTGGCGCTGGTCGGCGACGCCGAGCTCGACGAGGGCAACATCTTCGAGGCGCTGCTCGAAGGCTGGAAACACGACGTCCGGAACCTGTGGTGGGTGATCGACTACAATCGCCAGAGCCTCGACGGCGTGGTCAACGACCGCCTGTTCGGCCGCATCGGCGAGATGTTCGAGCTGGTCGGTTGGCGCGTCGTCACGCTCAAGTACGGCAAGCTTCTGGAAGCAGCCTTCGCCCAGCCCGACGGCGAGCATCTCAGGCAATGGATCGACGATTGCCCCAACTCGCTCTACTCGGCGCTGGTCTACATGGGCGGCGCGGGCTGGCGCGAGGCGCTGACGCGCGATCTGAACCAGTATCCCGGCATCCGCCGCATCCTCGACCAGCACGACGATGCCGCCTTGCACCGGCTGATGACCAACCTCGCCGGCAACGACATGCAGGCCGTGCTCGATGCCTTCGAGGGCGTCGAGGGTGACCAGCCGACCTGCTTCATCGCCTACACCATCAAGGGCCAGGGCCTGCCCTTCGCCGGCCACAAGGACAACCATTCCGGCTTGATGACGCTCGACCAGATGGCGGGCTTCAAGAAGGGCATGGGCATCGCCGATGGCCAGGAATGGGACAGGTTCGCGGGCCTCAATGCGACGCCGGCCGAGCTGCAGGACTTCCTTGCCGGCGCCCCGTTCAACGCGAAAGGCCGCCGCCGCACCGAGGCCCCCATCGTGGCGATCCCGGCGGCCCTGCCGCGGCCCAACGACAAGAAGTCGAGCACCCAGGAAGGTTTTGGCAAGATCCTGAACGCCATCGCCGCCGAGGACAGCGAGCTCAGCAAGCGCATCGTCACGACCTCGCCCGACGTCACGGTCTCGACCAATCTCGGCGCCTGGGTGAACCGGCGCGGCCTGTGGGCCCACACCGAGGCCGAGGACGTGTTCCGCGAGCTCAAGGTCGTGTCGGCCCAGCTGTGGCGCAAGACACCGCGCGGCCAGCACCTCGAGCTCGGCATCGCCGAGAACAACCTCTTCATCCAGCTCGCGGCGATGGGGCTCAGCCATCAGCTGTTCAGCGCGCGGCTGCTGCCGATCGGCACGCTCTACGATCCCTTCATCGCCCGCGGCCTCGATGCCCTGAACTACGCCTGCTACCAGGATGCCCGCTTCATGGTCGTGGCCACGCCCTCGGGCGTGACCCTAGCGCCGGAAGGCGGCGCGCATCAGAGCATCCATACGCCCTTGATCGGCATCGGCCAGCCCGGCCTGCTCTCCTACGAGCCAACCTATGTCGACGAGCTCGCGGTCCTGATGCGCCATGGCCTGGAGTACATGCAGCAGGACAAGGGCGGCTCGGTCTATCTTCGTCTGTCGACCCGAAGCCTGCCGCAGCCACAGCGCACGCTCACATCCGAGCAAGAAGCCGACATCGTGGCCGGCGGCTACTGGTACGCCGCGCCCGAGCCCGGCAGAGACATCGCCATCGTCGCCATGGGCGCCGTCACACCCGAAGCAATCGCCGCGCACGAGAGCGTGGTGCGCGATTTCGCCGGCGCCGGATTACTGGTGCTGACCTCGCCCGACCGCCTGCATGCCGACTGGCTGGCCGCCCAGCGCAATCGTGGCCGCACCGCCGGCCTGGTCGATCGAAGTGCTTCGCCCGTCGAACGCCTGCTGGCGCCGCTGTCACGCGATGCCCGGCTGGTCACCGTGCTCGACGGCCATCCGCTGGCGCTTTCGTGGCTGGGCTCGGTGCGCGGCCAGCGCGTCGTGCCGCTCGGCATCGAGGCTTTCGGTCAGTCCGGTGACATTCCCGACCTCTATCGCGCCTACAAGCTCGATTCAGCGGCGATCGTCGACGCTGTCGCTAGATCGATCTCCTGACTCAGCCCTCGCTCGAGCGGCTTTCGACTTCCTTCATCTTCAGCGCCAGCTCGGTCGGCGTGAGGATGCCCTTCTGGAACAGGATGTTGGCGAAGGCCACGATCCACCGCTCGTAGTAGCTGAGCTTGACGACCATCTCCGCCCCCAACGCCTCGACGCCGCGGCGCTTTTCCTCGGTGTTGATGATCTTGTGGAAGTCGAGCACGTCGGCGAGCGCATGGCAGCGCTTCTCCCAGGGCTCGAGCTCGTGCTCGACGCGCTGGATGGGATCTGCCGGCAGTCCACCGACGTCATTGGGCAGGCGGTTCACCAGTTTCTCGGTCGGGGTCATGGTGCGGGCCTCGCAACATCGACGGTGGCGGGGACGACACCGATCATGGTGTCGCGCGTGACCAGGGCCGCGAGCTCTTCCTCGCTGAAATGCTCGGTGCCGGTGGGCCGCTTCGGCAGGACCAAGTAACGGACCATGGCCGTCGAATCGTGGACGCGAACGTCGACGTCGTCAGGGATGATCGTGCCGAATTCGGCGAGCACCGCCCGCGGCTCGACAACCGCCCGCGCGCGGTAGGGTTTGGCCTTGTACCAGTCGGGCGGCAAGCCCAGCACCGGCCGCGGATAGCAGGAGCAGAGCGTGCAGACGATCAGGTTGTGAACCTTGTCGGTGTTCTCGATCACGATCAGCGATGTGTCATCGTAGAAGCTGATGCCGAGCTCCTCGCAGGCCGCGCGGCCATTGGCCAGCAGGCGGGCGCGAAAGGCGGGATCCGTCCAGGCGCGCGCCACGACCGTGGCGCCGAGCGCCGGTGAGCGTGAATCCAGGACTTCGATCTGACGGCGGATCTCGTCGGCACGGATCAGCTTCTTCTCGATCAGCAGTTCGCGAACCGCCGTCTCCATGATGTCGTAGTAGCCCGGACGGCCTTCGCTGATCTCGGCATGAGGATGAGCGTGGTCGTGGTCGTGATCGTGGTCATCACCTTCATGCTGGTGTGTCATCGCTCGGCCCTCTCAAGCCAGGTCTCGAAGATTTCGATATGCAGGCCGTCCCGTTCCGACCCCGCGTAGTCGGGCCAGATCTCGCTCATCCGAAAGGCGACGCGATAGTAGTGGCGTTTCGACCCGGCATTGCGGCCATAGCTTTCCTCCTCGTTGTCGATGGCAGCCGGCTCGATCACCTTTTCGACGGAACCGCTCTTGCCCCGGAGATAGGTCGGAACGCGATAGTGCCCGATGGGCGAGCGGGTCGAGACGCGAACCCGATCGCCAGCCTTGAAGATCGCCTTTTCGCCCAGCGCGAACACGACCCTTGAGGGCGACCCGGCAGATTTCGAAGTCCCATCCATGACGTCGCCTCCCCGACGCAACGGCAAGATTGTACAATGTCTCGACCCCGTCGTCCTGAGCGTAGCGAAGGACCTCATCGCCGCTTGCCATCGGCATGAGATCCTTCGCTGCGCTCAGGATGACAGAGGCACCTTGACCTCGCCCGTCGGAGCCCCCTATCTGCGGGCCATGAAGGTCGACGGCACCCCCTACCGCACCATCTGGCTCGGCGCCGACGGCACGACCGTCCAGGTGATCGACCAGACCCTGCTGCCGCACCAGTTCGTCGTGCGCGACTGGCTGAGCATGGAGGACGCCGAGCGCGGCATCCGCACCATGATCGTGCGCGGCGCGCCGCTGATCGGCGCGGCGGCTGCTTATGGCATGGCCCTTGCGATGGCCAAGGATGCCTCCGATGCCATGCTGACCCAGGCCTATACCACCCTGATGGCGTCGCGCCCGACCGCGGTGAACCTGCGTTGGGCGCTCGACGACCTGCGCAACCTTTTGGCCCCCCTGCCGCCCGCCAAGCGGGCCGACGCGGCCTACCGCCGTGCCGCCGAGATCTGCGATGAAGACTCCGAGATCTGCCGGCGCATCGGCGAGAACGGCCTCGGGTTGATCAGGAAGATCAAGCCAAAGGGCGAGCGCATCAATGCGCTGACCCACTGCAACGCGGGCTGGCTCGCCACTGTCGACTGGGGCACGGCGCTGGCGCCGATCTACCAGGCGCACAATGCCGGCATCCCGATCCATGTCTGGGTCGACGAGACCCGGCCGCGCAACCAGGGCGCCAGCCTGACCGCCTGGGAGCTCGCCAAGCACGGCGTGCCGCACACCGTGATTGCCGACAATGCCGGCGGCCATCTCATGCAGCGCGGCCAGGTCGACTTCTGCATCACCGGTACAGACCGCACGACGCGCCGCGGCGATGTCTGCAACAAGATCGGCACTTACCTGAAGGCGCTGGCCGCACACGACAACCACGTCCCGTTCTATGTCGGCCTGCCCTATCCCAGCATCGACTGGACGCTCGAGAACGGCGCCGACATTCCGATCGAGGAGCGGCATGCCGCCGAGGTGTCGCGCATCGCCGGCCGCACGGCCTCGGGCGACGTCGTCACGGTCGACGTGCTGCCCGAGGGCAGCCCGGCCGCCAATCCCGCCTTCGACGTCACGCCGGCGCGCCTGGTGACGGCGCTGATCACCGAACGCGGCGTCTGCCCTGCGAGCGAAGCGGGCCTGTTGTCGCTCTATCCCGAACAGACCCGGGCGGCGTGATCCTCTCGCCCGCACACCGGGCGATCGCAGGCCTCGGCTTCACGCAGATCGTGGGCTGGGGCACCACCTTCCTGATGCCCGCGGTGCTCGGCCGGCATATCCAGGACTCGCTCGGCCTGGCGAGCGAAGTCATCTTCGCCGGCATCACGGTGATGTTCGGCGTGGGCTCGCTGCTGGCGCCGCAGGTCGGCCGGCTGATCGACCGCACGGGTGCGCGCTCCCTCATGGCGTCAGGCTCCGCGCTCTACGCCGTCGCGCTTGCCGCGCTCGCTTTCAGCCAGGGGCTGGTGAGCTACCTTTCATGCTGGGCGGCGATGGGCATCGCCTCGACCCTGGCGCTCAGCACGCCGTCCAGCATCGCGCTCGCCCAGGTCGCGGGACCGGGCGCGCGGCGCGCCATCGCCATGCTGGCCATCATCGGCGGTTTTGCCTCGACCGTGTTCTGGCCGCTCTCGGGCGCGCTCGACGTGGCGCTGGGCTGGCGCGGCACGTTGCTGGTCTATGCCGCGATCCACCTCTTCGCCTGCCTGCCTGTCCATCTGCTGGTGCTGCCGGCCCAACCGCCGGCGCACCATCTCGCCGCCACCAATCCGGCAGCGAGCGGCGTGCCGTCCGAGGTGCGCTCCCGCGCCTTCCTGCTCCTGTCGGTGACGCTCTCGAGCGGCGCCTTCGTGTTCACCGGCGCCATGGTGCACATGATCGAGCTGATGCGCGGGCTCGGCCACCCCGCGGCCTCGGCGGTGTTTTTGGCCTCGCTGATCGGCCCCTCGCAGGTCACGGTGCGCGTGTTCGAGCTGCTGTTCGGCCATCGCTACTCGATCATGAACTCGGCGGTGTTCGGCTCGGCGATGCTGGTCGTGGGTCTGGCCGTGGCGCTGATCGACGGTGGCAACTTCGTTCTGGCGCTGGTCTGCATCCTCTCCTACGGCATCGCCAACGGGCTGAAGGCCGTGCAGCGCGCCACCCTGCCGCTCGCCCTGTTCGGCCGCGGCCAGTTCGGCGCCTACATGGGCCGCCTCGCCCTGCCGCAGGGCATCGTCTCGGCATCGGCGCCGCCGGTCATCGCCGCGGTGCTCACGAGCTGGGGCACGGCCGGCGCGCTGTGGCTGATCTTCGCCGCCGCCACGCTGTCGCTCGTCAGCATGGTCCTGCTGGCGCGGCTCGCCCGCAACGTTCGCTGATCACTTGGCGAGGCTGGTCCGGGCGGCGCCCCAGGGTTTCCGGGAGCTGCCGGCAAAGCCGCGTGGATCGACCGACATGACGCACGAGCAGCTCAGCAAGCTGTCGCCGTAGAGCTTCCGCAGGAACGTCTGCCGCGCCTCGGCATCCATGATCGCGGTCGTCAGGTCCGTCGCGGCGACGAGCACGCGGTGTTCGCCGCACAGGATGCCGAGCGTCCAGCCTTTCCTGACGGCCGTGACATCCGCGCCGCAATCGCTTTGCCCGACCGACGTGGCTTCGCATTTGCGCAGGGCCGAAGCCAGGGCCGGGCCGTAATACTCGGACGTTCCCACGCCCCACGATCCATCGAGCGCCAGCGTCACCACCGTCCATTCCGACTGATGCTGGGCAGCCAGCGGAACCGGCACCAGCAGGATCAGCAGAAACGCGAGGATCGCTTTCATGAGACCTCTTCCAAGCTGGACCACATTTTCACAACCCGCAGCGGCAATCGGTGGCAAATCGCACAGTGCACGATACGCTGAACCCATGAGCCAGACTGCCTTCATTCGATCCACCGTCGACGCCCGCGTCGGCTGGCTGGAATTCAACCGCCCGCCCGTCAACGCCTTCACCCGCGAGATGGTCGACGAGACCCACGACGCCATCGCCGCAGCGCTCGGCGATCCCGAGGTGCGCGTGCTGGTGCTGGCCAGCGCCCTCCCGCGCTACTTCAGCGCCGGCGCCGACCTGCATGTCTTCAAGGACATTGGCCAGGACGGCATGCGTCGCTGGGCGGAGCGCTGCCACGAGATCGTGCGCCTGCTGCGCAGCTCGCCCAAGCCGCTGCTCGCGGCCATCAACGGCACTGCGGTCGGCGGCGGGCTGGAGATGACGTTGCATTGCGACCTGCGGTTCGCTGCGACCGATGCCAGGCTCGGCCAGCCCGAGATCAACATCGGCTTCATCCCGCCGATCGCCACGACCCAGGCGCTGGCCCGCCTGATCGGCCGGCCGCGCGCCATCCGCTATCTCTATGACGGCCACCTGGTACAGGCGACCGAAGCGCTGGAGTGGGGCCTGGTCGACGAGTTGGTCGAGCCGGGGACATTGCGTGCCCGCGTCCAGGCCTATGGCGAGGAGCTGGCCAGCAAGTCGCCGGCCGCCCTCGCTGCCGTCCGCCGCACCGTGACTCTGGGCGGCGGCATGACATTCGAAGACGGCATGGCCTATGAGCTCAAAACCGTCGTGGAGCTGGCGGGCACGCCGGACTTCGCCGAAGGTGTCGATGCCTTTCTCGCCAAGCGTCAGCCGAAGTGGAAAACGTCATGACATCGCTTGCCACCGTCGACTCCCTCGACATCCAGGTCATCGTCGACAACGTCACCGATTCGCTGTCGTCGGTGCCGTCCTTCATCGAGACCGAGCTGGGCGGCCTGGGACGACGCCGCGGCGGTGCGTGGGTGCTGGGGGGCGGCTGCCTGTGCTGCGCGGCACACGGCCTCTCCTGCCTGCTCACGGTGAAGACCGGCGGCCGAAGCCATTCCGTGCTGTTCGACACCGGGCCTGAGGATCGCGTGTTCGAACAAAATGTCTCACGGCTCGGCCTCGATCTCGGATCGGTCGAGGCCATGGTGCTGAGCCATGGGCATTGGGATCACGCCGGCGCCATGTTGCGGGCGCTGCAACTCGTGCTCGACCGCAACGGCGGCAAGCGCATCGGCTGCTACGTCCATCCCGACATGTTCCGCAGCCGCGCCGTCAAGATGCCGGACGGCTCCTTCCGGCCGATGGAAGACGTGCCCTCGCTGGCCGATCTCGACGCCCAGGGCGGCCGCGTCGTCTGCACGCGCGAGCCGCAGACCATTGCCGACAGCGTCTTCGTGAGCGGCGAGATCCCGCGGCGCACGCCGTTCGAGACCGGCCTGCCCGGCCAGCATCGCCGCACCGAGGACGGCAAGGCCTGGGAACCCGACGAGCTTCTGATCGACGAGCGCTTCGTGGCGGTGAACGTGCGCGGCAAGGGGCTGGTCGTGTTGACCGCCTGCAGCCATGCTGGGGTGATCAACGTGCTCGCTCACGCGCGCGAGTGCTTCCCCGGCGTGAAGCTGCATTGCGTGCTGGGCGGGCTGCACCTCGCCGGCCCCAACGAGCGCATCATCCCGCAGACGGTCGAGGCGCTGAAAGGCTTCGATCTCGACGTCGTCGCCGCCGGCCACTGCACCGGCTGGCGCGCCATGGCCGCCCTCACCAACGCCTTTGGCGACAAGACATTGACGCCGCTGGCCGTCGGCAAGCGGCTGAGCTTTTGATCAGTCGGGCGGTGTCTCCGACACGTGCCCCGGGGCATAGATGTCGATGGTCAACAGCGCCGTATCGAAGCCACCTTGCCCATCGGAGATGGTGTAGCTGAACACATCGTAGCCGTGCTCACCCTCGCCGTAGTGGACGCCGTCCCAGGCATAGGCCCAGGTCCCGTCCGCCTGCATCGTGAGCGAGCCGAACGTGCCCTGAACGGCGGCGCCGACATTGTCGCTGAGCGTTCCCGACAGGTTGCCGGCGGCAAAGCCCACAACGACGAGGGAATCGCCGTCGACATCGACGTCGACACCGGGCGCCTGCGTGACCGTATTGCCGCTAGCTCCCGTGCCGGCGGACACGTTGACGACGGCGGCGTCATCCGCCGCCACCGGCGCATGGTTGACCGGCGGTGGCGGCGGATTGGGGTCGACGACCTGACCATCGACCACCAGCACCAGGTTCTCGAAGTCGTGGGTCACCAGGCCCGTCGAATGCCACACAAAGGCCTGGTGCGGGTTGTCGAGAAAGGCCGCCACATCGGCTTTCACGCCGGCATTGGCCCACTCCGTTCCGCTCAGCTCCAGCCGCAGCGTGTCGATACCCGAGCCACCGTCATAGAGGTCGACGCTGCCGCCGTTCTCCGACATCTTGTAGACTAGCGTGTCGTTGCCCGAATCGCCCGATACCAGGTCGCTGCCCGAGCCGCCGTTCAGCACGTCGTTGTCGGCACCGCCGAACAGGATGTCGATGCCGCCACCGCCGTTCAGGGTGTCGTTTCCGGCGCCGCCCAGCAGCAAGTCGCTGCCGTTGGTGCCGGTCAGGATGTTATCGCCACCGTTGCCGATCTTGATCGCCATCGCCGTGTCTCCCCAAGAAAGTGCAGCAAGTGTTCGGGTAGCCGCTGCCGAAGGCAATGAGCATCAGGCGGCAGAATCGGCCAAAGCAGCGGCAAATTCGGCCACAGGGCAGACTCCACTTATGATTGCAGGATGATGACGGGCCCGTCGCCTTTTCAGGCCGGAAAGATGTCCTTGCGGACGATGGCGTGGACGCCCCAGTTGCCGTCGACCACCTGGGTGATGCCGAAGTCGACGGCGATCGACATCAGGCTGATCGCCTCGTCCTCGGTGAGGCTCTTGGTCGTCATCAGGAAGCGGCGCATCTTGCGGAAGGCGTCGCGCATGGCGAGGTCGACCGACGATTTCCTGAAGATCTCGCTTTGCGCGTCGGCACCGAGGTCGGCCAGGTAGTTGGGCCAGCTGAAACCCTGCAGCACCCATTCGTCGCGCGTCTCGATCATCGGGAAGTCGAGGCCCTCGATCGGCGTGCCGCCGAGCTCGGCTGCCTTGTGCAGGATGAGCTGGAAGGTGCCGGTCAAGGAACACTCGATCGCAGTGCCGCAGAGCTCGGAATCGCCCTGCGAGGCGTGCGGATCGCCGACCGACAGCAGCGCGCCCGGCACCGCCACCGGATAGAAGGTCGAGGCGCCCTTGCCGATGCGCCAGTTGTCGATGTTGCCGCCGGTGTAGCTCGGCGGCACCGAGTTCACGTCGTCGGCCTCCTTGGGCGCCAGGCCCATGACACCGAAATGCGGTCGCACCGGCACGCGCACACCCTTGAGCACGTCCCAATTGCGCATCGTCAGCGCGTGGTCGATGGGCAGGCCAGGATAGTCGATCGTCGCATGCTTGACGCCGAACGGATCCGTGACCTCCGGCCAACGGAAATTGTAGACCGCGCGCGCCCAGTTGCGTCCGCCGGTGGCGTCGAGCTCGTAGATCGTCACGACCTCGCGCGTGTCGCCGGTCAGGAAATCGTTGTAGTGGTAACCCCAGTTGGCGGCGGCGTTGCTGCCGAACGCCAAGCTGCGGAACTTCGGGTTGGCGCTCGGCCGCAAGGTCACATCGACGATTCGCACTTCCAGGACGTCGCCGGGCTCCGCGCCCTGCACCAGCACGGGACCGGTGCAGATATGGACGCCGAGACCCTTGCCGTCGCCCTCGCCGGCGCCGCGACGCGCCACGCCCTTCTTTTCCTTGGTCCAGAGATAGACGCTCTCGGCGCCGGGATCGCCTTCGATCATGCGCTCGTGATCGTCGCTCGCCTGATGGGTCAAGGTCTCGATGGTGACGAAGTCGCCGGACTCGACTTCGAGCTGCGGCTTGAGGTTGTTGCTGAAGTAGCCCCAGTGAACCGTGTCGGCATTGGCCGGCAGATGATGATGCCGGGTCGCCGGCGAGATCCTTTTTGGCAGCGCGAGACCGCCCGCCGCCAGCGTCGCCGCACCGCCCTTGGCCACGAAGCGGCTGGCGAGGAAGGCACGGCGCTCGCGCGCCATGTCCTCGACGAACTGGCGATGATGCAGCTCGAACTCGCTGCAGCTCGGATCGTCACCCCGGCACATGGACTCCTCCGCACCGTCAGCGTTTTGCTAAAAGGTCGATCTCGACCATGGCGCCGCGCGCCAGGCCGGTGACGCCGATGCAAGTCCGCGCCGGCCGGCGGTCGGTCGGAAAGTAGCTGGCATAGACGGCGTTCATGCGCGGATAGTTGGCTTCGAAATCGGTGATGTAGACGCGCGCGCAGATCACGTGCTCGAGGCCGAGCTTCAGGCCGCCCAGCACGATCTTGAGGTTCTCCATCACGCGCTTGGTCTGGCCTTCGATGTCGAGCGGCAGCGGCTTGCTATCGTCGTCGGGCCAGGTCGGCATCTGGCCGGTGATGAAGCACCAGCCGTCGACCTCGACAGCGTGGCTGAACGGCGCGACCGGGCTCGGTGCACCCGGGGCCATGAAGAACAGCGGTGCGCTCATCGTTCCTGCCTCGACTGTTACCCGGGAAGAGCAAGACACATGCCACGCCCGTGGCGCGCGCTCATGCCTCGTTGGTCGTACCGCGCGGCCGCATCGCCGCCATGCGCACGCGGCGCTGGCGGCCGATCTCCAGCAACTCCTCGCGCCTGGCGGGATCGACGCGTCCGTAGCGACCGCGCCAGTCGGGATCCTCCCAGGTGAACGGCGCGGTGATGGTGGTGCGCGGCGCGCTCGCAGACGAGAGCAGGTCGAGGGCCATCGCCACGACGCTGCGCTGGATGTCGCGGTGGTAGGGCGGGCCGCAGGGGTTGCCGAGGGGAAAGTCGGTGAAGACGAAGCGCGACACGCCGCAATGTTCGACGACGTCACGCGCCGAGCCGATGATCACCGTCGGCAGGCCGTTGGCTTCGAGATGGCGGGCGACCAAACTCACGGTTTGGTGGCAGACGGGTCAAAGTGGACAGAGGAGCGCGGCATCGGCCCCGTCGGCGCGCAGGCGCGACAGCACCTGTGGGGCATCGACCTCGAGCGTCTTGCGCTGGCTGTACTCGGTTGGGATGCCGTGGAAGTGCTTGGCAAGGCCGGCGAAGACGCCCTCGCCCATCAGCTCCGTCGCGACCTCGATCGGCAGGTAGCTGCCGCGATCATGCGTGTGCGTGGATTCCTTGTCCCAGGCGACATTGTCGGTGAAGGGACGCTCCGGCGGATCGGCGACGAGGCCCGACCAGACATGCCGTACGCGCGAGCTGTCGACGTTGCTGCGATCGGGCGGGCTCGCGGTCGTCAGCAGAGCAATGTTCGACTGGGCGAGCGGCTTCTGCAGGCGTGCAAACGGCACGTCTGCGAAAGTCGCCCACACGTAGTCGCTCTCGTAGCCCAGCGCGCGATAGTAAAGGCGCGTGCGTTCCATGTACGGGACGGGCTGATCGGCCATGGCCGAGGCTAGCCCGCCCGCGACGGGTGCCTCAACCTCAGGCGGCCTTCGGCGCCGGTATTTGCCCGGGATATTCCGCATCGAGGATGAACGGGAACGGCCCGTCGAACTTGCCGATCGTGACGCCATGCGTCACCAGCCCGGCCTCCTTCGACCATACATGCAGGTGGAAGCCCGGCGGCTCCATGGTGAAGCTCGATGCGCTGCCGTCGGGCACCAGATCGAGCGTCACCTGATGGGCGGTGCTGGGCGCCACCGAGCCGATGGTGCGGCCCCAGCGCACGGTGATGGGCCGATGGTGATGGCCGCAGACCACGCGCTCGATGTTGTCGACGCGCCGCAGCACGCCCGCCAGCGACGGGCCGTTGCGGCAATTGATGCGGTCCATGTCGGCCAGGCCCGTGCTGAACGGCGGATGGTGCATGAAGACCAGGGTCGGCTGATCGAGGCGCTCGGCCAGCCGACCCTCCAGCCAGGCGAGACGCTTGGCGCACATCTCGCCATGGCCGTGGCCCGGCACGACGGTGTCGAGGCCGATCAGGCGAACGTCGTGGCCTTCGATCGTGTAGTGCAGGAAGCCGTCGTCATTCTTCATGTAGCCATCCGAGCCGAACTCGGCGAAGAGCTCGGCGCGGCGGTCATGGTTGCCGGGCACGAGATAGACCGGCATGGAGAGCGGCTCGAGGATCTCGCGCAGCACTTCGTATTCGGCGGCGAG
The DNA here is from genome assembly GCA_021732285.1 of Reyranella sp. Classification (GTDB taxonomy): domain Bacteria; phylum Pseudomonadota; class Alphaproteobacteria; order Reyranellales; family Reyranellaceae; genus Reyranella. Next base: position 26,498 of record JAKFVH010000221.1, on the reverse strand, counting down.
CCCGCAGTCGGTAAGATCGCCGGTGGCGATCACCAGGTCGGGCTTGCGCGGCAGGGCCTCGATGGCGGCCACCGCCGCCTCGAGCATGGCGTTGGTGTCGACCCGCTCGTAGGCGACCTTGCCGCGCGGGCGGACATGCAGGTCGGTGATCTGGGCGATCATCATGTGAGGACTCCTTTCAAAATACACCCCGTCATCCCGACCGGAGCCTCGCGAAGCGAGGCGCAGTGGAGGGACCTAATCAGGCAAAGAGGAGGTCCCTCCGCTCCGCGCTTCGCGCTCCGGTCGGGATGACGGTGGGCGGTTACGGCAACTTCAACGACGTCGTCTCGGCATAAGGCCGCATCAGCTCATCGGCCTTCTTCTGGGCATCCTTGACGGCCTCAGCGGCCTTCTTCTTGCCGTTCATCAGGGCCTGAATCTCGTCTTCCAGCGCCTTGCGCACGGCCACGGTCTGGTAGGTCGCGAACCACGGCTTGGCGTAGGGCAGCTGGTCGAGCGCCACCTTGGCGTCGGGGTTCTTGGCAATGAACTCCTTCATCTCGGGCTTGTCGTAGGCCGACTTGCGCGGGGCGAAGTAGCCGGTGAAGCGGCTCCAGCCGCCCAGCGTATCGGTCGACGAGAGCCACTTGATGAACTTCCAGCCGGCCTTCCTGCTCTCCTCGTTCTGGCCCGCGAACATGACCAGCGAGGCGCCGCCAATCGGCACGGCGTTGCGCACGTTCTTCGGCACGAAGGCGACGTCATACGGCGTCTTCATGTTCTCGCGAATGAACGACAGCGAGCCGGTCGACAGCAGCACCATCGAGGCCTTGCCGGCGAAGAACGCCGTCGACACGCCGCCTGCCTCGGTGACGCCCTGCGGCATGACCTTGTGCTTGAAAATCAAGTCCTCGACGAAGCGCGCGGCGCCCAGCATCGAAGGCTGGTCGTAATAGACCTCGCCGCCGTAGTCCTCGTTGAAGTAGCGGCCACCGTTGGAGAGCGACAGCGCCTCCATCAGCCAGCCGAGATAGTCGTAGCCCGCCGGCATCATGAAGCCCGAGCGGTCGCCCTTGGTGAGCTTCTTGGCGGCATCGACCATCTCCGCCCAGGTGCGCGGCGGCTTGGACGGGTCGAGGCCTGCTTCCTTGAAGTGCTCGACATTGTAGTAGAGCAGCGGCGTCGAATTGTGGAACGGCACGCCGTAGAGCTCGCCGTCGACCGTGGCGTTGGCGTGCAGCGCCGGCCAGAAATCCTTCAGGAAATCCTCGCGCGTCGTCTCGTCGGCCTTGAGCATGGGCTCGAGCGAGATGATGTCGCCCGAGAGCTTGAGGTCGACGTTGAAGTTGGCGCTCATCAGCACGACCGAGGGCGGCTTGCCGGCCTTGGCCGCGGCCTGCGCCTTGAGCTTGGTGTCGTCGTAGCTGCCGGTGTAGGAAGCCACGACCTCCACCTCTTTCTGACTCTCGTTGTAGAGCTTGACCAGCCGCGTCATCTCGCGTGCGAGCTTGCCCTCGACGGGAACCGGAAAGAAGAAATCGATCTTGGTCTGCGACCATGCCGGAAACGCTGCGCTCGCCAGCGAGAGCGCCAAAGCGCCCAGTCCCAAACGTCCAATTCTCATTGTTGTGCCTCCTTAGCCTTTCACACCACTGAATACGAAGCTGTCGACGAAGCGGCGCTGGAAGGCGACGAAAGCCACCGCCAGCGGCGCCATGACGAGGAGCGTGCCGGCCGCCAGCACGCCCCATTCCTTGCCGCCCTCGGCGCCGCGCGTGAAAGCGGCGAGGCCGATGGTCAGCGTCTGGTTGTCGGGCGAGCTGATCACCATCAGCGGCCATAAAAACTCGTTCCAGTGGGCGGTGACCGAGACGATGGCGAAGGCGATCAGGCCGGGCTTGGCCATGGGCAGCAGCACGTACCAGACGATCGCCCACCACGGCGCGCCGTCGATGGCGGCCGCCTCCTCGAAGTCGCGCGGCAGGGCGAGGAAGGTCTGGCGCATCAGGAAGGTGCCGAAGGCCGAAGCGAAGTACGGCGCCATCACGCCGGGCAGCGTGTCGTAGAGATGCAGGTCCACGACCGTCGAGAGGTTGGGCACGATCAGCGCCGGCGGCACCAGCATGAGCTGCAGCAGGAAGGCGTAGAACAGCACGTCGCGGCCAGGGAAACGCAGGCGGGCGAAGGCATAGCCCGCGAGACTCACCGTCACGCACTGCACGGCGAGTACGCCCACCACGACGATCAGGGTGTTGGCGTAATAGAGGCCGAACGAGCCGCTATCGAGGGCGTTGCGGAAGTTCAAAAGCGTCGGCGCGAAGTCGGGCCACAGCGAGGCCATGCCGGCGCTGCCGGCGCTCTCGGGCCGGAAAGAGGCGATCAGGGTCCACAGGAACGGGCTCGCCCACAGGAAGGCCACCGCCGACAGGAGCGCGGCGAGCAAGGCGGCGGGGAGATGTTTGCGTCTCATTGGACCGCGGGCCTCCAGGCCCGCTCATGATCATGAGGCGGGCGAGACGCCCGCGGTCCGAATATGACGAAGAGCATGAGCGGGCCTTGAGGCCCGCGGTTCGGCAGGAGCCTACCCATGACCACGTGCTCCCCTCTCCATGATCCTGAGCGAGCCCAGCGAGATCGCGAGCAGGACGGCGACGCTCATCAGCGTGGCCGCCGCGGCCTTGCCGTACTCGAAGTTCTCGTGCGCCGACTGGAAGATGTAATAGAGCAAGAGGTTGGTGGCGTTGGACGGCCCGCCGCGCGTCAGCACGATCACGTGGTCGACGTTGGTCAAAAGCTGGATCAAGGCGATCACGACGACGAAGGCGGTGGTGGGCGCCAGGGCCGGCAGGATGACGAAGCGCAGGCGCTGCCAGGCGTTGGCGCCATCGATCATGGCCGCCTCGATCGTGTCGCGCGGCACGTTCTGCAGGCCGGCGATATAGAACAGCATGTAGTAGCCCGCGTTCTTCCACACGGTGAGGCCGATCACCGACCACAGGGCGATGTCGGAATCGCCCAGCCAGTTCGGGCCGCTGAGGCCGATCTTGGCAAGGTAGTAGTCGAGCAGCCCGACGCGCGGCAGGAAGATGAAGAAGAACAGCGAGGCCGCCGCCACCAACGGGACCAGCGACGGAAAGAAGAACACCGTGCGGAGCACCGCCGAGAAGCGCGTTGAGCGCTGCACGGCGAGGGCGAAGGCAAGCGCCAGCACCAGGGTCGGCACCAGCACACCCACGGCATAGACGAGGTTGTTGAACGCGGCCTGGCGGAAGGCGGGATCGGCCAGCACCTTGGCGTAGTTGCCGAGGCCGACGAACGTCGTCGCCGCGCCGGTGCCGTGCGGCTTGTCATAGAACGATTCGACCAGCACCCGCGCCACCGGCAGGTAGGTGAAGAGGACGAGGAACAGCAGCGACGGCGCCAGCAAGGCATAGGGCAGCAGCCGCAGCCTGCGACGCCGAACGGGGACCGCCGCAGCCTGGATGCCGTCGAGGACTCCAGTCGTGCCGGCTAAGCTCATGGGCCGCTGCATAGGCAGGGCGGAATAAGACCGGGTTACAGAATGGCTACGCTTGCGTGACGGCGGCGGCAGCGATGGGGATAATGGCGCAATGTCCTTCGTGCATCCTCTGGTCGTCGGCTTCCTGGTCGCGCTGGGCGTCGGCCTGCTGGTCGGCATCGACCGCGAGCGCAACAAGGGCGACGGACTGACGCGCCAGGCAGCGGGCCTGCGGACCTTCACGCTGGCCTCCCTGGCGGGCGCCACAGCGATGGCGGCCGGCGACGAGATCGTTCTGGCCGCGGTGGCGCTGGGCATGGTGGCCTTCGCCGGCCTCTCCTACTGGCGGGCACGCGACGGCGATCCTGGGCTCACCACCGAGACGGCGCTGGTGCTGACCACGCTGCTGGGCGGGCTTGCCATCAAGCAGCCCGAGTTCGCCGCGGGCGTCGGCGTCGTGGTCGCCGTCCTGCTGGCCGCCCGCTCGGCCCTCCACCGCTTCGTGCGTTCGGTCCTGACCGACGACGAGCTGCGCGACCTGCTGATCTTCGCCGCCGCCGCGCTGGTCGTGCTGCCGCTGCTGCCCGACAAGCCGATCGGCCCCTACGGCGCGCTCAACCTGCGCACGGTGTGGACCATCGTCATCCTGGTGATGGCCGTGAGCGCGCTGGGCTACGTGGCGGTCCGTGTGGTCGGACCGCGCTACGGCCTACCGCTGGCGGGCCTGGCCTCCGGCTTCGTCTCCAGCAGCGCCACCATCGGCGCCATGGGCACACGGGTGAAGGACGAGCCGGAATTGATGAAGCCCGCGGTCGCAGGCGCCGTGCTGTCGTCGGTCGCGACCGTCGTGCAGCTCGCCATCCTGATCGCCGCCACCAACATGCCCACACTGCAGGCGCTGTGGCTGCCGCTGGTCTTCTCAGGCGGCGCCGCCGTGCTCTATGGCGGCGCCTTCACCTTGTGGGCGCTGAAGCAGAAGACCCAGAAGCACGAAACCCAGGGCAATGCTTTCAGCCTCACCACGGCGCTGACCTTCGCCGCCATCCTGGCCGTGGTGCTGCTGGTCGCTGCCGCGGCACAGGACTGGTTCGGCGAGGCGGGCGTGCTGGTCGCAGCCTCGGCCGCCGGCTTCGCCGACACCCACTCGGCCGCCGTCTCGGTCGCCTCGCTGGTCAGCGACGGTCGCATCAAGCCGTCGCAGACCATCGTCCCGATGCTGGCGGCTTTCACCACCAACACCGTGACCAAGATGGCCTTCGCCGTGACGGCCGGCGGCCGGACCTTCGCGCTCTACGTCATCCCCGGCCTGCTGCTGATGCTTCTGGCAGCCTGGGCCGGCGCCTTCGTTACCTGAGCGTCAGGACGGCTGGACTTCGATCTGCCGCGCGCGATCGGGCCGGGCCGCCGTCTTGGCGATCTGCAGGACAAGCACGCCTTTCGAGAAATTGGCCGAAATGCCGTTGCGGTCGGCATCCGACGGCAAGGTGAAGGCGCGCGTAAAGCTGCCGTAGCTGCGCTCGGAGTAGTGGGTCTTCTCGTCGGTGCGCTCGACGTGCTTTTCGCCGGAGATGGTCAAGACATCGTCCTCGACAAGGACCTTCACGTCCCTCTGCTCGACGCCCGGCAGTTCCACCGTGATGGTGTAGGTCTTGCCGTTCTCCTGCACCTCGACCTTGGGTGCGTGCTCGGCGGAATGGAGCGCCCGCAGGTGGTGTCCATTGCCGGCGGGCTCGAGGAAACCGAACGACCAAGCGCGCACCATGCGATTGAAGAGCTGGTCGAACTCGCCGCCGAACGGCGTGAAGGCGCTGGGCGTCATGGCCTTGGGCACGTTCTCTGCCATCGCAATCCTCCTGGGTGAATTCGATTCGGATTTAGGACCCCGGAGATGACAATGCCATCACAGACGCATTGGATGCCGCGACATTCACGCAATCTTCATGGCAAGCGCCAGCAGTGACTCGTCTTCGCCGGCACCGGCGACAATCGACAGCCCGAGCGGACAACCATGCAGCGTTGCGATCGGAAGACTCAACGCCGGCAGGCCCGCATGACCCGCAATCGATCCCAAGGTGAGCGCGGCGTCATAGAAGCGGCCCGCGGCTTCGTCGCGCAGGAAGCGCAGTGGTGCGATCGACGGCGCCGTGGGCAGCACGAGAAACGTTCCCGATGGCAACAGTTGCCGCAAGCGAACTGTCGTCTCCGCACGCCAGGCATTCCATCGCGCGCCGACGGACGGATCGAGCGCACGCACACTGTCGAAACGCGGCTGGATGGTCGGACCGAAGATCGGATCGCTGCTTAAAAAGTCGCTGTGCTCGCGCATGATGTCGAGGCCCTGCAGCGTTGCGTACGCCTCGAGGAAGTCGGCCGGCCGGCCGGCGAAGACCTGCACGTCTTCGAGAGCCCCCATCGACTTTGTCGTGTCCTTCAGGACGGCCGCCGCCTCGGGCTCGGCCAGGGCAAAGGCGTCGGTAGCCAACAGCAACCGGGCGGGCGATGGCGATGCCGACCGCGTTCCGAGCAGGCACTGTGCACCAAGCTGCAGGTGTGCAGCGTTGCGAGCCAGCAGGCCAACCGTGTCGTAGCTCGGCGCGAAGCGGACCACGCCCTCCAGCGAGACACGGCCATGGCTGGGACGCCAGCCGAACAGGCCGCAGAAGGCGGCGGGTACGCGCACGGAGCCGCCAGTGTCGGTGCCCAATCCGAGATCGGCGAGACCGGCCGCGACGGCGACGGCGGAACCGCTCGACGAGCCGCCGGGCAGGCGATCGGGCGCATGCGGGTTTGTCGGCGTGCCGTGATGCTCGTTCTCGCCTTCCAGGCTGAAGGCGAGCTCGTCGGTGATGGTCTTGCCGACCAAGGTCGCGCCAGCGCGCAGCAGGCAATCGACGGCCTCGGCCGACGTCGACGCCGCCAGCTGTCGGCTCTCCCAGTGGGGATTGCCGCCGCCGGTCACGTATCCGGCGACGTCCAAAAGATCCTTGGCGACGAAGGTAAGGCCATCGAGTCGACCCGACCCCAGCGGCGCCAAGCGTGCCCGGGGACCGGGAACGAAGGCGCCGTGGTCGTTCACTTGAGCGCTTTGACGATCGTGTCGGTCGGCGCGGTCCAGCCGACGATGCCGCCCTGGGCACGGATCATGGCTATGGTGGCGGCCTTGAACTCGGGGAAGTAGCTCTCGGTCGCGTCCTCGGCCAGCAGGCACTCGTAGCCGCGGTCGTTGGCCTCGCGCATGGTGGTCTGCACGCAGACCTCGGTGGTGACGCCGGCGAACACCAGATGGCCGACGCCATCGCGCTTCAGGATGTCGTCGAGGTGCGTGGCATAGAACGCGCCCTTGCCCGGCTTCACGATCACCGCCTCGCCCGGCAGCGCTGCAAGCTCCGGCACGAGATCGTTGCCCGGTTCGCCGTCGACCAGGATGCGGCCCATCGGGCCTTCGTCCCCGATGGTGAGCTTGCCGCCGCCCCGCGCGCGTTTGGACGGCGGGCAGTCCGAGAGATCGGGCTTGTGGCCTTCGCGGGTATGGATGATCGGCAGGCGCGCGGCCCGGAAGCCATCGATCAGGCGGCGCACCGTGGGCACGATCCTGGCCAGCGGGCGCACGTCGTTACCCAGCACCGAGCCGAAGCCGCCCTCCTCGACGAAGTCGCGCTGCATGTCGATGACGATCAGCGCCAGCCGGCCGGCGGGAAAGTTGTAGGCGTAAGGCTCGGCGGCGATGGTGGGCATACGCTACTTTCCACGCTGGAACGGCAGGGTCAAAGAGGTCGGCGGCTCGAGCCGGCCGACGACGCCCGCCACCGCCAGCAGCGCCAGCAGGTAGGGCAGCATCAACAGGAAGGCCGTCGGCACGTGGATGCCCATGGCGGGCAACTGGAACTGCAGCGCCGTTGCGGCGCCGAACAGCAGGCAGGCGGCAATGGTGCGGCCGACGTTCCAGCCGCCGAAGATCACGGCGGCGAGCGCGAGATAGCCCGCGCCGTTGGTCATGTTCTCGGTGAAGGTGTGGATGTCGGCGATGGAGATGAAGGCGCCGGCAAAGCCCGCCATGAAGCCGGTAATCAGCACCGCCTTCCAGCGCGTGGCGGCGACGGGAATGCCGGCCTTGTCGGCGCTGCGCGGCTCGTCGCCGACGGCGCGCACGGCGAGACCGAACGAGGTGTGGTTCAGCATCGCCCAGATCAGCACGATCAGCGCCAGCCCGACATAGACGATCACCGACTGCTGGAAGAAGGCCGTGCCGGCGAACGGCAGGTCGCTCAGGCCTTTCACCGCGAGCTTGGGCAGACCGGGAATCTCCTCGCGCGAGAGGCCGCCGAAGATGATGCGGTAGAGCAAGGTGGTGGCGCCGAGCGCCAGGATGTTGAAGCCGATGCCGACCACGAGCTGGTTGGCGCGCAGGTTGACGCTGAGCCAGGCCTGCACCGCCGAGACGACGACCGACGCCAGGATGGCGCAGGCAACGCCGAGATAAGGATTGCCCGACGCCCACGACCCCAGCGCGCCGAAGAAGGCGGCCGTCAGCATCATGCCTTCCAGGCTGAGGTTCAGCACGCCGGCGCGCTCGGAGACCAGCTCGCCGCTCGCGGCCAGCATCAATGGCATCGCGAGCCGTAGGGTCGAGGCGATGAAAACGGCGAGCATCTCTTCCATCAGCGGGCTCCCTGCAGCTTCTCGACCAGAATCACCGAACCTGCGACGGCGATGACGATCAGGCCCTGAATGACCAAGGTCAGCGCCGCCGGCACCTGGGCCATGATCTCCATGGAAATGCCGCCCGAGCGCAGGAAGCCGAAGAACAGCGCGCCCGCCAGCACGCCCAGCGTCGAGCCACGCGACAGCAGGCCGACGACCAGCCCGTCGAAGCCGTAGCCCGAGGAGAAGCCGGTCTTCAGATAGTACTGCTCGCCCTGCAGCATGATGGCGCCGGCGAGGCCACCGAACGCGCCGGCCATGGCCAGCGCCACGACCATCATGATGCCGCCCGGCATGCCCGCGCGGCGCGCCGCCAGCTCGTTGAGGCCGATGGCGCGGAGCCGCAGGCCGAAGGTCGAGCGCTGCAGGACGATCGCGGTGGCAACAGCCAGCAGCAGGCAGATCACCAGGCCGATATGCAGGGGCGATTCGGCATTGCCGGTCAGGCTTGGAAGCTTGGCCGCGTCGGCAATCTGCAGGGATTCCGGTAGCGTCGCCGACGAGGTCTGCGGCTGGCGCAGCAATGCGGTCGACTGAACGCACCAATAGACCGCCAGCAGCGCGACGAAGCCCAGCAGCAAGGTGCTGATCACCTCGTTGGTGCCGAAGCGCACCTTCATGAAGCCGGCAATGCCACCCCAGAAGGCGCCGGCCAAGGTGCCGCCCAGCAGCGGGACGATCACTGCGAGCCCGAGCGGCAGGCTGGCGATCGGCGGCCACAGGCCCAGCGCCGTGGCGGCGATGCCGCCGACCGCGATCTGGCCCTCGCCGCCGACATTGGTGAGGTTGGCGCGGAAGGCCAGGATGAAGCCGAGGCCGACCAGCGACAGCGTGACGGCGCGGTTGATCGAAGCGCCGATCGCAAAGGCCGAGCCGAAGGCGCCGTCCATGAACGCCTCGATGGCATCCGGCACGTCCTTGCCGCTCGCCGCGATCAGCAGCAGGCCGACAATCATCGAGCCCAGGACCGCAACGAACGGCACCGCCATGCCGAGGAGACGGCGACGATCCGTCATGCGACCTGTCCCGACATCAGCGCCCCGATGGCGCCACGCTCGTTCATCTCGGCCGGCCGCTCGCCCACGAGACGGCCGCGATAGAGCACGGCGACGCGGTCGGCGACGGCCAAAAGCTCGTCGAGCTCGCTCGAGATCAGCAGCACACCGACACCGCGGCGCGCGGCGGCGCGGATCTGGCGATAGACTGCCTCCACGGCGCTGACATCGAGCCCGCGCGTCGGCTGGGCCGCGACCAGCGCCACCAGGGGATCGAGCGTCAGCTCGCGCGCCAGCACCGCCTTCTGCTGATTGCCGCCGGAGAGGCCCGAGAAGGCGACCTCGGGGCCGGCGGCGCGCACATCGAACTCCTGCATCTGCTTCTGGGCCGCCGCGTTCAGCGCGCCGCGCTGCAGAAGGCCGAAGCGCGTGAAGCGGTCGAGCTTGTTCAAAAACATGTTCTCGGCGACCGACATGGCGGTGACGCAGGCCACGGCATGTCGGTCCTCGGGCACGATGCCACCGCCCGCCGCGGTCACCGCCGCGGCGCCGGCGTGGGTGAGGTCGTTGCCGGCGATATAGAAGTGTCCCTCGGTCGGCCGCAGCAGGCCGGCTAAAACCATGCCGAGCTCGCTCTGGCCGTTGCCCTCGACGCCGGCCAGCCCGACGATCTCGCCAGGGCGGATTTCCAGGGTGAAATTGTCGAGCCGCACGGCGCCGTGGCGGTCATGTACCGTGAGGCCATCGCACACCAGGGCGAAGCCCTTCGGCGCTTCCGACGCCTCGACGTCCTCGTCGGTCTCGGCCAGCGCCACGTCGAGCGGGCGCAGCTCGCGGCCGACCATGGCGTGGACCAGCGCGCCCATGTCGGCCTCGGCCATGCTCTCGTCGGCGACCAGGCGGCCGGTGCGCAGCACGGCGACGCGATCGGCGACCTTGGCGATCTCGGCGAGCTTGTGGGTCACCAGGATGACGGCGCGGCCGGAATCGGCGACGCGGCGGCAGATGTCCAGAAGCGCGCCGATCTCGCCGGGCGGCAGCACGGCGGTCGGCTCGTCGAGCACCAGAAGCTTGGGATCGCGCATCAGGCATTTCACGATCTCGGCGCGCTGGCGCTCGCCGACCGAGAGTTCGCCCACCACCGCGTCGGGATCGAGGGTGAAGCCGAAGTTTTCGGCAATGTCGCGGATCCTCGCGCCGAACTCGTGGCGCTTCAGCACGCCCCTCACCTGGCCCAGCATCAGGTTCTCGACCACGGTCATGCGCGGCACCAGGCTGAAATGCTGGTGCACCATGGCGATGCCCTTCTCCAAGGCCACGGCCGGGCTTTCAGGCGCCCAGGCCGCGCCGTCGAAGACCATGTCGCCCTCCGACGGCTCGTAGACGCCGAAGATCAGGTTGCACAGGGTCGACTTGCCGGCGCCGTTCTCGCCTAAAAGGCACTGTACGGAGCCGGCGCGCACGTCGAGGCTGACGCCTTCGAGCGCCTGCAGGCTGCCGAAGCGCTTACCGAGGTTGTTGAGCGAGAGCAGCGATCCGGCTGACGAGGTCATGCTACGCGCTTGTCATCCTGAGCGAAGCGAAGTCCCCCACCCTTCCTCCCCCGCTTAGCGGGGGAGGTGGCCCGAAGGGCCGGAGGGGTCACGCTCAGGACGACTGAGTTAGGCGTCCAGGACCTTGATCTTGCCCGACAGCAGGTCCTTCTTGATCTCCTCGATCTTGGCCTTCTGCTCGGCCGTGGCCTTGCAGATCACCATGTCGGACGACTTCGGGCCCATCGCCAGGCCGAACGGCTTGAACTCCGGCTTCCAGGTGCCGGCCGCCGCCTGCTCCATGGCGTATTCGACCTGGAAGCCGACGCCGGTGATCGAATAGGCGACATAGAGCGGATCGGTGCCGCAGCGGTCGGTGTAGCTGCCGATGATGTGCGTGCCCTTCTCGCGCGCCGCTTGTTCCATGCCGCGCAGGCCGAGGTTGAGGATGTGGTAGTGGATGTCGGCACCCTGGGCGATGGCGGCGAGCGTCGCTTCCTTGGCCTTGGCGACGTCGTCGAAGTCGCCGGTGTAGCTCTCGAAGTATTTTATGTTGGGATTGATGTACTTGGCGCCCTTGCCGAACTCGATGCCGGCATTCTTGATCGCCGGAATTTCGAGGCCGCCGACATAGGACACGCCGCCGGTCTTGGACAGCATCGCCGCCGACGCGCCGGCGACGAAGGCGATCTCGGCCTGGCGCACGTCGTAGCCCGAGACGTTGTCGGGCTTCTTGGGATCGGCGTTGCCGCCGATGATGGCGAACTTCACCTTGGGGAAACGCGGCGCCACCTTGAACACCGAGGCCTGGGTCTGGCCGCCGATGCCGATCACCAGCTCGTTCTTGCCGGCCAGGGTGACCAGCACCTGCTCCATATCGCCGAACTTCACGTTCTCGATGAACTTCACCGAGGCCTTGTTGCCGAGCTTCTTTTCGGCGGCCTTCATGCCGTCGTAACCTGATTCCATCCAGCCCTTGTCGGACTTCGAGCCCGGGATCAGCACGCCGACATTGAGCGGGCTGCCTTGGGCACGCGCCGGTGCTGAAAGGCCGCCCAGCATCACAAGGCCTGCAACGCCGGTCGTACCGGCCAGGAATCCGCGACGATCGAACTTGTTCATGGCTATGTTCCCCCGCTCATTGGGCATTTGAGCCCGCAGAGGCAGAGGCAATCGGCGTGCCAACTGGCAGGGAACTTGCAACTGTGGGCGCAATCACAAAGCCCATTGGGGGAGATCCATGGCCAACAAACTGCACCCTTTGAGCGCCCCACGCGCCGGTTTCGCCTGGGGCGCCAATGCCCGCGAAATAGACATGGCGACGCCCCCGGCGAAGCCCGTTCCGCTCAAGATCGCGGCAGCGCCGCAGAACGTCACGATCGACCTCAAGCGCACGGCCATGATCGTGATCGACATGCAGAACGACTTCTGCGCCAAGGGCGGCTGGGTCGATTACCTCGGCGCCGACTACACGCCCGACCGCAAGCCCATCAAGCCGCTGCAGAAGCTCCTGCCGGCGCTGCGCAAAGCGGGCGTGCCGGTGATCTGGGTGAACTGGGGCAACCGGCCCGACCTCGCCAACATGCCGCCCAACCAGATCCATCTCTACAAGCCCACCGGCGTCGGCGTGGGCCTGGGCGATCCGCTGCCGGGCAGCGGCGCGCCGGTGCTGCAGAAGGATTCGTGGGCGGCCGCCGTCGTCGACGAGCTCGAGCAGGAGGCCCAGGACATCAAGGTCGACAAGCACCGCATCTCGGGCTTCTGGGACACGCCGCTCGATTCGATCCTGCGCAATCTCGGCACGCGCACGGTGCTGTTCTCCGGCGTCAACACCGACCAGTGCGTGCTGCATTCGCTGACCGACGCCAACTTCCTGGGCTATGGCTGCGTGCTGGTCGAGGATTGCTGCGCCACCACCTCGCCCGACTTCTGCACCGAGGCTACCGTGTGGAACGTCAAGAAGTGCTTCGGCTTCGTCACCGATTCGGGGAAACTGCTGAAAGCCCTGAAGAAGTAACCAAGCGTTTGCGCCACCTCGTCCTGCTGCCCGGCTTCATGTGCGACAAGGACCTGTGGACCGACATGGTCCCGGGTCTCGCCGCGCTCGGCACGATCCACTACGGCAACGTCTACGAGGATTCGACGCTCGAGGGCATGGCGCAGCGCGTGCTCGACTCCTCACCCGAGCGCTTCGTGCTGGTCGGCTTCTCCATGGGCGGCTTCGTTTCCCGCGTGCTCGCCTTGATGGCGCCGGAGCGTGTCACGGGCGTCGCCTTCATCGCCTCCTCGGCCCGCGGCTACTCGAAAGAGGAGACCGAGCGGCGCAAGGCAGGCTACCAGCCCGGCGACCGGCCGCCCCGCGCGGCCGGCGAGGTCCCGATCGCGCGCGGCCTGCACCCCGACCGCGAGAACGATCCCGTGCTGATCGATCGCCTGCGCAGCATGCAGCGCCGGCTGGGCCGCGAGGTGCGCAAGCGGCAGGCCGCACTGGTGCGGCTGGACGGCTACGCCGATCTCGAACGCATTGCCTGCCCGTCCCTGGTCGTGGCCTGCCGCCAGGACAGGCTGCGCCGCTTCAGCGAGACCGAGCGCATGGCCCAGCACCTGCCCCGTGCGCGCTTCGCCATCCTGGAAGATTGCGGCCACATGGCGCCTCTGGAGCGGCCGCACGAGCTGACAGCGCTGCTGGCAGACTGGATTGAGGAAGCGCACCTCTAAAGCATGAGGTAATTTGTCGGATCAGTCGGCTTGAACCGGCATTGTCCCACGCCATGTCAGGGCGAGGCATCCGACCATGAGTGAAGCACAATCACTGTTTGCAGTTTTACGGCAATCGGCTGATACCGATTGTGTTGCCGCGCTTGAACGATTGGTGCGCGATGCGCCCGATCGGCGGCTGGCGCGCATCAACGTGCTCGAATTCGCCGGGCGCGAGGGCCTCAAGGAAGAGCGGACGATCGCCACGTTCCTGCAGGCCGCCCAGATCGGCCTTTGGACATGTCATGGAACGTGCTCTGCCCGAGCTGCAGCGGCGTTTTAGACGCCAATACCTCGCTGAAGAGCGTGCGCTCCCAGGAGTACTACTGCGCCTTCTGCAATCTCAACAACGAGCCCACTCTCGACGACATGGTCGAGGTGAGCTTCACCGTGAACCCGCGTGCGACGCATTGCGGCCCCGATCCCGACCAGCTTCCGTTGTGGGAGTATTACCGCCAGGTCTTCTGGGGCCGCGGCACGGCCGCGAGGACCTGCTGCTCAAGATCGGCATCCACGAGGGGCCCTGCCTGGCGGTGAACCTGAACGAGCGCCAGGACTATTTCGGCCAGACCGTGAACATCGCCTCGCGCGTGCAGGGCCTGGCGCAGACCCGCTCGATCCTGGCGACGGCGCCGGTGATCGACAATCCGAGGAGCGCCGAGGTGCTGGGCAACAACGGCCACAAGCCGCTGGCGCAGAGCCATCCCCTGCGCGGCGTCGCGGCCGAGATGGCGGTCTACGAGATTCCTTGATGGGAGCGCGGGCCTCCGGCCCGCTCATATCTTCCGGACCGCGCGCTGGGTCGCGTCTGACGCGACCTCCCTGCGCGCTCATGAATCATGAGCGAGCTGGAAGCTCGCGGTCCAAAAGAGCAAGAGCGGGCCGGAGGCCCGCGCTCCCAACTACGCCGCCCGCCGCCGCGACCAGCGCGACAGCCAGACCGAGCCGCCGAACAGGATCGCCACGCCGAAGGCCACCACTGTCGGTAGCCAAAGGTCGAGGAAGGAGACGATGCGGGCGCGGATGGGGTTGGCCGGATCGTAGATCACCGTCACGCGATCGCCCTCGGCAAACCCTCGGTCGCTGCCGCCGCGGCCATGGAACTCGATCTCGCGGCCGTCGGCGGTAGCGAAGCGCACGACCGGCGCATAGGACACGCGCTCGACGTTGCGCCGGTATTCGCTGCCGTCGGGCCGCGTCACCTCCTCCTGCTCAGTGCGCCGCGTCTCGCGGACTTCCAGCACCGTGCCCTCCGTGCGCGTGCCGCCGCTGTAGAGCTCGACGGTGTTCCACAGGGCTGCGACGCCGATCACCAGCGCCACCCCGGCGATCACGCCGAAGGCCCGCTCGCCGATCACGAACAGCTCGACGTCGCGCGACAGCGCCCAGGCGACGGCGCCGAACAGCAGCCAGAAGCCGGCGAACACCGTGACAAAGATCGACGAGAACCACAGCCGCTCGAACGTATTGATGCGGAAGTCCTCGGGATCGTCCGGCATGTAGAGAACGGTCACCCGGTCGCCGACCGCGAAGTCGGGCGCGCCACTGCCGAGGTCCTTGACCTCCTGCATCTCGCCGTTGGCGCGATAAAAGCGCAGCACCGGTGCATACATGTCGCCCTCGCGGCGGATCTCGATCACCTCGCCGTCGGCGCGTTCGGCGTAGAGCACATGACGCAGGCTGCCCCAGCCGAGCGCCAGCCCACCGGCCATGATCAGCCCGCCGATCGCCAAGATGATCCAGGCAATCCAGCGCCAGCTTCGATCGATCGTCATGCCGTCGTCATGCATCAAGCTTCATCAAAGATGCGAAGATCGTTCAAGCGACGATGATCGCAAATTCAATACAGCTCCACCTCGGCGATAATCATTCTGGTAGCTCAACCGCCATCCGGCCATAGTGTTGCAGCGTACAAGGACTCGCTTGTGGCTGCTACGCGCGGCCGCCGTTCAAGGACGGAGGGGCGCCATGGCCGAAGTGAGCGATCGCGGCATTGCAACAGCGCCGCGAGTTTCAACGAAAGATCTCGGCGTGGGAATGCAGGCGTTGAAACGTCTGCGCGAGTCGACGTCCGAATTGGTCGATGTGACACCCTCCGCGGCGCCGGAAGATTTCCGGACCACCAGCACGGATACGATCCTCACCACCGGGCTTCTCATCGACACCCGCTTCAGCGCGTCGCGGTTCGACCGCACGCCCGCGCATATCGCCCGCGGCGGCATGGACCACTACATGCTGTCGATGTATGTCGACGGCGAGGCCGAATTCGCCGCTGGTCGTCGCATCGCAACGGTGCGCGCCGGAGACATGGTCCTCATCGACATGGCTCAGGCGAATCGCACCGACATGGCGGCGGGCCGGAACGGCGCCGTCCATACGGTATCTCTTGTCCTGCCGCGTGTGCTGCTGGCGCCCCTGCTTGGTGCGCCGGACTCGGTCTCAGCCTCGCTTCTCTCCCGTGAATCGCCGGCGGGGCGCCTCGTCGGCGAGTGGCTCTTCTCGCTCCGGCGCGAAGGTGCGCGGCTCAGTGCCGGCGACGCCGCCGCGGCCGTGGACGGCGTCGCGGGGCTGGTGGCCGAAGCCGTGGGCTCGGCGCGGGCGGCCGAGGTCGCCGTTGCACACGCCAGTCGCCGGGCCCTGGTCGCCGCGATCAAGTCCTACATCGAGAGGAATCTGTTGTCGGAGGCGGTTGCCGTGCCGGCGCTCTGCCGCCGCTTCGGCGTCTCGCGCGCGACGCTCTACCGGCTGTTCGAGGGCGACGGCGGGCTCGCGCACTACGTCCAGGACCGCCGTCTTCATCGTGCCTTCATGCAGCTCATCTCGCCGGTGGGCCGGCAAACGCGTTTGATCGATTTCGCCCTCGACTATCATTTCAGCAGCGACAACACCTTCATCCGCGCTTTCCGACACCGCTTCGCCCTCACCCCTGGCGACGTACGGGAACTGGCCAACGGCCGTGCGCGCACCGAAGGCAACGGCTTCGGCTTCGAGTCCGAAGCCCTCGCCTGGATCGACCGCGTCGTCGGGAATCAATAAGCGCGCATCAGCGCACGATTTTCTTCCGCCCTTGAGACTCTGGGCACATTCCCTTCCCGCGAGATCGGCTAAGGCATCCTCCACTTTGGGTTGGCCCTGAACCGCGAGGGAGAGGGTCGTGCAGAAGCAGTCGCGTCATCGTGGTTGGCCACTGGGCCGGCGTCCTTGGTGACGCCGGTTCACCGGTTGCGCGCTCTGCTTCTGGCGAGCGGCGCGGTGGTGCTGCTGCCCGGATCGGCTGCGGCGGTCGACATCGCGGTCAACAACGATACCACGCTGCGCGCCGCGATTACCGGCGCCAACTCCGGCGACAGGATCGTCTTCCAGAACAGCATCACGCTCAGCGCCGATCTGCCGTTGGTTCAGACCAACGTCGCCATCGTCGGCAACGGCAATTCGCTCTCGGGCAATGGCCAGTTCCGAGGGCTGTTCATCGGCGCTTTCGCCGGCTCGACCCAGGTGCCGGTCGCTGTCACCGTCCAGGACCTCGCCATCACCAACACCACGGCACAGGGCGGAGCGGGCGCGACAGGCGGCGCGGGTGCCGGCGGTGGCGCGGGCCTGGGCGGCGCGCTGTTCGTGGCCAGCCAGGCGACCGTGACCGTCAGCAATGTCAGCCTGACCGGCAATGCCGCGATCGGCGGCAACGGCGGTAGCGGCGGCGGCAATAGCTTCGCTGGCGGCGGCGGCATGGGCGGGAACGGCGGCAGCGGCGGCAATGGCGGCGCCGGCGGCGGTGGCGGCGGGTTGGGTCGCGGCGCCAACGGCGGCGTCGGCGCTGGCGTCAACGGCCAAACCGGCATTGCCACCGGCGCAGCGCCCGCCGGCGATGGCGCCAGCGCCGTCGGAGCCGGTGGTGGTCCCGGCGGGAGCGGTGGCGCCTCCGGCGGCGGTGGCGGCGGTGGCGCCGCTGACTTCATCCGTGCTGCCGGCGGCGGCGGTATAGGTGGCGGCAGCACGATCAACGAAGTCGGCGGCGCCGGCGGCTTCGGCGGCGGCGGTGGCGGGGGCGATAACGCTGGCCCCGGCGGCTTTGGCGGCGGCGGGGCCAGTGGCTTGGGTGTTGGCGGCAACGGCGGCTTCGGCGGCGGCGGCGGCGGCAACGCCTCCGGCCCTATTCAAGCCGGCATCGGTGGCTTCGGCGGCGGCAGTGGCAGGGGCACAGCGGGCGGCGCCGGCGGCGGCGGAGGCCTGGGCGCCGGCGGCGGCATCTTCGTGCAACAGGGCGGCACTCTCACACTTGGCGGCCCGCTGACCGTCAACGGCAACTCGGTGACCGGTGGCACTGGTGGCGGCGCCAACAACGGCGGCTCGGCCTTGGGGGGCGGCCTGTTCCTGCAAGGCAACGGCACGCTCACCCTGTCGCCGGGCGCCGGCCAGACGCAGACCGTGTCCGACGCCATCGCCGACCAGACGGGATCGGGCGGCACCGGCGGCAATGCCGGCAGCTACAACCTGGTCAAGACGGGCGGCGGCACGACGATCCTGTCGGGCAACAACACCTATTCCGGCGGTACGGCGATCAACGGCGGCGCGCTGTCGGTCTCGAGCGACGCCAGCCTCGGCGTGAACGGCAGCGGTCTGGCGTTCGGCGGCGGCACGTTGCAGGCCGGTGCAGCCTTCACCTCGTCCCGCGGCATCACCCTCAATGCCGGCGGCGGGACCGTCGACACCAACGGATTTTCGTCGACCTTGACGGGGGCGATCGGCGGCACCGGCGGCTTGACCAAAGTAGGCGTCGGGACGCTGACATTGGGCGGCATCAACAACTATTCAGGCGGCACGACGATCAACGCCGGCGCGCTTGCCGTCTCCAACGGCGGGGCGCTGGGAACCGGGTCGGTGACCCTCAACGGCGGCAACCTGACGGGCGTCGCCAACACAACGATCAGCAACGACATCGTCTTTTCGGCGGGCGCGATTGGTGCCGCGACGGGAACGACGCTGACGCTGGCGCCGAACGGCTTTGCTCCGTCCCTGCTGGCGCCCAACCCGGTCATAACCTTCGGCAGCAGCGCGAACGCCGGAACCGTGCTCTACCAGGCGGGCACCTCCTTCCTCACCAACATCGCGTTCTCGACGGTCGTCGCCGGCGGCACGCTGCGCGCCGGCAACGCCACGTTCGGCAGCCTGACCGGCAACGCCCGCGCCACGACGATCGTGAATTCGGGCGCGACGCTCGACTTCAACGATTTCTCCTCCACCATCACCAACCTGCAGGGCGGTGGCACGGTCATGACAGGTGCCGCAGCCGCGACTGTCCTGAGCATCGGCTCCGGCGACTTCGCGGGCACGATCAGCGGCGCGGGCGGGCTTGCCAAGACGGGCGCGGGCACGCTGACGCTCAGTGGCGTCAACACCTACAGCGGCGGCACGACGGTGTCGGGCGGCACACTGGTCGGCAACACACAGAGCCTGCAGGGCAACATCCTCAACAACGCGAGCGTCGTCTTCAACCAGACCGGCGGCGGCACCTATGCCGGCGTCATGTCCGGCAGCGGCGGCATGACCGTGCAGGGCGGCGGCCTGCTCAACCTCACCGGCAACGGCACCTACACCGGGCCAACCACCGTCAACGCCAGCACGCTGGCCGTGAACGGCAGCCTGGCAAGTTCGGTCAACCTGGTGAACGGCGCTGTGCTGATGGGCAACGGCTCGATGGGCGGCCTCGCCTCCAGCGGCGGCGTGCTGGCGCCCGGCAACTCGATCGGCACGCTGACGGTCAACGGTACCTTCAGCCAGCTGGGCGGCATCTACCAGGTCGAGGCCAACGCGCAGGGCCAGAGCGACCGCATCAACGTCACGGGCACGGCCACCATCGGCGGCGGGGCGACGGTGCAGGTGCTGGCCCAACCCGGCACCTATGCCGCGAACACGACCTACACCATCCTGCGCGCCAATGGCGGCGTGAACGGAACTTACTCGGGCGTGAGCAGCAACTTCGCCTTCCTGACCCCGTCGCTCTCCTACGACGCCAACGACGTGTTCCTGACGCTGTCGCTGCAGCAGAACGCCTTCTCCTCGTTCGGCGGCAACACGCCCAACCAGCGCGCCGTCGGCGCCGTGCTCGACCAGACCTTCGGCTCGGCGAGCGGCGACTACGCCACGGTGTTGAACGCCATCGCCACGCTCGGCACGACGCAGGGGCCGCTGGCCTTGAACGCCATCAGCGGCCAGCAGTATGCCGGCTTCTCCAACGCGCTGGTGCAGGGCGCGCAGCTCTTCCTCAGCAACTTCTCCAACCAGGCCGGCGGCACCGGCAGCGGCGGCAACAAGGTCGCGTTGGCGGAGGCCTGTGTCGTGGCCTGCGATGCGACGGAGCCCGCCGTGTGGGGTGCCTGGGGCGGCGCGATCGGCGGCACCGGCACCATCGCCGGCAACAGCAATGCCGGCACCTTCACCTACACCGTCGGCGGCTTCTCCGGCGGCCTCGACCGCAAGTTCACCCCCAACTTCCTCGCGGGCGTCACGGTGGGCTACCTGAGCGGCGGCCAATGGACCGGCGGCTTCGACGGCCGCAGCGCCACCGATACCGTCCAGGCCGGCGTCTATGCGAGCTTCATCCAGGGGCCGGCCTACGTCGACGGCATCGCAGGCTACGCCTACTCCGCCAACCGGATGTGGCGCAGCATCACCATCTCCGGCCTGCAGCCGCGCACGGCCTTCGGCCAGACCGGCGCCAACCAGTTCCTCGGCCAGCTCGAGACGGGATATCGCGTCGAGCTCGGCGGCACGGCGATGGCGTACCTCACGCCGTTCGCGCGACTTCAGGGATCGACGGCGACGCAGAACGCCTTCACCGAGACCGGCGCGCAGTCGCTCAATCTCAGCGTCGCGGCGCAGACCACCAATTCCTTGCGCACGGTATTCGGCGCCCAGCTCGGCGCGGCGCTGGATGTGGGCTTGCGCGACAGGATCGCAGCCCAGCTCAAGCTCGGCTGGAGCCATGAGTACGCCGACACGACGCGGCCGGTGACGGCGTCATTCGTCGGCGCGCCAGCGGTGCCGTTCACGGTCCAGGGGGCGGCGCCAACGCGCGACGGCGCGGTCATCGGCTTCTCGGCCAGCACCGCTCTGGCCGACGCACTCGGCGTCTACGTCAAGTATGAAGGCACCATCTCCGGTCAGGACTCCAGCCACGCCATCGCTGCCGGCCTGCGCATGACCTGGTGAGCGTGACGCTTTTAGGCAGGCCGTTGCCGCAACGCGTCGACGATTGTCGCCAGTCGCTGTCCTTGCGGCGTGCCGGGATCGAGAAGCTTTTCGCGCGGCGTCGTCTCGGCAAGCCGGCTGAGCTCCATCAGGGCGCGCACGTGCTGGCGCCGCGTCAGGCGATGCTGGTTCGAGCGGTGGCGGAAGAACAGGCGGAACAACTGGCCTTCACCCAGGAGACGGCTCAGCTCCGTCGCGGTCACGTAGATCAGGAAGCAGGTGAAGATCCAGATCTGGACCGCCGCGAAGCGTCGCCAGCTGAAGTCGTGCACGGCGAGGTCCAGCGCGGCGGCGAATCCCTGGTCGTCGATGGCGAGATGGATGAAGCGCTCCGCCAGGCGCACCACCATCACGACCAGGGTGTAGAACAGCGCCTTGTAGAGAATGGGCTGGATCAGCGGCGCGCCGCGGAAGCGGTCGATCAGCCGGATATGGTTGACCACCAGCACCGCCTTGCCGACCACCAGCGCCGTGGTCGTGGCGATCAGGAAGCTCGACAGCTTGAACCAGTACTCGTGGACCAGCAGGTTGGTCGTGAAGACGATGAGGTTGAAGGAGAACAGGAAGAACAGCGTCGGCGGCAGCACCTCCCGGAAGGCATGGACGAAGCGGCGACCGACCCATCCCGGAATGGCCGCCGCGTTCACATCCGTCCTCCGTCGACCACGAAGTTCTGCGCCGTCACCATGCGGCTGTCGTCGGAGGCGAGCCACAGCACCATACGGGCGATGTCGGGCGGATAGACCTTCTCCTTCAGGCACTGCACCTTCATCAGGTCGGCCTCGGCCTCCGGCGTCAGCCAGAGATCGATCTGGCGCTGTGTCATGATCCAGCCCGGCGTGATGATATTGAGCCGGATCTTGTCGGCCCCGAAGTCGCGCGCCAGCCCGCGCGTCATGCCGACCACCCCCGCCTTGGCGCCTTGGTAGACCGCCAGGTTGGCCGTCATGGCGTGATAGCTCACCGAGCTGAAGTTGATGATCGAGCCGCCGCCCGCCCTCTTCATTCCCGGCACCACCGCCTGGATGGCGAAGAACTGGTGGCGCAGGTTCACGTTCATACGCTCGTCCCAGTAGGCTTCGGTGACCTGCTCCATCGTATGCCGGTCATCGCGCGCAGCGTTGTTCACGAGCACCGTGAAGTCGCCGAGCTGCTTGGCCATTGCCGTGATCGTCTTCTGATAGGCCGCGGTGTCGCGCACGTCGCATCTGGCGAAGGCGGGCTCAGGGTGACCGACGCCGGCGAGCTTCTTGGCCAGCGCCTTCGACGCCGCCTCGTCGATGTCGACGAAGGCCACCTTGGCGCCCTGCTCGGCGAAATGCTCGACGATCGATGCGCCGATGCCCGAGCCGCCGCCCGACACGAACACCGGACGATCTTTCAGGCTGGGATAGGAGGCGAAAGGAGGCATGGATCCCTCACACGGTTGAAACGCGGAAAGCGACTTCGCCGGCAAGCGTAGCACCCGGCGCGAGCCTGGCCTCGGCAACCTTGCCGTTGACGTGGCTCACGGGCTCGACACAGAAGTATGGACGGTTCGCCGGGGTGTAGACCACGGCATGGCGGAACGGCTGCCCGGCCTGCAGCTCAAGCTTCAGGCCGCGGCCCGGCCAGGCGATGACGGCACGACCGTCCCAATCCTCGAAGCAATTGTCTAGACCGGGCGCGACCTTGCGCGATCGGGCGTAGTCCCACTCGGCCGGCACGGCAACGCGCTCGACCGGCAGCACTTCCTCGTCGCCCAGCCACAGGGCGGCCGCGCGGAAGGCAAGCTCGGTGTCGGCGTCGCGCGTGAAGAAGGGATGCAGGCCGAAGCCGGCCGGCACGACGCGGCTCTCGAGATTCGCGATCGCCATGTTTACGGTCAAACCGGCCTCATCGAGACGGAACGACAGCTGTGCCCGATAGCGGAACGGCCAGCCCTTCTTGCCGTCATGCTCATGCACAAGCTCTGCGCTGCGACCGTCGTGGCGCGCCACGTCCCACGCGCGCGCCCAACCCTCGCCGTGCATGGGATGGCGCACGCCGGGCCAGTTCTGTTCGAGCTTGAATTCCTGGCCGTCGAAAACGAGACGCCCATTTGCAATGCGATTGGAGAACGGCACCAGCGGATAGCAGGCGGCGTCGTTGCCGCGGCCGGACGCCATCGCCTCGGTCGTCATCGGCCGCAGCAGATCGGCGTCGCCGTGACGGAAGCGCGCGATCGATCCGCCGGCCTGCGGCGCAAGCTCGACCACGAGGTGGCCGGCCCCGAGGGACAACGAGGTCATGGCGTTGCCTCTAACCCCATCCGGGCGTGCAATCCACCCTGGCGTACTTTTTGCTGCATATCCCTACATCCGCCCATGGTGCGGTGATAGGGTTTCATCATCGAACAACGCTTTGGGGAACACGACATGACCGATGACCTGATCCGCAAATGGGAGCTGAGCCGGCGCCGTGTCCTCGCGGGCGCAGCTGGTCTCGGAGCAGCGGGATTGTCCGGCGGCGCCTTCGGCCAGCCGGGCGGTCCGTGGAGCGTGCCGCCCAAGAGCAAGGTCGATGCCGTCAACTTCGTGGTCTGGACCTACGGCGACATCTATACGCGCATCGCCAAGCAGTTCGAGGCCGACTGGGGCGTGAAGGTCGATTCGACCATCTCCTCGTTCAACGATCATCCGACCAAGCTCACCACCATGTTCGCGGCGGGCGAGAAGATCGACGTCTCGCAGTCCTCGCCCTTCTCCTTCCCCAACTTCGTGAGCCAGGGCCTGGTCGAACCGATCGACGGCCTTCCCGGCGCGGCGGACTACATCAAGGACTTCACGCCCTTCACCAAGCAGGTGGCGACGGTCGGCGGCAAGACCATGGGCCTGCCCTACTTCTCCGCGGTCTGGGTCTGGAACTACTACACCGACATGCTGGAGAAGCTGAAGATCGACAAGCCGTTCACGACCTACGACGAGTTCATCGAGCATTGCGTAAAGGCCAAGAAGGACGGCGTGTCGCGCTATCCCATCCTGTGGGTCGCGGGCGTCGGCCTCGAGCAGCTGCCGGGCACCTGGTACCAGATGACCTGGAACAAGGGCGGCGCCTTCTTCGACAAGCAGGGCAACCATCAGCTCGGAGCGGGCTCGATCGCCCGCGAGACGCTGAAGTGGTGGGCCAACACTTTCGAGAAGGGCCTCGATATCGCCGATCCCGAATCGCTAAAAGTGCAGTTCACGACCTCGGCCAAAGCGTTCGGCGCCGGCAAGAACCTCTATCGTGGTCCGAACCATCACTACGGCTTGAACGTCGTCAACGATCCGGCGCAGTCGCCGATCGCCGGCAAGGTCAAGGTCTTGGGCTCGCCCGGCGAGGGCAAGACGATGGGCGTCACCCACGTCTATTTTCTGTCGACGGCGACGCGCGACAAGGAATGGGGCTGGAAGCTGCTGCAGTATCTCGGCGGCAAGACCAAGGACGGCAACTACACGCAGGCTATAAGCCTGGCCAAGGATGCCATGCTGGGCTCGGGCTACACCTCGGTGATGAACAGCGATGCGGTGAAGCAGGGCTGGGCGCCATGGGGCGACGTGCCGGAGATCCTGAAGATCTGGGACAAGGCGGCGTATATCGGCGAGGTCTGCTCGTCGGTCTATCAGCCCTGGCACTTCCCGTGGACCGACCAGCTCAATATCGAGGTCCAAAAGACCCTGACCGGGCAGATCACGGCCGACCAATGCTGCGACAACCTGATCAAGGGCATCGCCGACGCCAAGCGCAAGGTCTGACGTCCTGATCACGCAAGTCCAAGAGATCGCCGTGAACCGGGTGCGTATCCCCTGGTTCCGGCGCGAGATGTCGGCCGGGCGCTTCGCGCTCGTCATGAACCTGCCGACGCTGATCTGCCTCGGCCTGGTGCTGGCCTATCCGGTGGGCTACGCGGCCTACCTGTCGGTCCACCGTGTCGGCCTGGCGCAACTGCGGCGCGGCGAGTTCGCCTTCACCGGCTGGGAGAATTACGGCCGCGTCCTGGAAGATCCGCTGTTCTGGGTCGCCATCAAGAACACGCTGATCTTCACCGTCATCACCGTGGGCAGCGAGATCGTGCTCGCCGTGGCGATCGCGCTGCTGATCAACCAGACCAGCATCTGGACCTCGCGCATCACGCGGTTCCTGATCCTGCTGCCCTACGCCATCCCGCCGATCTGCAACGGGCTCATCTGGTCGTTCCTCTACAGTTTCCAGTTCGGCTTCCTGAACCGCATCCTGTTCTCGCTGGGCCTCATAAGCGATCCCGTGAACTGGGCCGGCAATCCCGACACCG
Source organism: Reyranella sp. (assembly GCA_021732285.1). GTDB lineage: Bacteria > Pseudomonadota > Alphaproteobacteria > Reyranellales > Reyranellaceae > Reyranella. The sequence continues at coordinate 1,493 of JAKFVH010000221.1, read as the reverse complement.
CGCTCTACGCCGTCACCGTGCCCTACATCTGGCGCACGCTCCCCTTCGCCATCATCCTGGTGCATGCAGCGCTGCAGGGCATCCCGCGCGAGCTCTACGAGCAGGCGGCGATCGACGGCGCCAACGCCTGGCATCGCTTCACCAAGATCACCTGGCCAATGCTGCAGCAGATCATCGCCATCATCCTGATCCTGCGCACCGCTTTCGCCTTCGCCGTGTTCGAGGAGATTTTAGCCATCACCCAGGGCGGCCCGGGCGACGCCACCTGGGTCGCGGCCTGGTACAGCTACAAGATCACCTTTGCCCCGCCCAACAACTTCGGCATGGGCTCGGCCTCGGCCTTCATCCTGACCTTGATGATCGCGGCCATCGCGCTGGTCTACCTGCGCCTGATCTACCGCCGGGTGACACTCTGATGTTCAAGAAGACGCCCACCGCCCGGCTGATGCTGCACGTCGCCAACCTGATGGTGATCTTCTTCATCCTGCTGCCCGTGGTGGCGGTGTTCATCGGCAGCATCCAGTCGGAGAAGGCGCTGCAGGCCGACACCCGCCGCGTGCTGCCGCTGGAGGTCACACTCGACAACTTCCTGGTCATCCTGAGCAAGGGCGAGCAGAAGGGTCGCATCTTCGAGCAGGTCACCTACCTGCCCGACAACATCAAGAATTTTTATGTCGCCTTCGCCAACTCGGCGATCGTGGCGATCTCGGTCACGGTGCTGACCTTGCTGTTCGGCGCGCTGTCGGCCTATACGCTGGCCCGCCTGCGCTACCGATGGACGCTGTTCCTCTTGCAGGCCAACATCGTCGCGCGCTTCGTGCCGGTGATCGTGTTGATGATCCCGTTGTATGTCGTCATGCGCTCCGTCGGACAGCTCAATTCGTTGAGCGGCGTCATCATCGCCGAGACGGGCTTCCTGCTGCCCTACGCCATCCTGATCCTGGCGCCCTACTTCGACACCATTCCGGGCGAGCTGGAAGAGGCCGCCCGCATCGACGGCTGCACGCGCTTCTCCGCGTTCGTGCGCATTGTCCTGCCGCTCGCCACGCCGGCCCTGGCGGCCTGCGGCGTCATCATGTTCATCATCTCCTGGCACGAGCTCTTGATCCCGCTGATCCTGAACGCCCGCCCCAACTTCATGACCCTGCCCGTGGTGATCGCGAGCCTGGTCGGCGACGTCCATGTCTTCTTCAACCTGATGATGGCGATCTGCCTGTTGGCGCTCGCGCCCACCGTGGTGCTGGTGGCGCTGCTGCAGAAGTACATCGTCGAGGGCCTGTCGGCGGGTGCCGTAAAGGGCTGACTCTTCCCTTCATATAGTCATACGCGGACCGCGGGCGTCCCGCCCGCTCATGATCATGAGCGCGGTAGAGTCGAGGACGGGCGCGGTGTCGACGCTGAAGTCGCTCCGTCTCCCGTCCCCGCTCATCAAACCGGACGTGCGGATCTCCCGCATCCGGCTTACCGACAGGCTTCATTGCCAAGCTCACGGC
>JAKFVH010000220.1 GCA_021732285.1 Reyranella sp. | reverse complement strand
GACGCCTCCGGCGCGTTGCGCTTTTCCGAGCGCATCGTGATCTGCGACGGCCGCCGCTTCGACACCCTGGTCGCGATTCCGTTTTAGGCGCTTCAAGGCCCTCCCCCGTCATACGGGGGAGGGTACTGGAGGGGGCAGGCCACAGTGATGGCCTCGGCAGATTTCAGATCTGAAATTCTCGGAAACCGCGTCTGTGGCTCTCCCCCTCCCTACCCTCCCCCGTATGACGGGGGAGGAGAATGAGCATCAAGAGGGTGGCATTCCTCACAGACGCGCGGCGGCACCGGCCGTATTGGCAGCAGGATCACCCGGGGACAGGAGGCTTCCATGCCGGCAACGGTTCATTTCGCGACAAACCGTGTCCTGGACGGCCCGCCGGACCAGCTGGGGAGCTACAGTGAAAGCGTGGTGGCGCCGTCGGATGCCGGCGCGGTCACCTACGGCACCGCGTTCGTCAACGACGCCAACCTGACCGCCGACACGATCGGCGCCATCACCTCGATCCACACCATCGGCCAGGGACAATTCTCCCAGAGCGCGATCGACGATCTCAGCGATCCCGGCCGCAACCTGCTGGTCTTCATCCACGGCTTCGACAACAGCTTCGAGAACGCCATCACCCGCGCCGCCTTCAACCAGCAATGGTTCGCGCAGTCGGGCCTCTCGGCGGCGGACACCAGCGTCGTAGCCTTCAGCTGGCCCTCGGCCGGCAAGCTCATAAGCCTGCCCTTCCCAAGTGCCGCCTATCGGCGCGACCAGACCAAGGCCGGCCAGTCAGGCCTGCACATCATGACCTTCTTCGCCAACCTCGAGCCGATCATCAGCAGCGCGCGACAGAAGGGCAATCGCATCTTCCTGCTGGCGCACAGCATGGGCAACTGGGCGCTGCAGGCCGCCGTGGAGAGCTGGTTCGCCCACGGCAATGGCGATGCCTTCCTGTTCGACGAGGTCTTCCTCGCGGCCGCCGACGAAATCCACAGCAGCTTCGATTTCCTGCCCAACGGCCGGTTGAGCGCGCTTGACCGCCTCAGCCGGCGCATCTCGACCTTTGCCAGCGACAAGGACGTCGTTCTGGACATCAGCATGAAGATCAACTTCGCCAAGCGCCTGGGTCAGGACGGCGCGCACGACCGTTCCAATCTCGACCGCTTCCCGCCGGCCAAGTATCGCACCGTGATGTGCGGCGGCTTCACCGACTACCACATCGATCTCGGCAGCTCGCACCAGTACTATCGCCGTTCGCCGGGCGTGCGGATGGAGATTGCCAACACGATGGCGGGCAACGTCTAATACAGCCTGCGCACTGTCGTACTGCAGGCTGTCTCATGAACTGGCGCCTCCTCGGTTGGAAGGACTGGCTGGGTATTGGGCTGGGCGTCGTCATCGTCGGCGGCCTGGCATGGACCTATGTACTCCCTGCCCGCATTCAGCCGGGGCCCGCCGCTGGATTCGGGCCCGAATGGACTTGCACCAAGCCTGGTCCGGGATTCGACCCGGTCTGCATCAAGAAGCCCAATTCGAACTGAGCGCGCCGAGACCGACCGAGCGGGCGCCTCACGCTATCGAGCGCAAGGCGTAGCCGGAGCCTTCTTCGACCACTCTGCCTATGCCCGGCTTGGCCATGTGCGCGCCGGCCAGCCAGGCCTGTGTCTGTGACGCCTCGCGCAGCAGGTTGATCCGCGTCGCACGGGAGATGGACTGATCGAGATCGTAGCCCCAGGTGAGTTCTGGCCGGGCAAACTGCGCGGCAGGAACATGGATCAGGTCGCCGCAAAACAGGACCCGGTCCTCGCCCGAGTCGAGAACGTAGGCCATGTGGCCCGGCGCGTGCCCCGGTATCGCAAGCGCCGCCAAGTGACCTCCCAACCGGTCGCCGTCCCTGACCGGGGCGAGCAGGTGGCGAAAACGCTCCAGGTGCGGCTGGTCGACAAAACCGGCGACGGCATCGTGCGCGATCACGATCCTGCTCAGATTGGCAAACGCTACTCGACCGTCGCGCGTTATCAGCCCGTTCAAATGGTCGAGATGCGTATGGGTGAGAGCGACGACGCCGATCGAGGATGGATCGATGCCCGCCTCTGCCATCGCGCCATCAAGGTGACCTAGCGACGGCTCCCACTGCCCTCCTGCGCCGCAATCGATCAGCACGCCGTTGTTGCCAGCGCCCTCCAACAGGAAGCAATTGACCGACAGCCGAACGAGCGATGGCTCCTGTGCCAGTGTGTACTTTCCAAGACCAGGCCCGCGGCGAAGAAGGTCGGCGGGCATGTCGACATGCCCGTCGCTGAGCGACCAGATCTTCCACGATCCCGAGGTACAGCTCAGGGCATTTGCGCTTTGCGACGTGACGATCATGGCGCTCTATTTGTAGACGAACGCCTTGTCGTCAAGATCGATCGCGGGAAACTCGTTCTTCTCGTGCCAGTAATCCTGCGTGTGCTGCCATTCGCGCTTGTCGCCGCGCTTGGGCAGCAGATGCATGCCGCGCGTGACGTAGCCCGGATTGAAGTTCTCGGTGTCGATCCAGGGCAGCAGCGGCATGTCCTTGTCCTCAGGGCGCAACGCCACCTCGACGCGGCGGGCCTGCCTGTCCTTCATGTGGCCGAGCAGGCGGCAGACGAAATCGGCGACCAGGTCGGAGCGAAGGGTCCAGCTCGCGCGGAAGTAGCCGAACACCCAGGCCATGTTGGGGATGCCGGTGAACATCATGCCGCGATAGGTCACGGTCTTGGCGAAATCGAGCGGCTTGCCGTCGATGTCGAAGGCGATGTCGCCCAGCACGTTGAGATGGAAGCCGGTGGCTGTGACGATGATGTCGGCTAAAAGCTCCTTGCCCGACTTGAGCAGAATGCCCTTCTCGGTGAAGCGCTCGATCTCGTCGGTGACGACCGAGGCCTTGCCCTTGCGCATGGCGCGGAACAGGTCGCCGTCGGGCACGAAGGCGATGCGCTGGCGCCACGGCCGGTACGAAGGCGTGAAATGCGTGGCGACGTCGAAGTCGGGGCCGAGATAGGCGCGCACGCCGGCCAAAAGCTCGTCGCGCACCTTGTCGGGCTCGTCGAACGAGCGCTGGGTGAACACCGACTGGTCGCGCAGGATGCGCCGGCGCACGATCTCGTGGATCCACGCCTCGTCGACCTCGAGCTGGCGCAGCTGGTCGGCGAGGTCGTTGGCGTTGCGCGCCGGGATGAAATAGGTCGGCGAGCGCTGCAGCATGGTGACGTGGGCGCAGTCGTCGGCGATGTTGGGCACCAGGGTCGCCGCCGTCGCGCCCGAGCCGATGACGATCACCTGCTTGTCCTTGAGGTCGATGTCCTTGGGCCAGGTCTGCGGATGGACGATGCGGCCCTTATAGTCGGCCATGCCCTGCCACTCGGGCGTATAGCCCTCGGAATGGCGGTAGTAGCCCTGGCACATCCACAGGAAGCCCGCCGTGATGCGGAAGGGCTCGCCGGTGTCGCGCTCGCCCTCGATGGTCCAGCGATTGTCGGCGCTCGACCAAGTCGCCGAGGCGATGCGATGGCGATAGCGGATGTGGCGCGAAAGGTCGTTCTCCTCGATCACCTCGCCCATGTAGTCGAGGATCTCCTCGGCCGTGGCGATCGGCTTGCCGGTCCACGGCTTGAAGCGATAGCCGAAGGTGTAGAGGTCGCTGTCGGAGCGGATGCCGGGATAGTGATGGGTGATCCACGTCCCGCCGAAGCTCTCCTGCGCTTCGAGCACGACGAAGCTCGTGCCCGGGCTTTGCTTGGTCAGGTGATAGGCGCCGCCTACGCCGGAGATGCCGGCGCCGACGATCAGGACATCGAAATGCTCGGTGGTCTTGGCGGACGACGGCGCGAGGACGGTCGCGGTATCGGGCATGGACGTGCCTTTCGTGGCGGAGGTCGGGGGGAGCTTCACTCCAATATCAAGGGCAATGCCCGCAGAGATCAACCTGCGGTCCAACGTTTTCGTTCTGCGAACCAGAGCTCATAGCTCTTCCGGACCGCGCGCATCTTGCGCGCCTCATGATCATGAGCCCGCAAGATGCGCGCGGTCCGGAAGATCATGATCTCATTCAAGGGCTTCAGATCTTTGTCACCTTGGCATGCAGCACCGCCGAGCGGCCTGAACGCACAGCCTCGAGGCAGCGTGCGATCGCGGCGTCGACGTCCGCCGGCTCGGACAGGAACTCGCCGTGGGCGCCGGCGGCTTCGGCGATCTTGCCGAAGTCCATGTTCATGCCGAAGTTGGCGCCATAGTCGTTGCCGGCCTTGGCCTCGCCGGCGGGATAGACGCGCAAGGTCGCCTCCTTCACCGCACCCCAGCCCGAGTTGTCGAGCACGACCATGAACACCGGCAGGCCGTAATTCTGCGACACCGCCAGCACCGACTGCGGATTGGAGAAGTAGAAGGTGCCGTCGCCCATGATCGGCATGACGATGCGGTCAGGCATGGCGAGCTTCAGCCCCAGCGCCACGCTGCCGGAGAAGCCGAGGCCGGCGCCAGCGAGGCCGACCAGGGTGCCGGGCTCGGTCCGCGGCATCTGGGCCAGCACGGTCGGGATGTTGCGGATCGCCTCGTTGATCACCACGCCGGAGGGACCGAGCGCCTTCACGAGCTTGGCGCAGAGATGGTGCGGGTTGATCTCGCCCGCGACGCCGGGCTCGGCGGCGAGCTTGGCCGCCTGCTGGCGGCGCGCCACGCCCTCGGCCGCGATCTCCTTCACGCGCGCCGCTGCGCGCGCCTTGAAGCCCGTATCGGCCCGGGCCTTCAGCACGGCTAAAAGGTCGGCATAGAAGCCGCAGCTGTCGCCCTGCAGGCGCAGGTTCGCCGGGAAGGTCCACATCGGGATCGCCCGCTTCTCCGGGTCGACATCGACATGCGCCCACCAGGTCGTGGGATTCTCCGGCATGTCCTTGGGGATCCACGGCACGTCGACATCGACCAGCAGGCCGACATCGGCGTCGGCCAGCGCCTTGGTCGGCACGAAGCCGCCATGGCAGGGAGAATCGTGCGGCAGGTTGAGATGGACGGGACTGAATTCGACGACGCGAATGCCGCCGAACTGTGCGAGCTCGTCGAGCAACGCGACCGCAGCGGGATTGCGGCCCGAATAGGCCGTGATCAGAAGCGGATGCTCGGCGGCCAGCAGCCTGGTCGCGATGGCATCGACCGACTGGCGATCGACGGCGCCCACGGCTGCCGCGCGAAAACGCTCCTCGGGATAGGAGCGGATCTGGCCCTCGGACCACAGCTCGGTCAGCGTCTCGCGCGGGAAGGTCATGTAGACCGGCCCCTTGGGGTCGCTCATCATCACGGTGTGGGCGCGGCGCAGCGCCTCCTTGGCGACCACGCCCGAGGGCAGGTTGTATTCCCACTTGGTGTAGGGCCGCACCAGCGCCGCCTGGTCGAACGGCTCCTGGATGAAGTGCACGTAGGTGTCGCGCGTCCCCAAAAGCTCGCCGCGCGTGGTGTAGGGCGCGCGGCCGGCCATCAGCAGCACCGGGATGCGGGCGCGGCAGATGTTGTGCAGCGCCATCGCCGAATTGGCGGTGCCGGAATCGACATGCACCATCACGCCCTGGCCGCGGCCGGTGGCGAGGAAGTAGCCCGCCGCCATGTGCGCCGCCGTGATCTCGTGCGGGCAGATCACGGTCCTGGGCGCCTTGCGGCCGTCGCGCTTGAAGGCGGCCATCGCCTCGATGATCGGCGCGTGGTCGGTGCCGAAGTTGCAGAAGATATAGTCGCAGCCGATCTCGCTCAGGCCTTCGAGGAAATACTGCGCCGTCGAGCGGCGGGCCTCGTTGATGCTGTCCATCGCGTCCTCACTCAAGGGGTCGTACGGATGTCGAAGCGTTTGATCAGCCCGTCTTCGATGCGGAAGGCGTGGCCGACTCTCTTTTCGCCTAAAATCTTGCCGGAAGGATCGCGCACAGTCTGGCGGATTGCGACCACGATCTCACCGTCGGATGCGACGGAAAAGTCCATGGGCTCGACATGGGGATCGATCATCGTCCATTGCCGGGTCCAGTAGCGGCGGACGCCGTCGTGGCCGTGCACGTAGCCGCCATCCTGGCCGTTGGCCCATTGCACGTCGGCATGCAGGCAGGCCAGCACGCCATCGATGTCGCGGGCATTGAAGCGCTCGTAGACGCGCCGCAGGAACGCCAGCGTGTCCAGCATCGCAGCCGGCTCACTCGAGCTTGATGTTGGCTGCCGTCGCCACCGCCTTCCAGCGTGCCGCGTCGCGGGCGATCAGCACGCGATACTGCTCGGGCGTGGTGCCGCGCGGCGTGACGGCGATCTTCTCGAGCGCCATGCGAACTTCGGCCAGCGCCAGGGTTTCGGCGATGGCTTTGTTCAGCTTGGCCACGATCTCAGGCGGCGTGCCGGCCGGTGCCACCAGCCCCGTCCACAGCGCGATCGTCACGCCGGGCACGCCCGCTTCGGCGAGCGTCGGCACGTCGGGGAAAGCCTGGTCGCGCTTTTCCGCGGTGATGGCGAGCGCGCGCAGCTTGCCGGCGCTGAGCGGGCCGGAGATCGGCCCTGTGTCGGCAATGGTCATCAGCACCTGGCCTGACGCAACGGCCTGCGCGGCATCGCCGCTGCCGCGATAGGGGATATGCTGGAACTTCGAGCCGGTGCGCTGGTTGAACAGCTCCGCGGCGAGCTGGAAGGGCGTGGCGCTCGAGGCGTAGTTGGCCTTGCCGGGGTTGGCGCGGCCGTAGTCGATCAGCTCGCGCACCGACTTGATCGGCTGGTCGGCGCCGACCACCAGCAGCAGCGGGAACTCGGCGAGCAGCGAGATCGGCGCGAAATCCTTCTCAGGTGCGTAGGGCAGCTTGGCATAGACCGCGGGGTTGATGGTCATCGGCCCGCTCGGCGCCATCAGCAGCGTGTAGCCGTCGGGCTGGGCCTTGGCGACCAGCTCGGCGGCCACGATCGACTGCGCGCCGGGCTTGTTGTCGACCACGATGGGCTGGCCTAGCTTCTCCTGCAGCTTCGCCGCGACGATGCGCGCTATAAGGTCGTTGCCGCCGCCGGGCGAGTAGCCGACGACCAGGCGGATGGGTTTGTTGGGATAGGTCTGGGCGAAGGCGGGCGCCGCGAACAGCAGCGCCGCGGAGAGGCCCAGGCCAAGGTCGAGGATCGCCCGCCGCATCATCATGACGGCTTCACCAGCTCGCCGTAGATCATCTCCTCGCGATTGAGCCACAGGGGTGAGTTGGGAAGATCGATGAACTTCGCCTCGTCCTCGACCAGCAGGCGGTTGGCCTCGCGCGCCATGGGGTTGATACTGGCGGAGCGCCAGGTCCCCTCGCTGCGCCACCACAGCTCGGCCACGCCGTCGTAAGGCTCGGGCGCGCCGCGCGCGCGGCGCATGCCGTCGGCCAGGTCGCCCGGCACGCGGTGAAGCTGCACATAGCGCACCATGCCGAGCACGGGCTGCAGGGTCCTGACCAGCGGCGCATGCTTGTTCAGCCAGTAGTCCTGGAACTCTTCCAGGCTCAACGACGGCAATCGCCGCAGACAGAAGGTCAGTTTCAGCACGGCGTTTCCTCGATCTGGTGCCGGATCATAGAATGCTTCAACGATGCAGCGCCATCTCTTGTGCCGACGGTATGGGTACCCATATGATATGAACCATATGGATGGTCCCCATGAAGACGACAGTTGAGATCTCCGATTCACTTCTGCGTGAAGCCCGAAAGACGGCGGCCCGTGAAGGCGTGACCCTGCGCACTCTGATCGAGCGCGGCCTGCATCGGGTCGTCGCGGAGACCAAACCCGGCGCTCCGTTCAAGCTGCGCCGTGCCAGCTTCAAGGGCAAGGGCCTTCAGCCAGGACTTCGCGACGCCTCGTGGGAACATATCCGTGACCTCGCCTACGAAGGCCGTGGCAGTTGATCGCCGTCGATACGAACGTTCTCGTATACGCGCATCGCGAGGATTCGCCGTTCCATGATGCGGCTTCCGAAAGGATAGCGGAGCTCGCCGAAGGGTCTGCCACGTGGGCGATTCCCTGGCCCTGCCTGCACGAGTTCCTGGCCATCGTGACACATCCCCGCATCTATGCGCCGGCTTCGCCACTTGCCCGAGCGATTGATCAAGTCGACGCATGGGTTGAATCCCCGACACTGGTGCTTCTGGCCGAGGCAGCCGAACACTGGTCGACATTGCGCACGCTGCTCACGGCCGGACGCATAGTCGGTCCACGTGTTCACGATGCGCGCATCGTGGCGCTTTGCCGACAACACGGCGTCCGCGAACTATGGTCGGCCGATCGGGACTTCAATCGCTTCGCCGGCCTTTCGGTGGTCAACCCCCTCGTTACCACTTGATCGACCTTGTCCGCGGCCACGGCTATAAGCCGCCGCGATGGAGTCCCTTCCCGTCGACGAAGCCCTGCCGCGCCTGAAGGAGGCGTTGTCGGCGCGCAATGCGGCCGTGCTGGTGGCGCCGCCGGGCGCCGGCAAGACGACGCGCGTGCCCTTGGCGCTGCTCGACGCGCCATGGCTCGGCAAGGCCAAGATCGTCATGCAGGAGCCGCGGCGGCTGGCGGCGCGCGCCGCCGCCCGGCGTATGGCGGCGACCTTGGGCGAGCCGGTTGGCGAAACCGTGGGCTATCGCGTGCGGCTCGACACCAAGGTCGGGCCGCGCACGCGGATCGAAGTCGTGACCGACGGCCTCTTTCTCCGGATGCTGCAGGACGACCCGTCACTCGACGGCATCGGCTGCGTGATCTTCGACGAGCTGCACGAGCGCGGCCTGGAGACCGACCTGTCCTTCGCCCTGGTGCGCGAGGCGCAGACGGCGTTGCGCGACGACCTGCGCGTCATCGCCATGTCGGCGACCCTCGATCCCGGCCCGGTGTCCGATCGCCTGGGCGGCGCGCCGGTCGTCGAATCGGCCGGCCGCATGTTCCCGGTCGACACGCGCTATCTCGACCGCGAGGCCGCCGGCCGCATCGAGGACAGTGTCGCCTCGACGGTGCGCCGCGCGCTCGCCGAGGAGAGCGGCAGCGCCCTGGTGTTCCTGCCCGGCGTCGGCGAGATCCGCCGCGTCGAGGAGCGCCTGGATTTCGGCAGCAACGTCGACTTGGCGCCGCTCTACGGCGATCTCTCGCCGGCCGACCAGGATCGCGCCATCGCGCCATCGCCGGCCGGCCGGCGCAAGGTCGTGCTGGCGACCTCGATCGCCGAGACCAGCCTCACCATCGAGGGCGTGCGCATCGTGATCGATTCGGGCCTGATGCGCGTGCCGCGCTTCGCGCCGCGCTCGGGCATGACGCGGCTGGAGACCGTGCGCGTCAGCCAGGCCTCGGCCGACCAGCGCCGCGGCCGCGCCGGCCGCCTCGAGCCCGGTGTGTGCTATCGCCTATGGCCCGAGGAGCAGCAGCGCGGCCTGCTGCCCTTCACGCCGCCCGAGATTTTGGACGCCGATCTCGCGCCGCTCGCCCTGGAGCTGGCCCTGTGGGGCGCCAACGACGCCACCCTGCCCTGGCTGACGCCACCACCGGCCGCGTCGCTCGCCACCGCGCGCGCCCTGCTCGTCGATCTTGGCGCCTTGGACAAATCGGGCGCGATCACGCCGCATGGTCGGGCAATGGCGCGGTTGGGCCAGCATCCTCGGCTGGCGCACCTCGTATTGAAAGGCCGAGAGCTCGGCCAAGGCCGGATCGCCGCCCTGCTGGCCGCGATCCTGAGCGAGCGCGACTTCCTGCGCCCGCCGCCGGGCCAGCGCGACGTCGACCTGCGCCACCGCGTCGACATCGCCTTGAGCGGCAAACGCGACGGCGCGCTGCGCCTGATTCAGGAGCAGGCACGCCGCCTGATGCCGCGCGGCGCCGGCGACGACCGGCCCGACGTGTCGATGACCGGCGCCCTGCTGGCCCTCGCCTATCCCGACCGCATCGGCCGGCGCCGCCCGGGAACCAACCGCTATCTCCTGTCGGGCGGCCGAGGTGCAGCGCTGCCGGACGGCGATCCGATGGCCAACGACGAGTTTTTGGTGGTGGCCGATCTCGACGGCTCTGCCCAGGACTCGCGCATCTTTCTCGCGGCACCAATCGGCCTCGACGAGATCGAAGAACTGTTCGCCGAGCAGATCGTCGACGAGGAAGCGCTGCGGTGGAGCGAACGCGAAGGCGTCGTGCTGGCACGGCGCCGCCGACGCCTGGGTGCTCTGCTGCTCGAGGACAAGCCGCTGGCGAATCCCGACGCCGACAAGCTCAAGGCGGCGATGATCGAGGGCATCCGCCAGCTTGGCCTGGGCGCGCTGCCATGGTCGGACGATCTCGCGAAGTGGCGCGAGCGCATCACCTTCCTGCGCACCCAGGACGACGGCTGGCCCGACCTGTCTGACCAGATGTTGCTCGGATCGCTCGACACATGGCTGGCACCATTCCTCGACGGCGTGTCGCGGCGCAGCCATCTGGCGCGGATCGACCTTGTAGCCGCTCTGAAATCGCTGGTGCCGTGGGACCGGCAGCGCGAGCTCGATCGCCTGGCGCCGACGCATGTCGAAGTACCGAGCGGTTCGCGCGTACCGATCGACTATGCCAATCCGTCAGAGCCGACGCTGTCGGTGCGCCTGCAGGAGATGTTCGGTCTTTTAGACACGCCGCGCGTCGCCGGCGGCAAGGTGCCGTTGACCATCCATCTGCTGTCGCCGGCGCGCCGGCCGGTCCAGGTGACACGCGATCTCGCGAGCTTCTGGGCCAACGGCTACAAGGCGGTGAAGGCCGAGCTCAAGGGCCGCTATCCCCGCCACCACTGGCCCGACGACCCGCTGATCGCCGAGCCGACGGCGCGGGTGCGGCCGCGGCCGCGTTAGTACCTTTGCGCAGTGGCGGCGCACTGCAGGCCTGCCGGACCGGCTGAGGTGAATCGGATCAACGATCCATAGAGCGACAGACGGTTGAACCCTGCTGAAACCCCCAGTGCTTATCAATAACTATGATTATGTCCCGCGAGGCCGCCTCATTGGCGCGGCGATGCCGCGCTTCGATCCGGCGACTTTTGGGCTCCGCGAGGGGGGCCTATTGCGGGCCGCCGCCGTCGTCAAACCAAGGATTGCGCGGCCCAACCCGACTGCGGGCAATGCTGTCATCGGTCCAGCAGCCACCGCCTGGCCGGGGGGCTCACGGTCAAACCGTCCAAATCTCAGTGACGAGCTACTAGTCGCCAATCAAGGCGAACGAGATTCTGTCCGGTGGCGCCAGGACATAAGAACCGTCTGTTCGCTGGCAGTGATGGCGAGGGGCACCAGATGGCGACCCTAGCAGTCACCGGCCCGCTTGCCCGAGAGAACCCCGCGGGGTCGATCCGGATCTGGTGGCTTCCGTCATTGAGCGGCTAAGCCACAGGGCGGATGCATCGCACCGGAACGTCAAAGTCGCGGCGTCTCTGCTACGGTGAACGCCGCCGTCGATCGTGCGCTTGGCATATCGTCGGTTCGGAAATGCGTTATCCGGCTTAAAGTGTCCGGTCCGTTCAGGTCAAGCGCCATCAGCTTTGATATCGAATCGCCCGATTCGCGAGGACCCATGTTCGCGGAATGATGTAGAGCCCGATGGCTGCCCCGACAATGGGGTCGACCACCGACCAACCCGTCAACACAACTATGATTGCAGTAATGATTACCTCCAGCGAGCCCGGCATGTCATGTAGGATGCTGACCCAAGGCCTTTTGCCGTGAGGACGATGCGACGACTCTGCGGCCAGAAGCTTCATGCTGCCCAAGTTGATGATCAGGCTGCCCATCGCGATGATCAGCATAAGATCCCCCCGAACTTCCGGCGGGTTCAGCGAGCGCTGGTAAGCCTCGTAGAGAATGCAGACCACGAACAGCAGAAAAAATGCGCAACCCATCAGAACGATAGCTCCTGCATGGCCATAGCCGTGAGCCTTCACAGGCATGGCGCACCGTTCCTTGTTTTGGTTGGCGATCAGCACTAGCGCCAATCCAGACGCAGAGATCAACATGTGGGCTGCGTCTGCGAGAAGCGCGAGACTCGCCGCCTGCAATCCACCTATAACCTCAATGGCCGCGAAGGCCACAGTGACAGAAAGCGCTATTACAAGCCTGCCCCTATGCCCGGCGACAGCCCCCCCGGTGGCCGGATCTTTATCGCTCATGCCGCAGCTTCCCTGGCCAGATTCGGGTACTGCCGCTCTCGCCCCGACCGAAGCGATCATCCGAAAGGACGTCGAATATATGATCTAACCGTGCGGCCGTGTTCATCTTTACTTCCGCCTATGCATATTGAGGTCCCAGATTGTGACTCTGCTTCTTCGTGTAGATCAGGCTAGAGTGGCGAATCGAAATCGGTCGTTTAGGCACACACTGCCTAGGGACGCGGCCGGCCGCAGCCTGTGCCAGACCATGGTACTACGGCGGCTTATAGGAGGACGAGAGCCGGCGAAGATGGAAACCGAATGGACCGCAGGGAGCTTCCTCTTGCAGTGGGTTCGATATGGCTCAAAACTTGAACGTGACTGGCAAGCTGCGCTTGGACATCCCGATCCTGCTTCCGGAGGTACATGACGCCGCCGATGCCTGCGTGACGCGGCTGATATCGGAGATGCGCGGGCGCGAGGGGATCGAGGAGGTTCACGTCGCCACTCCTGATGGCGAGGCTGCTCAGCTCTGCGTTCACTATGATGCTGCCGTTCTGCCGCTGCCGCGCATCCGCGAATTGGTTACCGCAGCCGGCGCGAGGATCGCGGAGCGTTACGGCCACGCAGTGTGGCAGCTCGACATCCAGCATGAGCGACGTGCGCGCACTATCGCCGAACGATTGCGCGCGCTGCCGGGGGTCCTGGAGGCGGAAGCCAGTGCCGCTGGAGCTGTGCGCATCGAATTCGATCGATCCGTCACCTCGGAAGCGGCGCTTGCGCGCGAACTGGACCAGATGCGCACCAGAGGTTCCGCGAAAGCACGCGCCGGCGCCGATGACCATGCCGGGCACGATCACCGGGCGGAGAGACACGGAGCGGAAGAAGCAGAGCACGACCACGAAGGCGGCATCCTTGGACCGAACACCGAGCTGATCTTCGCCCTGGCGTGCGGCGGCCTGCTCGGCGGCGGCTACTTGATGGAAATGTTTCTGCCGGTTCCGGTCTGGGCGCCGCTCGCCTTCTATCTCGGTGCCTATTTCTTTGGCGGGTTCTTCACGCTGCGCGAGGCGATCGACAATCTGCGCCTGAAGCGGTTCGAGATCGACACTCTGATGCTGGTCGCCGCAGCCGGCGCCGCCGCGCTCGGCGCATGGGCGGAAGGCGCGCTCCTGCTCTTCCTGTTCAGCCTCGGCCATGCGCTCGAGCACTACGCCATGGGTCGCGCGAAGCGCGCGATCGAGGCGCTGGCGGAACTCGCACCCCGGACAGCCCTCGTCAGGCGCGGCCGCGACCTGCAGGAGGTGCCCGTCGAGGAGCTCGCCCTGGGCGACATCGTCGTCGTCAAGCCGGACGCGCGTCTCCCGGCGGACGGCTTCGTGGTAGCGGGCGAGAGCAGCGTCAACCAGGCACCAGTGACGGGCGAGAGCATCCCCGCCGATAAGCAGGCCGTCGCCGACGCGGTGGCAGCCCGTGCAAATCCGGACGAGCTCGATCTCGCCCACCGCGTCTTTGCTGGCACCATCAACGGCAGTGGCGCCATCGAGATCGAGGTCACGCGCAAATCCACCGACAGCGCCCTTGCCAAGGTGGTCCGGATGGTCAGTGAAGCGGAGACGCAGAAATCGCCGACCCAGCGCTTCACCGAGAAGTTCGAGCGCCTCTTCGTGCCGGCCGTCCTGACGCTGGCGGTGCTGCTGCTGTTCTCCTGGATTGTGATCGACGAGCCGTTCCGCGACAGCTTCTATCGCGCCATGGCCGTGCTGGTCGCCGCCAGTCCCTGCGCGCTCGCCATCGCGACTCCGAGCGCCGTGCTGTCGGCTGTAGCGCGCGCCGCGCGCGGTGGTGTCCTGGTCAAGGGGGGCGGCCCGCTCGAGAACCTTGGTTCGCTTTCGGCGATCGCCTTCGACAAGACCGGCACTCTGACGGTGGGCAAGCCGCGCATTACCGATGTCGTGCCCGCCCCCGGTATCGCGGAGAAGGACTTGCTACGGGTGGCGGTCGCCGTCGAGGGCGTGAGCGATCATCCGCTCGCCCGTGCCATCGCGCGTGACGGCCGCGAGCGCCTCGGCGGGGATGAGGTCCCTCGAGCCAGCGATCTCGCAAGCCTGACCGGGCGCGGCGTCGCCGCGAATGTCGACGGCAACAGGGTATTGATCGGCAAGGCTGAGATGTTCGGCGCCGAGGGCATCGCGCCACTCTCCACTGCCATGCAGGATGCCATCGCGTCGCTGCGCGAGGCCGGGCGCACGACCATGGTCGTGCGGCAGGGCGACCGCGACCTCGGCGCCATCGGGTTGATGGACACGCCGCGCGCGGCCGCGAAGGCGGCGCTGGCGCGTCTGCGCGCGCTTGGCATCCGGCGGATGATCATGATCTCCGGCGACCACCAGAAGGTCGCCGAGGCGATCGCGCATGAGGTCGGCCTCGACGAAGCTTGGGGCGACCTGATGCCGGAAGACAAGGTCGAGGCCATCAAGAAGCTGCGTGCCGAGGGCAAGGTCGCGATGGTCGGCGACGGCGTCAACGACGCCCCGGCGATGGCCAACGCCACGGTGGGCATCGTCATGGGCGCCGCCGGATCCGACGTGGCGATGGAGACCGCCGACGTCGCCCTGATGGCCGACGACCTCGCCAACCTGCCGTTCGCTGTCGGATTGAGCCGCACCACGCGTTCGGTGATCCTCCAGAACGTCGTCGTCAGCCTGGGCGTGGTGGCACTGCTCGTGCCCGCGACCATTCTTGGTCTTGGCATCGGCCCCGCGGTCGCAGTGCACGAGGGCTCGACCCTGCTCGTGGTTTTCAATGCCCTGAGGCTTCTTGCCTATCGAAACAATGGCGGGTGACGCCGCGCTGTCAGAGTGGCATTGGCGGTGGGAAAACATCAGGACGAGATCGATCCACATTTTTGGGCGCGGCCACCCGCGGCAAGTGCCCGATCATGGGATAGTTCTGTGCGGAATTGTCGCACCAGGCTGGGCTACTGTAGAGCGTTGATTGCAAGAACCTTGAACCTCTAGCCACTGGAGTTCCCATATGGAGACGAGCGGCCACTACGGCTCGCTTTGGACTGGAGGAGAAAAGAATGGCAGACACCGCAAATACCGCGCCTGACGCCAAGGGGCATGGACTTCTTTGTCCCGCCTGCAGGGTCGATCTGATCATGAGCGAGCGCCAGGGCATTGAAATCGATTATTGTCCGAAATGCAGGGGCGTCTGGCTGGATCGCGGTGAACTCGACAAGATCATCGAGCGCAGCGCGAGCGAAGAGGTTCAAGGTGCGCAAGCCCAATCCTATGCAGCGCAACCGGCCCCACAGGGCCAGCCCTATCCGGCCCAGGATCGCTACTATGATGATGGGCGCGGCGGGCATGGCGGCGGCCACCACGGACGCGGCCGGAGACGGTCATTCCTCGGAAACCTCTTCGATTAATGAACACTGCGTCACGCAGTCGCCAGAGCGCGTTCCTATAATGACAACAACAGTTTGATCATGGCCGCGGCGCTTTCGCAAGCAGAGGCCACTCCGACCGGGACCGCTACGGGCCGGCATAAGAACAGGCTCGTAGCGGCTCTTGCTCTTACATCGTCCTTCATGACGGTCGAAGTCGTCGGCGGCCTGTGGACGGGCAGCCTCGCACTGCTTGCGGACGCGGCGCACATGTTGACCGATGCAGGCGGTCTGGCGCTGGCGCTGATCGCCATCCGGTTCTCCGAGCGCCCCGCGACGCCACGCGTGACCTACGGTTACGTCCGCATGGAGGTCCTGTCGGCGCTGACGAACGCTGTCGTCCTTTTGCTGTTGACGATCTACATCCTCTATGAGGCCTATCAGCGCTTCGTGAATCCGCCGGATATCCTTGGCGGTCCGATGCTGGTGGTGGCTGTGGTCGGTCTTGCCGTCAATTTGGCCAGCATGAAGCTCCTGTCGGCGGGATCGTCGGAGAGCCTCAATGTGAAGGGGGCTTATTTCGAGGTGCTGAGCGACATGCTGGGCTCGCTCGGTGTCATCGTCGCTGCGGGTGTCGTCATGCTCACCGGCTGGACCCTGGCCGATCCCATCATCGGCGCCGGCATCGGGCTTTTCATTGTGCCGCGCACCTGGATCCTGCTCAAGCAGGCGATCCACATCCTTCTGGAGGGCACGCCGCCCGAGGTCGACCTCGCGCTGCTGGAACGGAAGCTGCTGGCCATTCCGGGCGTGACGGCCGTGCACGACCTCCACGTGTGGACCATAACATCCGGGCTCAACGCCATGAGTTGCCATCTCGTCGTGGCCGATATTGGCCAGGCGCAGGCGGCGCTTCTCAGTGCCCGAGAAGCGATGAAGACCGGTTTTGGCCTGTCGCATACGACGATCCAGATCGAGGATCAGAAGCAGCGGGAGGCCGAGGGCGAATTGAGGCTGTAGCGGATTCGCCTGTGTGACCTGAAAGACAGGGTCGGCAAATCCTATGCAACCAATGACCATCGCCCCGCCTTAAGCGGGTAGTATGGTAATGTCGAAGCGCACGACGGAGGCAGTTTTGGGTGGACACCGGAGGCATGGGCGCTGGTCTCGCCGCGGCTATGGGGAGGAAATCCCAGGCCGATGGACAGGCAATCCATCGGAAGGCCGTCCCGCGCCGCGGATCTTGAGGCCGATGTCGTGGATCGTCGTGATCATCGGGTTGGCAGTCTGGTCGCTGATTGCCTGGATTGCTTACGCCTCGGTCGATCCTGTCTTAGAATGGGCTGCTGGCAGTGCCGGCACCCTGGTAGACGGCGGAAAGGATCTCGCAACTGCGACCGGGGCTGGAAAGGGCGTTGGCACTGTCCTCGATAGTCTCAATGTCAGCGGCCTTTCGGGACAGGTCATCCCCTTGATTCGAATAATCATTAAGCCAACGATTGTTGTGCTCTGGGTGATCGGCGCCCTCGTCCTTATCGCTGCGCCGGTGCTTCTGCCACGGATTGGCCGCCTGCTTGGTAGGCGCCGGCATTGATCGTCGGCAAGCGCCTGCAGGTGAAAAGAATGGCAGCGCCGCACACGCGATTTAGGGAGTTTCGCGCCGATCCTTTTCAGGATCTGCTTCATGGGCGGCGCTTTTGAGCGGGGCGAGAAAGCGAAAGGTCAAGTACATGCTTGCACTCAATATGGCGGCGATATCGTAAAGGCCATAGCCGACCGCCGCCCCCAGCGCACCCGTCGCCCACAGGCTTGCCGCCGTCGCCGTGCCCACGGCTTGCGTGCCGTGCTTCAGAATCGCGCCGCCGCCGATGAAGCCTACGCCCACGATCAATCCTTCGAGGATGCGCGCCTGGCCGGCCGATTCTTTGCCAAGTACGCCGATGGCGACCAGCACGAAACCGCAGGCGGTCATTGCAACGAGACAAAAAGTACGGATGCCGGCGCTTCGTTCCTCGTGCTCCCGATTCCAGCCGATCGGAAGCGCGAGCACATAGGCAACCGCGAGATTGGCCGCATGGGACAGCGCGTCCCATGGGTTCATGTTGAACATCATTGCCAAATCAATCATAGCGCGTCTTTCCACCGGTTGCCCATCGCCAGGTGCCGTCTTCATCGGACTTTCAACAGTATGGTCGGGTAGCACCGGCATGGAACGAAGAGGCTTGACCGATGGTTCCATGGTTGGATTGATGGCAGCCGGCATGGGAAGCGGTTGAGAGGCGCGGTTGCGGGGCTCGTTTCCGCCAGGAAAGGTGCGATGAGCACAACGGTACCTCGGGGCTGGTCCAGTCACGTCGTTCTGATACCGGGGCGGTTCGTAGCCGTGGTGTTCGATCTCGACGGCGTTGTGACCGATACAGCCCGTGTTCACGCCGCCGCATGGACGGAAGTATTCGACGCCCTTCTCGAGAAGCGCGCCAAGGAGGACAATGTCCCATTGGCCCCCTTCACGGCCGCGGACTACCGCACCCATGTCGATGGACGGCCGCGTCTCGAAGCGATCCGGACCTTCCTCGCCGCCCGCAGCGTGGCATTGCCGGAGGGCGATCCATCGGACGGGCCGGAGCGGGACACAGTGCATGGGCTCGGTGCACGCAAGAACCAACTCTTCCTGGATCGCGTCCGCACCCATGGCGTGGACGTCTATCCTTCTACTATCGCGTTGATCCGGCGCCTGCGTGGGCTCGGCTTCAAGGTCGGACTGGTGACGGCGAGCCGGAACTCTGCCGAGATCGTCCGTGCAGCCGGACTGGCGTCGCTGTTCGACGCAACGGTGGACGGGAACGACCAGGCGGCGCTGTCGCTCCGCGGCAAGCCAGCACCCGATACGTTTCTCGAAGCGGCACGGCGCCTGGGAACGTCGCCGGGTCGAACCGTCGTGGTGGAAGACGCCACCGCCGGGGTCGCGGCGGGGCGCGCCGGCGGGTTTGGGCTCGTCGTTGGCGTCGACCGCGGCGACAATGCCGAGGCACTTCGGGCGCAGGGTGCCGATGTGGTCGTGCCTGACCTGTCGGCGGTCGAGCTCGGCTCGGAGGACGCGCCACCAGCGAGGGCGGTTCCTCCCAAGGCCGCGCCGGACGTGCATCGGCTCGACCCCTTCATCCGCCCGCCGAGGATGGAGAGGCGGCATGCCGGTGCCCTAACTCACGCCGATCCGTGGGTGCTCGCCTATGACAAGTTCGACCCGGCCGTCGAAGGCCGGCGGGAGACGCTGTTCGCACTGGGCAACGGCTATTTCGTCACCAGAGGGGCGGCTGCCGAGGCTCGCGCCGACGGCATCCATTATCCCGGCACCTATCTCGCCGGCGGATACAATCGGCTCTCGACAGAGATCGAGGGTCGCCTGATCGAACACGAGGACCTGGTCAACCTGCCGAACTGGCTGTCGTTGGTCTTCCGTATCGATGACGGCGACTGGCTCGATCTGCGACGAACCGAGCTGCTGAGTTATCGCCAAGCGCTCGACTTGCACCGTGGCCTGTACGAGCGAACGGTCCGCATCCGCGATCCGAAAGGCCGGGAAACAACTCTCGTCGAGCGACGCTTCGTCCACCAGCAGGAGAGGCACCTCGCAGGGCAGCATGTCACGCTCCGCGCGGAGAACTGGTCCGGGCGGCTCACCGTCCGCACGCTCCTCGATGGCGGCGTCACGAATGCGGGCGTGCTGCGCTACCAGCCGTACAGCGGCAGGCACTTGGTCGTCCGCGAGGCAGCCGTGCTCGACTCCGAGACTATTGTCCTCGAGGCCGAGACGACGCAGTCGCAATTGCGCATCTCACAGGTTGCCCGGGTCCAGGTCGCCATCAACCGAAAGCCTTATCCCGGCGACCGCAAGGCCGTGACCGCGCCGGATCACGTTGGACAGGAGATCGGCCTTGACGTTGTCTCAGGCGATCGGGTCGATCTGGAGAAGATCGTCGCCCTCTACACCTCGCGCGAACGTGCGATCGCAGACAGCCGGACCGAGGCCCGCACCATGGTTACTCGCGCCGGCAGGTTCGATGATCTTCTCGCGAGCCACGGCCTCGCCTGGCGCCATCTCTGGCGTCGCTGTGACATGGACATCGTCGAAGTCGGGGCCGATCCGCTGCACCACACGCACCTGATCGCTCGTCTCCATGTCTTCCACCTCTTGCAGACCGTGTCGCGGCATACCATGGAGCTCGACGCGGGTGTTCCGGCGCGCGGCTGGCACGGCGAGGGCTATCGTGGTCACGTCTTCTGGGACGAGCTCTTCATCTTTCCTTTCCTCAGCCTGCGCCTGCCGGTGCTGACGCGGGCGCTGCTCCTGTACCGCTACCGGCGCCTGCCGGAGGCGCGCCAGGCGGCGCACGCGGCAGGATTTCGCGGCGCGATGTTTCCGTGGCAGAGCGGCAGCAACGGACGGGAAGAGACCGATGCGATGTACCTCAATCCGCGCTCCGGAAACTGGATTCGGGACGACACGCACCTTCAAAGGCACGTGGGTGCCGCGATCGCCTACAACGTGTGGAAGTACCATCTGGCGACCGCCGACACCGAATTCCTCTATAGCTACGGAGCGGAGCTCCTCTTCGAGATCGCCCGGTTCTGGGCGAGCATCGCCCGATGGAACGAGGCCCGCGGCCGCTATGACATCCGCGGCGTCATCGGCCCGGACGAGTTCCATGACCGCTATCCCGACCGTGCCGTACCGGGATTGGACAACAATGCCTATACGAACGTGATGGCGGCGTGGTGCATTGCCCGCGCGCTCGACCTGTTTGCCCTTCTACCCGATGAGCGGTGCCGAGAACTCTGTGAAGTCCTGCGCATCGACCGCGAGGAGATCGCGCACTGGGACGACGTGAGCCGGAAGCTTTACCTGCCCTTCCACGGCGACGGCGTCCTCAGTCAATTCGAGGGCTATGAGAACCTGGAGGAGTTCGACTGGGCGACCTATCGGCGGCGCTACGGAAACATAATGCGCCTCGATCTAATCCTCGAGGCGGAAGGCCAATCGCCCAGCCGCTACAAGCTCTCCAAGCAGGCCGACGTCCTCATGCTGTTCTACCTGTTTTCGGCCGAGGAGTTGGCCGAAACGTTCCACCGGCTTGGGTACACTGTTGATGGCGCAATGATCCCCAAGAACATCGACTATTATCTGCGGCGGACGTCGCACGGCTCGACGCTGAGCGCGGTTGTGCATGCTTGGGTGCTGGCGCGCTCATGCCGCCAGCGGTCCTGGACGTTGTTCACGGAAGCGCTGCGCAGCGACATCGACGACGTGCAAGGCGGCACCACGGCCGAGGGTATCCACCTTGGCGCCATGGCGGGAACCCTCGATCTTCTCCAACGCTGCTACTCCGGTCTGGAGCTCCGTGGCGATGAACTCCGCTTCCATCCGGCGCTTCCTCTCGAGCTCCGACGACTTTCCTTCCAGCTGCGATACCGAAGGCACTCGCTGTCGGTCGATCTGACACCGACCACCCTTACGATTACCAGCGATCCCAGCAGCGCCGACGCGATCTCCGTGGTCGTTGACGAGCAGGCCGTCGTCCTGCAGCCAGGCGCGCGGAAACAGGTTCAGCTAACTGACCAATGGCGATCAGGGCACGATGCATTGGGCTAACTGCTGTAAGTCGGCGAGTACGTGTCGCCGCCGTGCGCTTATCGACATCTTCAGGGGGCAAGCGGGGACGGCACATCGAACTTCTTCCGGCGCAGCAGGTCTTCCATGGCCGTTATGCCCTGCTCGTAGCGCCCTCTTTGGCAATCGATCTCTGCGCCGATTCGGATGTGATTGCGCTGACCGTCACTGTTCTCGGTGCGACTCGCTCCGTAGCGATCGAAGAACGCGATCGCCTGGGTGCATCGTTCCTTCGGATCTTGCGTCGCCTGGATGGAGGCCGGCGGTTGTGCAGCGGCGGGCATCACCAGGCTTGCCGCCATGACGATGGCCAGAACCCAGGCTGACGAGAGGCCTTGCGCGTAGGCGATCGGATCAACGGCGCGCAAGCGCCGGCGCTGGGTGATAGTGGCCTTCTTTAATCCGGCCTCCGGGAAGAGGCGTGGAATGTTCTCTTCCATGTGATTCCCTCGAGGCATTCATCTCATGAAGCGGCGACAATCGGGTAAACGACGGTCTCCGCGCTCGGCCTGGAAGGCGATCAATGGCCGGCGCCTTCTGGTCGCGCGGACCCGCGGCTCGGATTGCCGTAGCGAAGAGCGCGTCTGACATCGATCGAGAAAAGGACCGCGGCAAGGCCGAGATGCGCCCAAGCGAGCCAGGTCAGCGTAGCGGTGGTCCGCCTCGTCGGTTCTGTAACGGAAGACAAAGCAGACCTGAACGCCGAACAAGCCGACCAACGCGATCGCCGAGGTGACGCCGAGGCGCAGGGCAGCAGCAGGGCGAGGCCGAACAGTGATTGGGCTGCGGTCAGGAAGAACTCCTCGGTCTTCGGCAAGTTGCGCACGCGCCATACGTACGCGCCCAAGTCGCGGCCAGCACAAGGAAATCGAGGAGCGTGATACGCGCCTTGAACAAAATGACGAAGGCATAAAAGCTGGCGAGAAGGAGGAACCCGGCCTCAACGGCATTGGCCCGTGGCCCCGTCTTGTTGGTGGCGGCAAAGTGGACGTACTGCGATTCCGGGCCCGCGCGTCCGGCCCGATAGGCGTAGTAGAGATCCAGGGCGTATCCGGCAGCACGGGGCACCAACGCGACGGCAGCGAGGATGAGCCCCTGCGAGATATGCTGTTCGGCAGCTTCTCCCCACGACAACAAAAATCCGGCCGCCAGGAGCGCAATGCCGAAAATCCCTGCGTCCAAGACCGGGCTGGGCGCAGGCCGAGGAAGCAGGAAAGAACGGCGGGTGAGGTCGCCGATAGGGCATTGCGATCAAGAAGCGCCTCAAGGCGCAGGCTCCTTCATAAAATCTGCTGCCGTTCGGATGCGTGTCGGTCATAGGCCCCGTCCGGGCGGCCGGTGCCAGCCCGGCGGACCGCTCATCGCTTTCGCCGGCTCCGCTTTCCAAAAGTCACAACCCGATAGCCATAAGCTCCGAGCGCCAGGACGAAGACGGCGTTGCCGGCCGGCTCGATCCATCCTCCTACTTCCCGATAACGTTCGGCAAGGACATAACCCGCCCCGGCGAGGAGTCCCGTCCAAAGGAGGGTTCCGAGGGCCGTAGTGACGAGAAAGGGGACAAGCGGCATGCCGGCCACGCCAGCCGGCACGGAGATCAGCGTGCGCACGCCGGGGACGAGCCGTCCCACGAAAACGGCCGCCCAGCCGCGACGCGCAAACCAAGCACTCGCCCGATCGACCTCGGCCGCGCCGAGCGTGAGCCAACGCCCGTGGCGGGCGCAAAAGGCCTTGAGACGATCGCGGCCGATCCATCGGCCGACCCCGTACCAGAAGAGCGCTCCTGCAAGCGACCCGATGGCGCCGGCAAGCACGACGCCGATCAAGGTGAGCTGCCCGCGCGCCGCAACGAATCCTGCGAATGGCATGATGATTTCGGAAGGAATTGGCGGAAAAATGTTCTCGGCCAACATGAGAAGAGAGATGCCAATATACCCTCCGCGCTCGACGGCTTGGATTATCCAGTCAAACAGGTGGGTCTCCTTCGACGAGATGGCCCTTTTGGTGGTACCGAACGAAACGCCCCGCCATCATCATGCGTTCCATTCCAAGCCGAGATCTCGGTGGCCAGATAGACAGGAGATTGGCGGCAGATGACAGAAATTTCCAAAACAGAGCATCACCCGCAACACGTTGCGCCCGCGATACCCGGCAGTGCGCCGCTGCTTCAGCCCGGCTTGACCTGCTGGCGGTTGGAACACGCTGGCCGGCTCGCTCCCATTGTCGATGCAGCCCCTTACTTCAGGCTGCTTCGGGATGCCCTGCTTGGCGCGCGTCATTCCGTCCTCTTCATCGGGTGGGAGTTCGACACCCGCATCAAGCTGGACCCCGATACACCTCTTCCCGGTTTGCCGGATCGACTGGGTCCCTTCCTATCCGCTCTCGTCGAGCGCCGACCCGAACTCAGTGTGCGGGTATTGCAATGGAACCTCGGCCTCATCGGAACGCTGGTGCGCGGCACGACGCCCCTCCACCTGCTCAACTGGATGACGAGCAGGCGCTTTCAGTACCGGCTCGATAGCGCCCATCCGCCCGGTGCCGCTCATCATCAGAAGATCGTCGTCATCGACGATGCGCTCGCATTCTGCGGCGGCATCGACATGACAAACGACCGCTGGGACACGCGCCACCACAAGGACGGCGATCCGCGGCGGGTGCGACCCTCAGGGCGAGCCTACGGCGCCTTTCACGATGCGACAATGGCGGTGGATGGGCCCGCGGCGGCGGCCTTGGGAGACCTGGCCCGCGAACGCTGGCGCCGCGCCACGGGCGAGCAGATTGAGCCGCCTCCTGCCGCAAGCCCTGATCTCTGGCCGCACCAACTGGCCCCTTTTCTGCGCGATGTGGTTGTAGGAATCGCCCGCACCGAGCCGGCGTATCACGGCCGGGTTGGCGTGCGGGAGATCGAGGCGCTGCACCTGGCGGCGATCGCAGCAGCGCGTCGCGCGATCTATGTCGAGGGTCAATACTTCGCGGCACGTTGCATCGGCGAGGCGCTCGCGGCGCGTCTGCGCGAGCCGGACGGGCCGGAAATCGTGGTCATCAATTCGCAACGGGCCCGCGGGTGGGTGGAAGAAAAGGCCATGGGCGCCGCCCGCGAACGTCTCCTCGCATACCTTCGAGAAGCCGACCGGCATTGCCGCTTTCGCATTTACCGCCCTGTGACGGCAAACGGCGCGCCGATTTACGTCCATGCCAAGGTGCTCGTGATCGACGACCGGTTGCTGCGGATAGGATCTGCGAACCTCAACAATCGCTCAATGGGTCTCGATACTGAGTGCGACCTCGCCATCGAAGCGCGTTCGGGCGCAGCCGACGCGGCAGCGGTATCGCAGGGCATCACCGCATTCCGCAACGCGCTTTTGGCAGAACACTTGGCGACCGACCCAGGCAATGTCGCGGACGCCGTCTCGCGCTCCGGCGGCTCGCTCATTCGCGCGGTCGAAGCCCTCCGACACGAGTCGGGCCGCACGCTCGCGCCTATCGAAGTGCCATTCGCAGACGGGAAGCCGCTTCGCGAAGGCGAACTCCTCGACCCGGAGCAGCCCGAGCCGATATGGTCGATGGTGATGCACGCCTTTCACGACCGGATTCGTCGAGGATGAACTCGCCGGCATTAGCGCGCCTCAGCTCTCGGTTCTCCCTTCCAAGGGCTCGGACGCTCAGCGATCTCGGAGGGAAGGGCGCGTTCACGCCCCTGGCGATCTCGGCCTTCTTCACCTATTCGTTGAGCGTCTGCGCCGTGCAGCCGATCTTGATCGCGATCGAGGAAACCGACGTCCAGCGCGAAGGATGTTCTTCCTCGTGATTGAGGCGCGGCGCGATTCCCAGCGTGCGATTTTTCTCTTACTCTATGATCCATGGCGATCCTCTTGGCCGCCGCAAGACCGACAAGCTGCTTCGGCCGTCGCCTTGCCCGCGCTCACCCTCATAGTCTGAGGGTGAAGCGATCGCGAACCAGCCCCTCGTAGGCCGCCTTGAAGACCAGTTTTGAAACAACGGGCATCGCACCCACAGGCCGAAACCAGAGCCAGACATGTAGTGGGCCGCCTGGGTCGGGTGTTTCTGCTTTTACCCACATAGGGCCCGGCTAGCGCCAACTGGCCGGAGGCCCGCGCTCCAATGATCGATGCACCGCCAGCCACACGGTCGGCGGATCGGCCTGCGTCGCCTCGACGCGATGACGCACGCGCGCGGGGATCTCGACCCAATCGCCGGGCTTCATGTCGAGCGTCACGTCGCCCTCTTCGAAGCGCAGGCGGGCGGCGCCGGTCAGCAGGACGACGAACTCGTCGTCGGGCTGGTCGTACCAGAAGCCGGGCGGGCTCGCCTGGCCGGTCGAGACGATGCGCTCGATGCGCACGCCGGCCTTCTCGACCAGAAGGTCGACCTGCTCCTCGGCCTTGCGCTCGGGCAGCGCCGCTAGAAGATTGCCGCGGCGCAGGCGGAGCCTCAGCTCTTGAAGCCGGCCGGCGCCTCGCAGCGTTTCGTGCCCATCACGCCCGGCGTGGAGACTTCGAGGATCTCCAGCGAGTCGGCGGTGCGGATCTCGTTGTGGCGCAGGTAACCCGGGATGAAGAGCGAATCGCCCTCCTCGACGCGGATGGTGCGGCCGTCCTCGAACTCGAGATCGACCCAGCCCTTGATGATGTAGATGAACTGGCCGTCGCACTCGTGATAGTGCCAGCCGGTCGGGCGGCTCATGCCCTGGCTCGCGCTCATCACCTGGGCGCGCATGCCGCCGGCGCTCGCTTCGGCGACGCCGAGGTCGCGGTACTTGAAGAACTCGCGCCGGCCCTTGACCAGCACGGGCTCGGCGCTGCGGGCGTGGGCGATCTTCTGGGCTGGTGCCTTGGCGGGCTTCTTGGCGGCTGCGGATGGCATCTGTTCCTCCCTGGCGATGGCGGGGTGCCGATAGTGTGCGGCAGCCGCCACCCCCTCGGCAATACCGCGATATTGCAGACCGGAGTTTCTTCACGGCGGCAGGAACAATATGGTACGGCCTCTGTCGCCATCCATTGCGCCGAAAGTCACCCGATGTCCCTTGCCCTGCCGTTCCAGACCGCCAAGCAGCTCGCCGCCGCGGTCCGGAAGAAGAAGATCGGCTGCCTCGAGCTGCTCGACCTCTATCTCAAGCGCGTCGAAGCCTATAACCCCGAGCTCAACGCCATCATCGCCACCGACATCGAGGGCGCGCGCAAGCGGGCCAAGGCGGCCGACAAGATGGTCAAGGCGGGCAGGAAGCTCGGCCCGCTGCACGGCGTGCCGATGACCATCAAGGAATCCTACGACGTCGCGGGTTTCCCGACGACCTGGGGACATCCCGCCTTCAAGGACACCGTCGTCAAGACCAACGCGCTGGTGACGCAGCGCATGATCGATGCCGGCGTCACCCTGTTCGGCAAGACCAACGTGCCGCTGAACCTCGCCGACTGGCAGAGCTACAACGAGGTCTACGGCTCGACCAACAATCCATGGGACCTGTCGCGCACGCCAGGCGGCTCGTCGGGCGGCTCGGGTGCGGCGCTGGCCGCCGGCCTGACCGGCATCGAGGCGGGCAGCGACATCGGCGGCTCGATCCGCAATCCCGCTTCGTACAACGGCGTGTGGGGTCACAAGCCGACCTGGGGCGTGGTCTCGCCGCGCGGCCATGCGCTGAACGGCCGGGTCGCCCAGGCCGACATCAGCGTGTGCGGCCCGCTGGCGCGCGGCGCGGAGGATCTCGAGATCGCCATGGACGTGATGGCCGGGCCCGACGCCATCGACGGCCGCGGCTGGACGCTCACCCTGCCGCGCTCGAAGAAGAAGAAGCTGCGCGACTTCAAGGTGGGCGTGGTGCTGAGCGACCGCAACGCCGAGGTCGACCATTCGGTGCAGGCCGCGATCCAGACGCTGGCCGACTTCCTCGCCAAGAAGAAGGTCAAGGTGAGCGACAAGGCCAGGCCCAACATCGACACCGCGGAGCTGGGCGACGTCTATGTCCGCATGCTGAGGGCGACGACCTCGGGCCGGATGAGCGATGCCGAGTTCCAGGAGGCGCAGCGCGACGTCGCCGCCCTGCCCGACGACGACCTGAGCTACTTCGCCCAGATGCAGCGCGGCAACACGCTGTCGCATCGCACCTGGACGCAGCTCAACGAGAAGCGCCATCGCATGCGGCTGGCGTGGGATGCCTTCTTCCAGGACTACGACCTGATGATCGCGCCGGTGGCGCAGACCGCGGCCTTCCCGCACGACCAGAAGACCATCCGCCACGAGCGCACGATCGTGGTGAACAACAAGAAGCTGCCGGTGGTCGACCAGATCTTCTGGGCAGGCTACGCCAGCATCACGCTGTTGCCGGCGACGGCCGCGCCCGTCGGCGAGACCAAGGAAGGATTGCCGATCGGCGTGCAGATCATCGGGCCGCAGTACGGCGACTACTCGACCATCGCCTTCGCCAAGCTCCTGGAGAAGGAATATCGCAGCTTCGTACCGCCGCCGGCCTACGGCTGAGCAGGAACAGGAAAGAGAATGTCCGACACCATCGACCTCAAGAACCACATCCGCTCGATCCCGGATTTTCCCAAGCCGGGCATCCTGTTCTACGACATCTCCACTCTGCTCGCGCATCCCAAGGCCTGGCACGTGACCATCGAGCGGCTGGCTGACCGGCTGCGCCCCTACAAGCCCGACGTGCTGGCCGGCATCGAATCGCGCGGCTTCCTGCTCGCCGCACCGCTCGCGCTGGCACTGGGCACGGGCTTCGTGATGCTGCGCAAGCAGGGCAAGCTGCCGGGCACCACGGTGCGCCACACCTACGCGCTGGAGTACGGCACCGACACGATCGAGATCCAGCAGGACGCCATCAGCAAGGGCACGCGGGTCGCCCTGGTCGACGATCTTCTTGCGACCGGCGGCACCATGGCCGCGGCGGTGACCTTGCTGGAGAGCGTCGGCGGCATCGTGCCGGCGGCGGCCTGCATCATCGAGCTCACCTTCCTCGACGGCCGCAAGAAGCTGAAGCCTCCGGTCGAGGCGCTGCTGCAGTACGACAGCTGATGGGAGCGCGGGCCTCCGGCCCGCTTCATTGCTTCCAGCAAAGACGATGAGCCATGAGCGGGCCAGAGGCCCGCGCTCCCGTCCTAACGCTGGTCGGCGCGGTTGAAGGCGCCCGCGCCGTCGGGCAGCACGGCGAAGGTCGACAGCGTCTGGGCGATCGGCTCGTCCGAGCCGTCGACGAAGAAGTCGACCTCGCCGAAGGCGGTCGTGCGACCGAGCTTCTTCACGCGCCCTACCGCGATCACGTCTTGCCGCACTGCAGCACGCAGGAAGTTCGTGGTCAGCGAAATCGTTGCCAGGGTGGCGAAGCGGCCGAGCCTTTGGCAGATCGCCAGCACCAGGATGGTGTCGGCCACGGCCATCATCGCCTGGCCGATCACCACGCCGCCGGGACGCGCGATATGATCGCCGAAAGGCAGGCGCAACCGCACGCTGTCGTCCGAACAGTGCTCGGCTAAAAGCTTCAGGTCCCAGATCCAGGGTCCGAAATCGCCGCCCGGGGAGAGTTGCGCCTGCGCCGTCTCTAACGTGAAGAATCCCATATCCCGGCCATGCTACCATGGCCGAGGGAGGATTTTGATGGTTTCGGTACCTGAGTGCTTTTCCGAGAGCTACGCCGAGGCGCGGCCCAAATTCTGCGCCGCGGCGGCAGCCAGCGGCGGCGAGCTCCGCTCGTGGCTCAATCCCAGCGGCCGCGGTCCGACCGGCGAGGCGCTCTATCTCGACACCGCCCGTTTCGGCCCGCGCGACGCCAAGAACATGCTGGTGCTGATCGCCGGCACGCACGGCGTGGAAGGCCATTGCGGCTCGGGGGCCGAGATCGCCTGGCTGCGCAACGGCGGGCCCGCCAAGCTGCCCAAGGACACCGGTGCGTTCCTGATCCACGCCATCAACCCGCACGGCTTCGCCTGGACGCGGCGCGTCACCGAGGACAACGTCGACCTCAACCGCAATTTCGTCGATCACGACAAGGCCTACCCCAGGAACGACGGCTATCTCGCGCTGGCCGACGCCGTGCTGCCGCGCGAATGGAACGACGCCTCGCGCGCCGAGACCGAAAGGGTATTCGCGAGCTACGCCCAGACCCACGGCGCCTTCGGCCTGCAGGGCGCGCTGACCGGCGGCCAGTACACCCACGCCGACGGCATCTTCTTCGGCGGCAACAAGCCGACCTGGAGCAACCGCACCCTGCGCGCCATCGCCCGCGCCGAGCTTGGCGACGCGCGCCAGGTCGCGGTCATCGATTTCCATACCGGGCTTGGCCCGTTCGGCCACGGCGAGCTCATATGCGCCGTGCCGCCGACGTCGAAGTCCTTCCCGCGGGCCAAGGCATGGTACGGCGACGAGATGACCTCGCCCGAAGGCGGCACGTCGACCTCGGCGATCGTCGTCGGCATCATGACCGACGCCTTCCCGCAGGAGCTGCCCGACGCCCTGGTGACGCCGATCGCCATCGAGTACGGCACCTACGCGGTGCCCGAGGTGCTGGGCGCCGTGCGCGCCGACAACTGGCTGCATCAGCGCGGCGATCTCGGCTCGGCGCAGGGACGCGCGCTCAAGGCCGACATGAAGGAACGCTTCTTCCCGTCGGGCGACAAATGGCGGGAGATGGTGTGGGCCCGCGCCGACCAGACGATCGGCTGGGCCCTGAAGGGCATGCGAGGCCCATGAGGTGAGATGAGCATCGTCACGCCCGGCGAGAACCCGGCACGGCTGCGGCTGCGCAAGGCCCTGCAGCGGGCGCCGCTGTTCGCCGACCTCGAGGCGCACAGCATGAGCGCCATCGAGCGCGAGCTGACCTTGCTGGTGCTGCCGGGCGGCGCACCGCTGTTCCGCCAGGGCGAGCCCGCCGACGCCGTCTATGTCGTGGCCAGCGGCTGTCTGGGCGTGTTCCGTCACGAGGACGACGGCAGCGCCGACGAGCCGCTCCTGATGGCCGAGATCCCGCCCGGCAACATCGTGGGCGAGATGTCGCTCCTGTCGCACAGCCAGCGCACGCGCAGCGTCGCCGCGTTGCGCGACAGCGAAGTGTGGCGACTGGCCCGCGGCAGCTTCGACAAGCTCACCGCACGGCATCCCGAGGTGCTGCCGACCCTGATGCGCAGCGTCGCCGTGCGCAACGCCATGGGGCCGGCCAAGCGCCGCCGCCAACCGCGCACCTTCGCCATCCTGCCGACCGGCCCCTCGACGCCGGCGGCACGTTTCTCCGTGATGCTGGCGGCGGCGCTGGGGCGCATCGGCAGCCAGGTTCAGATGCTGGGCCCAGAATCGATGGACCGCGATCCCGAATGGTTCGCGCGCGCCGAGACCGAATCCTCGTTCGTGCTCTACCGCGCCGATCCCACGGCCACCGAATGGACCGAGCTCTGCCTGCGCCAGGCCGACTGCCTGGTCGTGGTGCGCGCGGCCGACGACGAACTGCCGACCCGGCTCCCCTTCGAGATCGAGACCGCCCAGTCGGGCGCCGTCTTCCATCGCCGTCGCGAGCTGGTGCTGCTGCACGAGGGCCACGATCCCAAGCCCGCCTCGACGGCGCCGATGCTGGCGGGCGGGATGTACGGCCAGCATCACCACGTGCGGCTCGACATCCACGCCGACATCGACCGGCTGGCGCGCCTGCTGACCGGCCATGCGGTCGGCGTCGTCATGGCGGGCGGCGGGGCGCGCGCCTTCACCCATATCGGCGTCGTCAAGGCGCTGCGCGCCTCGGGTGTGCCGATCGACCAGGTCGGCGGCACCAGCATGGGCGCGATCGTGGCGGCGAGCGTGGCCTCGCGCTGGCCCGACGATGAGATCACCCGGCACTTCCGCGCCGCCTTCGTCGACAGCAATCCGCTCAGCGACTACACGCTGCCGCTGATCTCGCTCTATGCCGGCCGGCGCGTCACGCGGCTGCTGCGCACGTCGTTCGGCGAGAAGGAGATCGAGGACCTGATCCTGCCGTTCTTCTGCGTCACCGCGAACCTCACGACCTCGAACGCCGACATCCATACGGTGGGCAGACTGTGGCGCTGGCTGCGCGCCTCGGTGGCGATCCCGGGCGTCATCCCGCCGTTCAACGAGGCGGGCGAGGTCCATGTCGACGGCGGCGTTATAGACAACTTCCCGGTGCGCGCCATGCGGCGCACGGGACGCGGCGCCACGGTCGGCGTCGACATCGACACCGGCGGCGCGCTGGCGGCGGGTGCTGGCGTCATGGAGCCGTGGTCGACCTGGCAGTTCTTCCGCCGCCTGATCTGGAAGCGCAACGAGACCCTGCCGATCCCCTCGATCGTCGCCATCCTGCTGCGCTCCGCCATGGTCGCCAGCGCCGCCCGCGCCGCCGAGGACCGACAGGTGGCCGACCTGCTGATCGTGCCGCCGATGACCCACATCGACCTGCTCGATTGGACGAGCTTCGATGCCGCCATCGAGGTCGGCTATCGCACGACGATGGAAGCGCTCGACAAGGCCAAGGCCACGCCGGCGGGAGCGCGTCTCTTCCTCGCTTGACAGGTCCATGGCGGGCCGCTCTTATTTCACCGAATGGTTAATAAAGACTTCGATCGGCTGAGCACGACGCTCTATGCGCTCAGCGATCCGACGCGGCGCGCCATCCTGGCGCGGCTGGCGCTCGGCGAAAGCGCGGTGGGCGAGCTCGCCCAGCCGTTCGACATGACCCTGCCCGCGATCTCCAAGCACCTGAAGGTGCTGGAGCGCGCCGGCCTGATCGCGCGCGGCCGCGACGCCCAGCGCCGGCCCTGCCGGCTGGCCGCCGAGCCGTTGCGCGAGGTGCTGGAATGGGTGTCGGACTACCGCCACTTCTGGGATCAGCGGCTTGATAGGCTGGAAGCCTACCTGGAGAAAGGAAAGAAGCGTGCACGCAAACGCAGATGACATGCTGCAGGCGCCGGTTCGCGACGTCACGCTGACGCGCCATTTCAACGCGCCGCGATTGGCGGTTTTCCGCGCCTTCGTCGAGCCCGAGCACATGCAGCACTGGTGGGCGCCGCGCGGCTTCACCATGCTCTCCTGCACGCTCGACCTGCGCGAGGGCGGCGCCTGGCGCATGCGCATCAGGTCGGACGAGACCGGCGCCATCCAGACCGGGGTCGGCGTCTATCGCGAGATCCGCGAGCCCGAGCGGCTCTCCTTCACCCATGCCTGGGTGCGCGCCAACGGCACGCTGACGCCCACCACGCTGGTCACCGTGCGCTTCACCCAGCGGCGCGCCGGTACCGAGGTGAGCTTCCATCAGGAGGATTTCGCCACCGCGGCCGCCTGCCGATCGCACGCCGACGGCTGGTCGACCTCGCTCGACAAGCTCACCGCCTATTTCGGAGAAAGAAAGCCATGACCCAGTCATCGCATATCGCCACCTTGAGCGACCTCAACCACAACTACGTGCGCTCGGTCGACCAGGCCGACGTCAAATGGTTCGACCAGCACCTCGCGCAAGATTTCATGAACATCAATCCCGACGGCTCGCGGCTCGACCGCGCCGCCTTCCTGGCGCAGATCGGACGCGGCTCGGTGGTCAAAGAGATCCGCGAGCACGACGTAAAAATCCGCGTGCTGGGCGACTACGCCGTCATCCATGCCCGCACCTCGTACAAGAAGCCCGACGGCAGCGAAGGCGCGGGCTGGTACACCGACGACTGGCAGCTCCGGCCGGAGGGTTGGCGCTGCGTTTCCGCACACGTCAGCCGCGCGTAAACCAGACGGTGTCCAGCGGCGCCGGCTGGCGGGTCGTCTTCGCCTGCTTTTTGTCGGCCGTGTTCGCCTGGGGCTTCGGCTTCTATGCGCACGGCATCTACCTGGTCGAGCTGCAGAAGGCGCGCGGCTGGTCGACGGGACTGATCTCCTCGATCGTCACCGGTCACTACGTGCTGGGCGCCCTGCTGCTGCCGTGCATCGCCTGGGCGATCGGCCGCTTCGGCCCGCGCGTGGTCTTCCTGAGCGGCCTTGCCGTCACCACCGTCGCGCTGCTGCTGCTGCCGTCGGTCGACGCGCCGTGGCAGCTCGCGGTGCTCTACGCCCTGATGGCGCCGGGCTGGAACGCCACCAGCCTGGCGCCGATCGCGGCCACCGTCGGCCAGTGGTTCGACCACAATCGCGGCCTGGCGCTCAACCTCGCGCTGAGCGGCGCCACGGTCGCAGGCCTGGTCGTGGCGCCTGCGCTGCTTGCCATGATTCCCCGGCTGGGGTTCGCCGATGCCGAGCGGTTGCTGGTGGTGATCGGCATCGCCATCGCCGGCACGGCGGTCGCGCTGTTCGTGCGCCGCGGGCCGTTGTCGCCCGAGCCTTCGGCGACGGCCCAGAGCACGCTGGCACCGCTGCGCAGCTGGCACTTCTGGAGCATCTCGGCGCCCTTTGCCTTCGTGCTGACCAGCCAGGTCGGCTTCCTGACGCACCTCGTGCCGCTGATCGCCGACCGCAGCAACGTCGATCCCGGGCTCGCGGTTGGCGTCACCGCCTTCATGGCGCTGGTCGGCCGCGTCGTGCTGGGCTTCGTCATCGACCGGCTCGAGCCGCGCCGCGCCTCGGCCATTTCGTTCCTCGTGCAGGTCGCGGCGATCGCCGTGCTGGCGCGTGCCGAAGGGCCAGTCGTGATCTACGGCGCCTGCGCGGTCTACGGCTTCTCCGTGGGCAACAACATCACGCTGTCGCCGCTGATCATCCAGCGCGAATACGCCGCCGCCGACTTCCCCGCCATCGTCGCGCTGTCGACGGCGGTCGTGCAGATCCTCTACGCCTTCGGTCCCGGCCTGCTCGGCGTCCTGCGCGATGCCTTCGGCGGGTATGGCGTGCCGCTCGCGGTGTGTCTCAGCCTGAATCTTGCCGCCTCCGTCGTCGTCCTCATGCGCCGAAGAATTTCAGCTTGTTGATGACCTTGTCGATCACCTTGCGCGGCCCGTGCACGCCGATGCCGACGAAGTCGAGCGCCTCGGCGTCGGCCGCTTCGACGGCGGCGCGGTTGTCGGCGTCGTTGGTGGTCCTGAACATCGCGTCGATGTAGATCGCGGGCCTCAAGTCCCGTGACAGGGCGCGCTGGTGGGTGCGGCGCAGCTCGTCCAGCGAGGCGCCGTAGACGAACACCGGCTCGCGCACCAGAGCGCTGTAAAAGCGGCCGGCGGCGTCGCGGTAGGGCTCGCCCGCCATCTCGGGATTGCCGGCCATCAAGCCGCCGGTCAGGAAGGCCGCGACATTGGCCACCTGCCAGGCGGCCAAGTCAGTGCGCAGGATCAACGCGGTCTTGGTGTCGTAGATCATGGCCCCCATATCAGGCATGCTCGCGGGAGACGTCTTGAACGTTTGTGCAGCATGAACGGCGACCAGATCCGCTTCGACGAGCCGCGCTCGGGCGTGCAGCGCCTGGCGGCGCGCTTCGGCGGCCACGCCTACGACACCCATCGCCATGAGACCTACGGCGTCGGCCTGACCCTGTGGGGTGCCCAGTCCTTCCACTATCGCGGCGCGCTCAGGACCAGCCGCGGCGGCCAGGTCATGGTGCTGCATCCCGACGAAGCGCATGACGGCCACGCCACCGTGGATGCCGGCTTCGCCTACCGGATGCTCTACGTCGACCCGGCCGCGGTGTCGGCCGCGATCGGCGGCCAACCGCCCTTCGTGCCCGAGGTCGTGGCCGACGACCCGGCGCTGGCGGGCCTGCTGCGCGAGGCCTTCGCCGACTTCCCCCAGGCGCTGGAGCCTCTGGCCGTCGATGCCGTGGTCGAGCGCCTGGCCGGCCGCCTGGCGGCGCGCAGCGACGACCGGCCTCGCGCCCGCGGCAGCGCCGTCGCCCATCGCGCCGTGGCCCGCGCCCGCGACTTCCTGGCGGCCGAGGCGCATCGCACCGTGGCCTCGGGGGAGCTGGAGACCGTGACCGGGCTGGACCGCTTCGCCCTGTCCCGCCACTTCCGCGCCGCCACCGGCACCTCGCCGCACCGCTACCAGGTCGGCCGCCGGCTGGCCCGGGCGCAGAAGATGATCGCCGAGGGTGCAGCCCTGTCCGATGCCGCGGCCGCCACCGGTTTCGCCGACCAGAGCCATCTCACCCGGCATTTCGCGGCCCGCTTCGGGCTGACGCCCGGCCGCTGGGCGACGCTCGCTCGACGAACCTGACGGAACCTCCCGCGAGCTGGTTCGTTCCGGTTCAGATGAACTGGGGACGGCCATGACTCCCATCACCTTCTCCGCACACCCCGAACCCCGCCGCGCCGCCTGAGCACGATCGCGGACTACGCCCTGATCGGCGATTGCCGGACGGCGGCCCTCGTCTCGCGCGAGGGCTCGATCGACTGGCTGTGCCTGCCCGACTTCTCCAGTCCCTCCATCTTCGCGGGCCTGCTCGACCCGGCACGCGGCGGCAGCTGCTCGCTGCGGCCGCGCGATCCCTTCTTCACCGCCACCCGGCGCTACGTCGAGCGCACAGCCGTGCTCGAGACCGACTTCACGACCGAGAACGGCAGCGCCCGCCTGCTCGACCTCATGCCGATCGACGACGGCGGGCGCTCGCTGCGACCGATGCGCGAGGTGCTGCGCGCGATTGAAGGCATGGAAGGCACGATCGAGATCGAGGTCCGGCTCGACCTGCAGCCCGACTATGCCCGCCGGCACCCGCGGCCACGCAAGCGCGGCCGCCTCGGCTGGGCCTATGTCTGGGGCGACGAGGTCCTGGCCGTGCGCTCGGATATCGAGCTGCGGCTGGAGGGCGACGCCCTGGTCGGCACGATGGTCCTCGGCGCGGGCGAGCGGCGCTATCTCAGCCTCGCCTACACCAGGAGCGATCCCGCGATCCTGCCGCCGTTGCAGCAGCACGCCGAGGAGCGCATCGCCGACACGATCCACTGGTGGCGCGAGTGGGCCGCGCGCTGCCGCTACACCGGGCCTTATCGCGACCAGGTGGTGCGCAGCGTCGTGACCCTGAAGCTCCTCACCTACACCCTGTCGGGCGCGATCGTCGCCGCGCCGACGACGTCGCTGCCCGAGGCGATCGGCAAGGGCCGCAACTGGGACTACCGCTACTGCTGGCTGCGCGATGCCGGCCTGACCACGCAGGCGCTGCTGGCGACGGGCTATCGCGAGGAGGCGATGGCGTTCCTGGGCTGGATGCTGCATGCCACGCGGCTCAGCTGGCCCGAGCTGCAGGTCATGTACGACGTGTTCGGCCGCACCCGGCTCGACGAAAGCGAACTGACGCACCTCGCGGGCTATGCCGGCTCGCGACCGGTGCGCATCGGCAATGACGCCTACCGCCAGCGCCAGCTCGACATCTACGGCGAGGTCGTGACCGCGGCGCACGCGGCCTTCGCCGGCAACGGCCGACTCGACTCGGAATCGGCGCGCATGCTCACCGGGCTGGGCGACGTGGTGTGCCGGCAGTGGCACGAGTCCGACTCCAGCATCTGGGAAGTGCGCGGGCCGCTGCGCCACTACACCTTCTCCAAGGTCATGTGCTGGGCGGCGCTCGACGGGCTGCTGAAGCTGCATGATGACGGCGCCATCGCGCTCGCGCCGGCGAAGGTCGAGGCGTTCGACCGCGAACGCGCGGCGATCGAGCAGGCGATCGAGCGGCGCGGCTTCAACGCCACCATCGGCAGCTATGCGAGCGTCCTGGACGGCGACAAGGTCGATGCCTCGCTGCTGCTGATGGCCTGCATCGGCTACAAGGACGCCGACGATCCGCGCATGCGCGCCACCTACGATCGCATCCACCAGCGGCTGGGCCGCAACGGCCTGCTGTATCGCTACGAGCGCTTCGACGGCATCGACGGCGTCGAGGGTGCGTTCGGCATCTGCGGCTTCTGGGCGATCGACAATCTCGCCAAGCGCGGCGACCTCGACGCTGCCGAGCGACGTTTCCAGCACATGCTCGCCCACGCCAACGATCTTGGGCTCTACGCCGAGGAGATCGACATCGCCTCGGGTGCCGCGCTCGGCAACTTCCCGCAGGCTTTCACCCATGTCGGCCTTATAAACGCCGCCGTCGCCATCGAGCGGGCGCGCGCATGAGCCACGTCTATCTGGTGCTGTGGGGCCTTTTGGCCACCGTGGCGATGACGGCGGTGCTGCGGTTGAGCCAGGGTTTTGGCTGGTCACGGCTCAGCCTGCCGCTTCTGGTCGGCACCTTCCTCACCGGCCAGCGCGATCGCGCGGTCGTGTGGGGGTATGTGCTCTACGTCATTGGCGGCTGGCTGTTCGCCTTTCTCTACTTCCTGCTGTTCGACAGCATCGGCCTCCACACCTGGTGGTTCGGCGCGTTGGCCGGGCTGGTGCACGGCCTGTTCCTGCTGGTCTGCGTCCTGCCCCTGCTGCCGTTCCTCCACCCGCGCATGGCCTCGGAGTATCACGGCGTGACGGCGCGCCGGCAGCTCGAGCCGCCAGGCTTCATGGCCGTGAACTACGGCTACGGCACGCCGCTCACCATGCTGGCGGCACAGGCCGTGTACGGCGCGGTGCTGGGCGGCTTCGTGCAGCTCGCCGGCTAGGGCGATTCCCGATCTGATGGAACCGCCTGCGGTTCCATCAGATCGGGAATGCGCGCACGGGGATTGGCGTGCCAACGGGCACATTCTGTTCGGCTGATTACAGCCGAACAGAATGTGCTTTAGGCATCGAGTGGGAAACATCCGTCACCGTCGAGCGACACCGACGACAGCCAGCCGCGGCGCGTGCCGGCGAGCGTCGACCCCATCATCGTCCGCAGGCCGGGCACGTGGTGCGCCGGCCCCATGAAGGCGTCGCGCAGCCAGCCGAGCGGCGCCAGGCGCGACTGGAAGAACGGCGTCAAGAGATGGCTGGCGCGGCGGTAGTAGCGCACCGCCGGATTGCGCCGCCGCTCGAAGCGCAGGAAGGCGGAGAGAAGCTCGGGCGCGTCGTCGAGCGTGTTAGCCAGCGCCCAGGCATCCATCAGGCCGAGATTGGCGCCCTGGCCGAGCTGCGGGCTGGTGCCGTGCGCGGCGTCGCCGATGAACAGCACCGGGCCAGCGTTCCAGTGGCTGAGCGCGACATGGCGGTAGGTCGCACGGGCAAAATCGCCGGCCGCGGCGGCATGGTCGATGATCGGGGCCGCCTCGGGCCACAGCGCCCTCGCGGCCTCGCGCCAGGCCAAAAGGTCGATCGTCTTGCTGCGGCCGAGCGCGCGGATGGGCAGGCTCCAGTAGATCGTCACTTCATTGCGGCCGACCGGCAGCAGGCCCATCATAAGCTTCGTGCCGCGCACGCGCTGGCGCAGCAGGCCCGCCGCGCCAATGCCCGAGGGGTCGGGCACGGTCGTCCACATGCAGCCCCAGGGGTAGATCGGCGCACGCGCGTGCGGCATCAACCGCGTACGCAGCGCGGAGTGCGCGCCGTCGGCCGCGACGATGAGGTCGAACGGGCCGTGCCGCGTGCCGTTTGCCTCGACGAGATGCGTCTGGTCGACGTCGACGATCTCCGCGCCCGTGACCAGCTTGGCCGGCGACTTCTTCAGGCGCTCGTGCAACAGCTCGAACAAGGTGGCGCGATGGATGCCGACGCCGTGCGCCTGGGGATGCAGGTGGGCGTAGTGCAGGTCGAGGATCGGGCGGCCGCGATGCGTGCGCGCCTCGAGCCCGACGACCCGCGCGCCGCGCGCGATCGCTTGGTCGGCGAGGCCGAGCTCGCGCAGCACGGCGAGGCCGGTCGGCTGCAACAGCAGCCCGGCGCCGATCGGCTGCGGCTCGGTGAACCGCTCGTAGACCGTGACCCGATGGCCTCTCTCCGACAGCAACGTCGCGGCGGCCTGGCCCGCCACGCCGCAGCCGACGACCGCGATGTCGAGAGGGCCGAGGAACTTGGTCATCGGTCCAATATAACCCAAGTTATCATCGATTGCAAGAAAGAAGCGGCGCGAAGGCGGCTTCTTCGCTGGGGGCGCGCCACTCCAGTGGCGCGTCTTTCATGCTCTTCTGGACCGCGAGCCTCCGGCTCGCTCATGAGCGCGCAGGATGCGCGCGGTCCGGAAGACCATGACGCGCCACTGGAGTGGCGCGCCCCCAGCAAGACTACAGCCCGCCGTTCACCACCAGGCACTGGCCCGAGACATAGTCGCTGTCGGGGCTGCAGAAGAGGTAGACCGAACCGGCCGCCTCTTCCGGCAGGCCGCCGCGGCCGAGCGGGATCATCTGGTTCATGGCGGCGATGCGGCCGCCCTGCACGCCGATCTTGACCTTGCGGCCCTGCACCTCGATCTCGCCGTCCTCGCCCTGGTTCAGGGGCTTGGTGAGGCGCGTCTGGATGTAGCCGAAGGCCACGGCGTTGACCGTGACGTCGTAGCGGCCGAACTCCTTGGCCAGCGTCTTGGTCAGGCCGACGATGCCCGCCTTGCCGGCCGAGTAGTTCGACTGGCCGGCATTGCCGTTGACGCCCGAGGTCGAGGAGATGTTCACGACCTTGCGCACGATGCGCTTGCCGGCGGCACGCTCCTTCTCGACCTGCTGGCGGAAATGCTGCTGGAAGGCGCGCAGGACGCGGAACGGCGCCGTCAGGTGGACGTCGAGGATGGCGTACCACTGCTCGTCGCTCATCTTCTGGATGACGGAATCCCAGGTGTAGCCGGCGTTGTTGACCACGACATGGCAGTCGCCGAAGGCATCGACCGCGGTCTTGACGATGCGGTCGCCGAAGTCCGGCTTGGCGACGTCGCCGTTGCAGGCCACCGCCTTGCCGCCCATCTTGAGGATCTCGGCAATGGTCTCCTTGGCCGGCGCCTCGTCGATGTCGTTGATCACCACGCTGGCGCCGTCGCGCACCAGGCGCAGCGCGATCTCCTTGCCGATACCGCGGCCCGAGCCGGTGACGATCGCCACCTTGCCGTCCATCTGACCCATTCTCTTTCTCCTCTTATTCGGACCGCGGGCGTCCCGCCCGCCTCATGATCATGAGCGGGCGGGACGCCCGCGGTCCGCGCTTCGCTAATTCAATGCCACCGTCGCGTCGCCCTGCAGCGTGTCCTGGCCGTTCTGGTTGGTGCACTTGACTTCCAGGTCGACCAGCTTCTGGCCGCCCTCCTCGCGCTTGCCCGTGACCTTGCCGCTCACGGTGATCACGTCGCCCACCCAGGTGATCGAGGTGAAGCGCGTGCCGATCTTGCGGACCTGGGCCTGCGGCACGTAGCTCGTGACCAGGCGGCCGAGGAAAGCCATCGACAGCATGCCGTGGGCGAACACGTCCTTGAATCCGAACTTCTTGGCAAAGTCGATATCGACATGAATCGGATTGTGATCGCCCGAGCCGCCGCAATAGAGCGCGAGCTGGTGGCGGCTGATCGGCGGCAGGACGATCGGCTTCAGCGTGTCGCCGACCTTCACGTCGGCGAACTTCGGAGCAGTTGCCATCTTGTCGTCCTCCTACTTCTTGGCCGCGTCGGGGTTGCGCACGACGGTGATGCCCTTGGCCTTGGCCACGGGCTTGCCGGCCTGGTCCTTGAGCTCGGTCTCGGAGACCACGAACCACAGGGCGCCGCCCTTCTTGTCGTAGATGTCCATGACTTTCTGCTGGCAGGTGATCTTGTCGCCGAC
Source organism: Reyranella sp. (assembly GCA_021732285.1). Classification (GTDB taxonomy): domain Bacteria; phylum Pseudomonadota; class Alphaproteobacteria; order Reyranellales; family Reyranellaceae; genus Reyranella. Next base: position 8,260 of record JAKFVH010000220.1, on the reverse strand, counting down.
ATGCACGGGCGCGAGATACTCGTAGTGCTGCTCGCCGTGCAGGATCAGGCCGATGTCGACGTTGAGCAGGCGCAACAGCCCGCCCTTGTCGGGATCGTCGTTGGTGACGGCGGTGAGATAGGTCGGCGGCGCGGGGATGGCGCGGTAGCCGGCCGCCTTGGCCGCGGCCTCGTCGACGTAGATCGGGTTCTCCTCGCCGATGGCCTTGCAGAACAGGCGGATCTTGCCGGCCTCGACGGTGGTGGTGAACGGCTTGAAGCTGTGGCCGATGAGTTTCTTGTCGAGCTGCATGCTTCCTCCCGAAAGCCTGAAAGAAACGCCCTCACCCATTACAGGCGAGGGCGAAGCGATTTCCCTGTCATCCCGAGGGCGAAGCCCGAGGGACCTTTACTGTTGCCTTAAAGGTCCCTCGCTACGCTCGGGATGACAGTGTGCGCGTTATTCGAACCGGCCGACGATGGCCACGCTCGACACGTTCTCGCGCGGCGCGCCGCCGAGGTTGTGGGTCATGCCGATGCGCGGATCTTTCAGCTGGCGGGCGCCGGCGCGGCCCTGGAACTGCAGGTACATCTCGTAGAGCATCCTGAGGCCCGAGGCGCCGATCGGATGGCCGAAGCACTTCAGGCCGCCGTCGATCTGGCAGGGGATCTTGCCGTCGGCGTCGTAGAAGCCGTCGAGCACGTCCTTCCAGCCCTTGCCGGTCTCGGAGATGTGCAGGTCTTCCATGGTCACGAGCTCGGTGACCGAGAAGCAGTCGTGCACCTCGAACATCGAGACCTCGCTGCGCGGGTTCTTGATGCCGGCCTCCTCATAGGCCTTCTTCGAGGCGATGCGCGTGGTGTGGAAGTAGCTTCCGTCCCACGAGTTGTGGCCCGACTCCGAACCGTTGGAGACCGAGAGCTGCAGCGCCTTGACCGACACGATGTTGTGCTTGCCGAGCGACTTGGCGATCTCGGGCGTGGTCACGATGGCCGCGGCCGCACCGTCCGACACGCCGCAGCAGTCGAACAGTCCCAGCGGCGAGGCGATCATCGGCGCGTTCAGGATGGTGTCCATCTCGACGGCCTTCTGCAGATGCGCCTTGGGGTTCTTGGCGCCGTTCTGATGGCTCTTCCACGAGACGTGGCCGATCGCCTTCTTGAGGTCGTCGGCCGAGACGTTGTGCGCGGTCATGTAGGCGGTGGCGAGCTGGGCGAAGTTGCCCGGCGCCGTGCCGTTGGCGCTCCACAGCGCCTGCAGCGGGCCGCCGCGGCCGCCAGGGAGGCCGCCGTAGCCGGTGTCCTTCAGCTTCTCGACGCCGAGCGCCAAGGCGAAGTCGGCCGCACCCGAGGCGACGGCATAGCAGGCGCCGCGGAAGGCTTCAGTCCCTGAGGCGCACATGTTCTCGACGTGCGTGACGGGGATGTTGGGCAGGCGCAGCGTCGTCGAGAGCGGGATGCCCGACTTGCCGACATGGACTTCGTCGATCGCGGTCGAGAACCAGGCGGCGTTGAGCTGCTTGGCGTCGATGCCGGCGTCGGCCAGGCACTCCTTGTAGGATTCGAGCATCAGCTCCTCGGCGCCCGAGTCCCAGCGTTCGCCGAACTTGGAGCAGCCCATGCCGAGAATCGCGACCTTGTCCTTGATACCCCGTGCCATGTTGGTCTCCTTCGTGGGGGTTTAGACTCTAGAACCTACTCCTTATCCCCTTCATGTTCCTCTCCCCCTTGGGGGAGAGGTTAGGTGAGGGGGTCAACTCGAAGACTGTCTCCTGCATCCCCCCTCACCCAGCCTATCACCCAAGGGGGAGAGGAGCATGAGCGGGCCGGAGGCCCGCGCTCCCGTTAAACCGGAGCCGCCTTCCAGAAGTAACGCTTGAAGCCGCCGCGCATGGTGTCGTTGTCGCGGATGCGGAAGGTCATGCGCATCTTGGCGCCGACCTTCACCTGTTCCTTGTCCGAGTCGGTGAAGTCGGCCATGAAGCGGCCGCCCTCGGGGAAGGTGATCATGCCGTAATAGGCCGGCGGATCCGGGGAATACGTCAGCGAGTCGGCCGTGAACGACATCACGTTCGCCTCGAGCCCTGCCATCGCATAGGGATCCTGGCTGTCGATGGCATGGCAGTTGGGATTGACGCAGACCTGGCTGCGCGGGAACTGCACGGTGCCGCACACCTTGCACTTGCCGCCGACCAGGCCGTAGATCATGTCGCGCTTGCGCCACAGGACCGAGAGCGCCGTCTTCTTGTCGAACTCCGCGCGCATGCCCTTCTCGATCGGCAGCATCTCGTTGAAGGCGAGGAACTTCATGTAGTTCTTCTCTTCCTTGCGGCGCGCCAGCCAGCCCGAGACGCCCTTGCGCTTGGGCAGCTTGGCGTTCTCGGCCGTGACCTCGAACACCAGCACGTCGACGCCCTGGCCGAAGGCCACGACCATGATCTTGTCGCCGGCCTTGGCGCCTTCGAGCGCATCGACCAGCATGACCAGCGCGTGCGCCGCACCGGTGTCGCCGAGATTGGCGCCTAAAAGGTCGCGCACCGAGCCGTCGGCGATGCCGCAGATCTTGGCCATCTGCTTGGGCACCGCCGGCATCAGGCTCGGCATGATGAAGTGGGTGATGTCGGCGCCCTTGAGCTTGCAGGCGGCGAGCGCGGCCTTGATGGCCGGCGGCACGATCTTGGAATAGCCCTCGTCGCGGATCCAGCGCTCTTCCCAGCCGTAGTCGAAGTCGGTCTCGTCGCCGCGGAAGTGGTCGACGAAATCCATCGACACCGAATGATGGCCGACCAGGTTGGCGATGGTGTTCTCGGTGCCGCACAGCAGCGCCGCGGCGCCGTCGCCGTAGTTCAGCTCGTTGGACGAGGCGACGCGGGCCAGCCGCTTGTCGGCCGCGGCGACCAGCGCCGGGCCGCCGCCGTTCTTGGAGGCATTGAGTCCGGCGATCAGCGCCGAAGTGCCGGCTTTCATCGAGCCGCCGACGTCGGAGGCTAAAAGGTTCTGCTCGATCGACAGCGCCGTGCCGATGACGCCGGCGTTCTGGCGATCCTTGAAGGGTTGGGTGGTCGAGGCGAAGTAGAGGCTTCGCACGTCCTCGGCCTTGTGGCTGGTGAGGCAATCGCGCGAGGCCTCGACGGCCATGGTGATCGAATCCTCGTCCCAGTTGGCCATCGAGCGCTCGCCCTTGGCGAGGCCACGCAGGCCCGCGGCGAACCACTTGTTGGCATCGTAGACGGCCTGACGCTGCAGGCGCAGGCGCGGGACGTAGGCACCATAGGCCACGATTCCGACCATTCGCTTTCCTCCCACTATGAACGGGCGTTTATGTCTCCCGCTTTAGCGCGCCCCGCCGGGACGCGCGAGACGCATTTGATCATGGCTGCCAAGAAGGTGGAACTACCTTCCGGACTGCAGAACTCCCTCCCCAACGAAGTTGGGGAGGTGTCGGCCTCATGGGCCGACGGAGGGGTCATGAATCTCATAAGACCCTCGAAGACTCTTGACCCCTCCGTCGCCGTATGACGGCGACACCTCCCCACGCGTTGCGTGGGGAGGAAGATGGCTTTACCTCCCCGCCGTCGGCGGTAGTTCACGAAACAGATTCCGGTATCCCGCGTCAGCGGGAATATGAAGAAAGCGTTTGCCGTCTCGGGTCTCGACCCAGGGCTGGACGGTGACGATCTTGCGGCCGCTGGTGGCGGCGAGGGCGCCGGCGACGGTCTTGCCCTCGGTCAGAAGCTCGAGGTTCTTCAACGTCGCGTGCACCAGGGTGCGCTTGCCGGCGTTGGCCTCGTCGATCGCCTCCTGCGCGCCGATCCACACCGAGTCGACCGACTCCGAACCGTCATGCAGGGCGATCTGGTCCTCGGGCGCCTCGGCCAAAAAGAACCAGGTGTCGAAGCGTTTCGGCGCGAAGGTCGGCGTGATCCAGTGGGCGTAGGGCACCATCAGGTCGGTGGCAAGCTCGAGGTCCTCGGCCTCGACCAGGTCGACGATGGTCGCTTCGTCTTTGGCAAGCTTGGCCCGCCAGCGATCCTCGATGCCCTTCAGGTCGGCGGCGGCGATCACGGCGCGCTCGCCGCGCTTGCGGGCGAGAAGCACACCGCACTCCTCGAAGGCCTCGCGCACGCCGGCGACGCGGAACTTCAGCTCCGCGGCCGCGATCTTGTCCGCCCCGCCGCACCGCGCGCGCAGGCGCGCATCGCCGTCGGCGTCCTCGAGCTTGCCGCCGGGGAAGACCAGCGCGCCGGAGAAGGAATCGATCGCCTGGTGGCGAACCACCATGAAGACTTCGAGGGCCGAGCTGGGCTCGCCCGGCACCGAGGGACGCAGCAGCAGGACAGTGGTCGCCGGACGCGGTACCGGCGCGGTTTTCTGTTGTTCAGTCATGCACCGATTGTCCCATAGCCTCAGCGACACTGCCAACGGCCGGGTGTATCCTGCGGGAGGTCCATTCCGCAGGGAGAAGGAAACGATGTCGGTGACCAGCAACAGCCCGGCTCCGCCCAACGCCGGAGGGGGCAGCCTGGGCGAAGGTCTCAAGGCCCTGCACGCCAAGTGGGGCTGGATCGTGGCGCTCGGCATCATCTTCATGATCGCGGGCGTGATCGCGCTCGGCAGCGTCGTGATGGCCACCGTCTCGGCGATCTACGTCATCGGCGTCATGATGATCATGGCCGGCGTCACCGAGATCGCCACGGCCTTCAGCGTCAAGGACTGGGGCCGCTTCGCGCTGTGGATGCTGCTCGGCCTGCTCTATGTCGCGGCCGGCGTCATCTGCTTCTTCCGGCCGTTCGAGGCCGCCGCCATCGTCACCCTGATGCTGGGCATCGCGCTGATGATCGGCGGCATCGTGCGCGGCTTCCTGGCGTGGAGCGTGCGCGAGGCCGGCAAGCCGTGGGGCTGGGTCGCCGTCTCGGCGCTGATCACCCTGCTGCTGGGCGTCATCATCGTCGCCAAGTGGCCCTACTCCAGCGCCTACACGCTCGGCATCTTCCTCGGCATCGACCTGATATTCATCGGCTCGAGCTGGCTGGGCATCGGGCTCGCCCTCAAGAAGCGGGCCGCCTGAGCCGCACGCGTCGGCCAGAAGGTCGGCGCGCCGCCGCTCGGCCGGACGCTCCTCCAACGCTTTCGCGCGGGCGCGCTCGCCGGCGGCGTCGAGCGCGGCCAGCAGGTCTTCGGGACTGCCGGAATCGTCGTCCGGCCCGGCCGCGCCTTTTTCCGACCAGGTCGCCCGCCGTCGGTTGCGCAGCCAGAAGATGCAGGCGCGCGTGTCGGGCGGGTAGTGCATGACGTTCTTGAGCGTCCGCTCCTCGCCGTTATGCAGCACCTTGCGCTCGACCGTGCAGCTAAAACCGACGGCGCGCTCGTAGAGGCAGCGCGCCACCCGGGCATCGGCCACGACCCGGCCGTCGCGCACCGCCTCGGCGAAGGCGGGATGGCTCGCGATCCAGTTGTCGATGGTGCGCGGCGCGACGTCGAAGAAGCCCGCCAGCTCGGGGTTGGTGGCGCCCAGCAGGCAGTAATTGTGGGCGAGCTCGCAGAACTCACGGCGGTAGGCGGTGGGACGGCCGGCGGTGGTCATAACTGAATATAACTCAAGTAACATTCAAAAGCAAGGGAAGCAAGGGAGGGGATTTTTGCGTGCCGTAAAAGGCCCGCGCTCCGGTGCTAGCAGTGCTGTCACTTTTCGCGGAACTTTTAGCCGCCATCGCGCGTTGGGGAACAATGCCCGACGTCCGCCCCCTGAAAGTCCTCGTGGTCGAAGACGAATCGCTGGTGGCGCTCGACATCGAGACCATGCTGGAGGAGATGGGCTGCAAGGTGGTGGCGAGCGTGCCGCGCCTGGTCCGGGCGCTCGACCTCGCCTCCCGGCTCGACTTCGATCTCGCCGTGCTCGACATCAATCTCGCCGGCGAGGTCGTCTATCCCCTGGCCTTCCGGCTGGCCGAGCGCGGCATTCCGTTCCTGTTCAGCACGGGCTACAGCACGGCGACCCTGCCGCCGGAATTGCGCGATCGTCCGATCCTCCGCAAGCCCGTCATGCTTGCCAGCCTGAAGCGCGCGGTCGCCCAGGCCAGGACGGGAATCCGGAGCGTCAACTAGCCCCCTGCTTCGCCGCCGGAGGCGGCTTCGCAGGGCGAGCTCACATCAGACGAGTTCCATGCGCAGGTTGCGGCCCACCGCGTGGGCGGCGCGCGTCAGGGTTCCCAGGGTCACCGAGTCGTTGTCCGGATCGAGCAGGCGATCGAGCTGGGCGCGGCTTGTCCGCATGCGCCGGGCCAGCATCGACTTGGTCAGGTGGTTCTCGCGCATGACAGCACCGAGCTGGCGCGCGATGACCCGCTTGATGGCCTTGGCCGTGACTTCCTCATAGACGCCCTCGTCCTTCAGGAAGTCATCGAACGACGAGCCGATGCGGCCTTTCTTTTTCATGCGATCTCCTTCATGCGCCTGACCGCTAAGGCCCGCTCGCCTACGGGCGTCTTCTGCGTCTTCTTGACGAAGGCATGCAGCAGAACCATGCGGCTTTGCCCCCGGACCGGCTCACGGCCCGACGCCAGCGCGTAGAAGGCGGCAGGCAGTCGCTTCACGGTACGACCGCCGGAGATGTATCAATATTGGTACGCACTGGCAAGCCCGGAGTTGGTTCGTCGGAAGTAGATCAGACGGTTGTTTTCATTTAGACAAATGTATCAACAGTTGTATTCGTCCTGGAGGGCTGGCCCATAGGTCCACTCATTGCTGGGAGCGGACACTCCGTGCCGCTCATGTCATGCTCTTCCGGACCGCGCGCATCCTGCGCGCTCATGATCATGCGGTCCGGAAGACCATGAAGGAGCCTTCAAGATGGCCGAGAAGAGCAAGCCGGTCGCCGTCGTCATCGGCGCGACGTCGAAGTGGCAGGCGGATGGCCGCAACACGCGGCTGATCCATGGCAAGGCGGTGGATGACAGCGCGCTGCCGGTCGGCGTGCGCTGGGGCGTCGGCGGCGCCATTGCCCAGAAGTTCGCGGCCGAGGGCTTCTTCACTGTGCTGACGACGCGCAGCGCGCCCAATGCGGCGGGCCTGATGGCGGCGATCAAGGACCAGGGCGGCGATTGCATGATCGTCGAGCTCGATCTGTCGCGGCAGGAGTCGGTCGCCGCCGCCTTCGCCGCGATCCGCGGCGAGGCCGGCGATCCCGAGATCGTGGTCTACAACGCGGGCTATCTCGAAGGCCGCGATTTGCCGCCGGAGAAGGAGCTTTTGGAACACATCCCGGTCGAGATGTTCGACACGGCGCAGCACATCCGTTCCTGGTCGCCAAGGAGATCCTGCCGGCCATGCGCAAGCGCGGCGCGGGCTCGTTCTTCTTTTCCAACAACGCGAGCTCGCTGCGCGGGCGCAAGCGCATGACGGGGCAGTCGCTCTACTATCCGCGCGTCATGATGCGGACGCTGGCCCAGGTGCTGACCGAGGAATATTCCGAGCATGGCGTGCACGTCGCCAACGTGGTGATCGACGGCACCATCGACTCGCCCGGCACCCACGCCCTGCCGCGGATCAAGCAGAACCCCGACCTGGTCATAAACCCGGTAAAGATCGCCGAGGCGTTCTACTACCTGCACACCCAGGATCGCTCGTGCTGGACGCACGAGCTGCAGCTGACGCCATTTTCGACCAAGCCGAGCTACTAAAAACCGTCATCCCGAGCGTAGCGAAGCGAAGTCGAGCGACCTCCTCTTCTCGGCGGCGCCGTCAAGAAGAGGTCCCTCCACTCCGCGCTTCGCGCTCCGGTCGGGATGACGCTAACGGCGATTATCCTCCCCCGTCATTTCTTGACAGCGCAAAAGGTGTCTCGCAAGGTTGACGCCGTCTACCGGGGTGCCCGCAATTGCGGGCTGAGATCACACCCGCTGAACCTGCCTGGGTCATGCCAGCGAAGGGAGCGTTTCATGCCTGAGATCGTCGTCGTGCTGTGCCGGGGCCGAGTTAGCCGGGGCCGTTGAGCCCCGTCCCGCCTTCCGCACTCACTCTCTCAGGACTTCTTCCCATGCGATTTGGATTGTTCGGCGGCGCCGCGGCGCCGCGCCTGCCCGATCCTGCGGCCAGTAGCGCAGGCTTCTTCGACTTCGTCGAGACCAACGTCGAGGCCGAGGCGCTGGGCTTCCATTCGAGCTTCGTGACCGAGCATCACTTCACCAGGATCGGCCAGCTCTCCGCCCCGCTCACGCTCTTGACCTACGTCGCCGCGCGCACGACGCGGCTGCGGCTGGGCACGGCGATCCTGGTGCTGCCCT
>JAKFVH010000242.1:30365-49926 GCA_021732285.1 Reyranella sp. | reverse complement strand
GGGGGCGGGAGTGGCACCCCCGCCGGTGCTGGCGGCTTCGGGGGCGGCAATGGCGTCACCGCTGGCGGCGCTGGCGGCGGCGGCGGCGCCGGCATGGGTGGCGCGGTCTTCGTGCAGCAGGGCGGCACCTTCAACATCGCCGGCGCCTTCACCGTGAGCGGCAACAGCGTCACCGCCGGCAGCGGCACCACTGGCGGCGGCAATGGCTCGGCGTTCGGCGCCGGCCTCTTCCTGCAGGGCAACGGCACGGTGAACTTCGCGCCGGGCGCGGGCGTCGTGCAGACTCTGTCGAACGCCATCGCCGACCAGACCGGCTCGGGCGGCAGCGGCGCCAATGCCGGCCGCTACACCCTCAACAAGAGCGGCGCCGGCACGCTCGTGCTTCAGACGGCCAACGCCTACTCGGGCGGCACGAACGTCATTGGCGGCCTGATCAACTTCGCCGCCGCCAACAATTTCGGCAGCGGCCAGGTCACGCTGAACGGCGGCGGCCTGCAGTGGGCCACCGGAACGACGACCGACATCTCGGGCCAGCTCGCTTCGCTCGGCTCCGGCGGCGGCACCTTCGACACCAACGGCAACAACGTCACCTTCGCCACGGCGCTGGGCGGCACGGGCGGCCTCACCAAGGCGGGAATCGGCACGCTCACCCTGTCGGGCGCCAACACCTATTCCGGCACGACGACGGTGAATGCCGGCACGCTGCAGATGGCGGCCGGCGCCTCGCTGCCCGTGGGTGGCGCGCTCGCCGTCAATGGCGGCACCTTCGCGACCAACGGCAGCATGTCGCTTGGCGCGCTGTCAGGCACCGGCGGCACGATCAACCTGGTGTCGGGCGCGCTCACCAGCAACACTTCCAGCAACACGACGCTGGAGACGACGCTCACCGGCGCTGGCGGCCTAACCAAGGCGGGCAGCGGCACGCTCGCCCTGACCGCCGTCAACACCTACACCGGCGGCACGACGGCGAGCGGCGGGCTGATCAACTTCGCGGCGGCCAACAACTTTGGTACCGGCGCGATCACGCTGAGCGGCGGCGGCCTGCAATGGGCGTCGGGCAACACCACCGACATCTCCGGCCAGCTCGCGCCCCTGGCCGGCAGTGGCGGCACCTTCGACACCAACGGCAACAACGTCGCGCTGGCCTCGGCGCTCACCGGCGCCGGCGGCCTCACCAAGCAGGGCAGTGGCGTGCTGAACCTGACCGGCGCGAATAGGTACACCGGCGTCACGTCGGTTGTCGGCGGGACGCTGGCGGTGAACGGCAGCACTACCAGCAACGTCACGGTGGGCAGCGGCGGCACGCTGGGCGGCAACGGCACCATTGTGGGCACCGTCACGACCGTGGGTACGCTCGCACCCGGCAATTCGATCGGCACGCTGAACGTCAGCGGCAACTACGCCCAAGCCACCGGCAGCACCTATCAGGTCGAGGTGAACGCGGCGGGCCAGAGCGACAAGCTCAACGTCACGGGCACGGCCACCATCAATGGCGGCACCGTCGCTGTGCAGGCGCAGTCGGGCAGCTACTCGCGCAACACGACCTACACCATCCTGACGGCCGGTGGCGGTGTGAGCGGTGCCTATTCGGGCATCACCAGCAACTTCGCGTTCCTGACGCCGTCGCTCGCCTACGACGCCAACAACGTCTATCTCAACCTGTTCCTGAACCAGAGTGCGTTTGCGGCGGGCGCGCGGACGGCCAACCAGTTCGCTGTCGGCGCGGTGTTGGACCAGGCCTGGGGCAGCGCAACCGGCGACTTCGTCACCGTGCTGAGTGCTCTCAGTGTGCTCAACACCCAGCAGGGCCCGCAGGCGCTGAACCAGATCAGCGGCCAGCCCTATGCCGATTTCGGCACAGTGAACGTGCAGGGCAGCACGCTGTTCATGAACGCCGTCGGCCAGCAGCTCGCGGGCTTCCGTGGTGGCGCCACCGGTGGCGGGCAGCGCCAGGCGCTGGCCGAGGCCTGCGGCGGCGATGCCTGCCAGACGGCGCCCGGACCCTGGAGCACCTGGGTGAGCGGACTGGGCGGCTTCGGTAACGTCCTGGGCAACGGCAACAGCCAGACGCTGACCTACAACTTCATCGGCACGGCGGCCGGCATCGACTATCGCTTCACGCCGAACGTGCTGCTGGGCATCGCCGCGGGCTACACCTACGGCCAGCAATGGGTCGACAGCTTCTTCGGCAAGGGCTGGTCGAACACGATGAACGTCACGGCCTACGGCAGCTTCACGATGGACGGCTTCTATGCCGATGCACTGGCGGGTTACGCCTATTCCAACAACCAGCTGCAGCGACAGATCTTCATCCCCGGCCTGCAGCCGATGACCGCCAACGGCAGCACGGGCGCCAACCAGTTCCTCGGCCAGGTCGAGACCGGCTACAAGATCGGCATCTTTGCGCCAGCAGCAACGACGGTGACGCCGTTCGCCCGCCTGCAGGTGGCGTCGGTGAACCAGGCGGCGTTCTCGGAGTGGGGCGCCAATTCGCTCAGCCTGAGCGTGGCGCAGCAGACGACCAACTCCGTGCGCACGACCTTCGGCGCCGATCTCGCCGCATCGTTCGGCCTCGGCAACCAGCGCACGCTCGACATGGGAGTGCGCGTCGGCTGGCTGCACGAGTATGCCGACACCGGCCGGCCGATGACGGCGGCGTTCGCCGGCGCGCCGGGCAATGGCTTCACTGTCTTCGGCGCCACGCCGCAGCGCGACTCGGCGGTGATCGGGCTCAGGGCCAGCAGCTACGTTGCGGACTCTACGCAGCTCTACCTCCGCTACGACGGCGAACTGGGCGGCGGCTCCGACAACCATGTCTTCAACGTCGGCGTGCGCCTGAGCTGGTGAACGACGGCGGTGGCCGAAAAAGTCGTCACTTTGGCCGGATCTGCCGCCACACGCCGGTGGCCTTCGCGCTGTTGATCGGGCAATGCTTCGGGCCCTGGCTGATGGTCTTGGGGAGTGCTTTTTCATCAGCTGGCCGGCCCGCGCGCGGCTCAACCGCGCCGGCCGTGCCGATTTGGCCCCTGCTACCAAGTGTGACCATGTCGGGGCAGCGTGCGCTTTCGCACATTCCTGCCTGCCCCCTGCGTGATCTCTTGCGCGCGGCAATGACCTTGGTGAGTGGCAGCTGCGCGGGGGCGTTCAGCGATGTCTGTCGATGCATTAGAGCTCATCCTCGTGATGGCGGTGTTCCTGGGCGCGATCGTCCAGGGATTCTCCGGCTTCGCATTTTCCGCCGTGGCGGGGGCAATCCTCCTGCAGGTGCAGGCGCCGGGTGTGGCGATCCCGCTGCTCATGATCTGCAGCCTGCTGGTCCAGGTCTTCGCGCTGGTGCGGCTGCGCACGGCGCTTTCGTTCGAGCGCAGCCTGCCCTATCTCGCCGGCGGCATGGGCGGCGTCATTCTCGCCACGCTGGTGTTCGACAGCATCGATCCACACATCTTCCGCCGGCTCTTCGGCGGCTTCCTGATGATCTACGCCGTCTCGACGATGCTGCGGCCGCAATCGGCGCTGCTTGGCATGAAGGTGCGGCCGGTCGGTCATGCGGCGGTGGGCTTCGCGGGCGGCCTGGTCGGCGGCCTGACGGCGATGCCGGGCGCGGTGCTGGCGATCTGGTGCGATGCGCATGCCATGCCCAAGATCTCGCAGCGCGCCGTGGTCCAGCCCTTCATCGCCGCGATGCAGAGCCTGGCGCTGGTCTTCCTTTTCTTGAAGGCGCCGGGCGCGTCCGCCGCGGTGCTGCCGCACCTGCCGTTCGTCCTGCCCGCCCTGCTGGCCGGCTCGACCCTCGGCCTCTTCCTGTTCGGCAAGGTGAGCGATGCGGGCTTCCGCCGCGCCATCTCCGTGCTGCTGTTCTTCTCCGGCGCCGCGCTCCTGGCATGAAGGCGCCGCACCTCGTCGCGACTGTCGCGCTCGCGGCGCTGCTCGTGCTGCAGGCATCAACGGGTCGTGCCCAGGCGCTCGACAAGCCGGAGCCCTCGGTCAGGGCCTGGCTGCCTGGATGCAAGGCGTTCCTCGAACATCCCGAGTCGGTTGGGTCGGAAGCGGCCGGCCTGTGCGCCGGCGCAGTCGATGCGCTGCTCTACATCGGCGAGGTGCTGGAGCCCGATTATCGGTTCTGCGTGCCCCTGCGCACGCCGCGGCAGGAGATCATCTCGACCATCGTCGCGAACGTCGAAGCGATGCGCCCGGAAGCCGATCGCCAGGATTTCAAGGGAATGGCGCTGGGGATCCTGCGCTTCAACTGGCCGTGCCGCGAATAGAGCGACCGCAACGCGAACTATCGACACGGACGATACGAACGATCGCGCAGGCGACATCGACACAATACGTGGCGCCCCTATATCGGCACCATGTTCGTGCCTGCCGCTCTTATCACCATCATGGCTCTCAGCCTCGGCGTGATCGTGGTCTTCGTCACCCGCGAGGTCGCGAAGCGCTGACAGGTATTGCGGTCAGCCGCCGCGATCACCTTCGAGCTCGCGCGGCCGGATGGCGATGAACACCACCATGGCCAGCGCCATCAGGATAGCGACTACACCAAAGGCGAGGCCCCACGCCGTCGGCGACATGCCGCCTGCAGCGTCGAGCGTCCAGCCGATGGCCAGCGGTCCGACGAAGCCGCCGGCGTAGCCCAGCATCGAATGCACGGCGAGTGTGGCGCCGCGGCGCGCCGGATCGGCGGCACCCGCGGCGCCGGCGGTGAGCGACGAGGAATCGAGCCAGATGATCATGCCGTAGACCACGATCAGCACGACGGCGAGCCAGTAGCCCTTGGAGCCGACGAAGCCCAGCAGCAGCCCGACCGCGATCGACAGCACCATGGCGCCGACGATCAGCCGCCGCCGGCCGAAGCGGATCGAGGCCTCGTTGCCGAGAACGCTGGTGAGGGTGCCTAAAAGGCCGAGCACGGTGATGACGACGGTCGGCGACAAGAGCTCGCCCGTCGTGCCGCTGTGCACCGCCACCCAGGCCAGGAAGGCGACGCCCCAGCCGCGCAGGGCGTTCATTTCCAGCGTGTGCACGCAGTAGGCCAAGGAGTAGGCGAAGGCCGAGCGGTTGCGCAGCACCGGACGGAAGTCGAACAGGGCCGGCTGGCCGGCGGCTTTCGCCGGCGGTGGCGGACGGCCGGGCACGGCGAGCGCCACGGTGATCCAGGCGATGGCCGCGGTGAGGCCGGCGCTGGCGAAGGCCCATCGCCAGCCGAACTCGAGGGCGAGAAAGTCGCCCAGCATGTAGGAGACGGCGCCCGAGATGCCGATGCTGGCGGCGTGGCCGGTGACGGCGCGCGACATCATCTTGGCGTCGACCTGGTCGGCCAGAAGCTTCAGGCCGGTCATGTAGGTGCCGGCCCAGCCGATGCCGGCCAGCCCGCGCAGCGCCATCGCCGACCAGAAGCCGTCGGCCAGCAGGCCGAAGGCCAAGTGCGCCACCAGCGTGCAGCCGACCCCGAAAAGGTAGACGCGCTTGGCGTCGATGCGGTCGGTCAGCGTCACCAGCACCGGCACCGAGAACATGTAGGCGGCATAGAACGAGGAGGTGATCCAGCCGGCTTCGCTGTTGCTGAGCGACCAATGCCGCATCATCTGCGGCAGCAGGGCCGGCCAGTAGAAGGCGCCGATCTGCACGAAGACCTGGGCGGTGCAGACGATCGCGACCAGGCGGGCGCCCGATCGCGCTTGGGAGGACATCAGCAGCCGCAGCCCTTCTTGCCCTCCTGCTTCGCCTTGACGTCCGCGACGCAGCAGCCGGTTGGCGCCTCGGCGGCAGTCGGTTCCGGCGCCGGCCCACCACAGCATCCCGCCGCGCTTGCGTCGGCCGTTGCGAGATTGGCCTCTGGGCCGGGGCCCGAGCAGACGCCGGTCTCGGGCAGCACGAGTTCGACGCGCGCCGCGGCTTCCTTGTCGCCGGCGATCTCGGCAACGATCGAGCGCACCTGCTCGTAGCCCGTCAGCATCAGGAAGGTCGGCGCGCGGCCGTAGCTCTTCATGCCGGCGAAGTAGAAGCCGGGCTCGGGCTGGGCAAGCTCGCGCGCGCCGTGCGGGCGCACCGTGCCGCAGCTGTGGATGTTGGGATCGATCAAAGGCGCGAGAATGGGCGGGCACTCGACGGCGGGATCGACCGACAGCCGTACCTCGCGCAGGAAGTCGAAGTCGGGCCGGAAGCCCGTTGCCACCACCAGTTCGTCGACGGAAACGAAGCGGCCACATGACCCCGATCCCGAGCCGATGCGCATCTTCTCGCCGTCGCGGCTGATGTGCGAGACGCGGAAGCCGGTCTCGACGCAGATCTTGCTGTCCATCACCAGCTTGGCAAAGGCCGCACCGAGCGCGCCGCGCGCGGCGAGCTTGTCGTTGGCGCCGCCGCCGAAGGCCTTCTCAGGCTTGTCGCCGCGCAGCAGCCAGATGACCTCTGTCCCCGGTGCCTCTTCCTTGAGGCGAACGAGGTCGATCAGCGTGCCGATAGCGGAGTGGCCGGCGCCGAGCACGGCGACGGTGCGGCCGGCATAGCGGCCGCGCTCGCGGCCCAGCACGTCGGGCATGCCGTAGGCGATGCGCTCCTGCGCCTCGCGCTCGCCGATTGCCGGCAGGCCGTCGGCGCCGGCCGGGTTGGGCGAGAACCAGGTGCCGGTGGCGTCGATCACCGCATCGGCCTTGAGCTGCTCGGGCCCCTTGCCGTTCTGGTAACGGATGGTGAAAGGCTCGAAGGCGCGGCCATTGCTCTTCATCTTGTCGAAGCCGGCGCGGCCGACGCTGGTCACCATGCTGCTGGTGCGGATGTGATCTTTTAGCGGCGTGCGCGTGGCCAGCGGCTCGAGGTACTGGGCCAAAAGCTCGCCGCCGGTCGGGTACTGGTCGGGCGCCGGCGAGTTCCAGCCGGCCGCCACCAGCAGGCGCTCCGAGGCCTTGTCGATGGCGTATTCCCACGGCGAGAACAGCGGCACGTGACTCCACTGGCGCACGGCATGGCCAACCTGCGGGCCGGCTTCGAGCACGACCGGTTCCATGCCGCGTTCCAGCACGTGCGCGGCGGCGGCGAGGCCGACGGGGCCTGCGCCCAGGATGGCGACGGTCTTCGGCTTGTTCAGCGAGTCGGGCA
This sequence comes from Reyranella sp., assembly GCA_021732285.1. Lineage (GTDB taxonomy): Bacteria > Pseudomonadota > Alphaproteobacteria > Reyranellales > Reyranellaceae > Reyranella. The sequence goes on along the minus strand of JAKFVH010000242.1, from coordinate 42,825 downwards.
TGGCTTACTCCAGTTCTCCTAGAATCATCGAAATACTGAGGCAAAAAAACTCACGCGACCTTTTTGAACTTCGACACGATGGCGGGCGGGCAGGAGCCGTCGACGCAGCATTCCGCGACCATGTAGTCGATCAGGCCATGCATCTCGTCGTAGCTGGCGTTGCAGATCAGCGTCGTGCCCTCGCGGGTCTGGGTGACGAGGCCGACGCCGATCAGCGCCTTGAGATGATGCGAGAGGGTCGAGGCGGCGATGTCGAGCCGCTCCTGCAGGCGGCCGACCGCCATGCCCTCTTCGCCCGCCCGCACCAAGGTGCGGTAGATCTTCAGCCGGGTCGGATTGCCCAGGGCTTCCAGGCGGGCGGCAGCATCGTCGAGCTTCATGGGCGGAATCTGGGGTGTACTGGCGCGACTGTCAAACGGTATTTCCGGAATATTAGAAATAAGATCACTCGGGGCCGTGCGCCAAGGTTTCCAACAACGGGCAGGCCGGCAAGGTGCCATCTGCGCAGGCGCTCACCAGGTCGGCCAGAACCCGTTCCATACGATGCAGGTCGTCGAGCTTTGCCCGGACGTCGGCCAAATGTGTATTCGCGATATCCTTCACACGGCGGCAAGAGCGCGACTTGCCGTCTGCCAGGTCGAGCAGGCGGCGAACGTCGTCGAGCGAAAAGCCGAGATCCCGGGTGCGGCGAATGAAGGCCAGCCGCTCGACATCGGCCAGCCGGTAGAGCCGATATCCGCCTGACGTACGAAGCGGCTTGGCCAGCAACCCGATTCGTTCGTAGTAGCGGATCGTTTCGACGTTTACGCCGGATCGGCTCGACAGGCGGCCGATCGCAAAAGTGTCCCGGGCCGTCATGGTTTCACGCTCCTGTGATGCCAAGGCGCTTGCGTCTGTAGTCGCTACAAGGTGCAGGATCGCGGCATGACAATGCAAGCCAAGGAGCCGTCCGCTTCCCGGGCCGATCCGGGCAAGGCCGGCGATGCGGCCAAGGCCGTGTTCGCCGCCGGCGGGCTTTTAGCGGCCTTCGGCGTCGCTTCATGCTGCGCTCTTCCTGTCGCTCTGTCGCTGCTCGGCGTCAGCGCCGCCTCTCTCGTCGCCATCGGCTACCTTGCCGCGCAATACCAGCAGGAACTGTTCTACGTCGCCACGGCTTGTCTCGGCGTCGCCGCCTTCCTCATCTTTCGCCAACGAAGAAGCAGGACGTGCACGGTCGGTGCAGCGCGCTACGGTTCCGCGTTGGACTGGGGCAGCGGGCTTGCCGTGCTGCTGGCGTTTGGTCTGCTCGTCCTGACCTTCTGGATCGCGGGTCCTCCATGAATGTCATTCTCGAATCGACGCTGACCTGTCCCGAGTGCGGCGCCGCGAAAGTCGAGACGATGCCGACGGACGCCTGCCAGTACTTCTACGAGTGCACGGCTTGCAAGACGCTGCTCAAGCCAAAGCACGGCGACTGTTGTGTGTTCTGCTCCTACGGCACCATGCCCTGCCCACCGATTCAGGAAGGCAAGGGCGATGATTGCTGTCGCGCAAACTAGACATTCCTGCGTGGAGGCAGCCGATGGCGACTGCGACCGATGCGGATGACCAGCCTTCGGTGGAGATAAGGCCGGGTATCAGTCGGCCCGACTGGTCGGTTCTTACCAGCCCGCAAGCCTGCCGGGCCCTTGCCGGACGCTTCGCGGCACGCAGTGGCTTGCTGGACAGGTGGGCGATCAAGCTCGAACCCGATGCGGATCGCGTCTGGCGCGCAACCCTGCAGCTTTATGCCGACCTTGGACAGGCGCCGACGCGGGCCGATATCGTCGCCGCAAGTCGCATCGCTGTTGGCGATGTCGGCAGCCTGCTCGACAGTCTTCGATCTCACGACCTGATTGATCTCGACGCCGCCGGCGAGATCAAGCTCGCTTATCCCTTCACGCAGGCCTCTACGGCCCACCGGATTCATGTCGGCGACAACACGTTGAATGCTCTCTGCGCCATCGATGCGCTTGGTGTGGCGGCGATGTTGCAAACGGATATCGCAATTTCGTCGAGTTGCCATCGATGCGGCGGGGTTGTCCAAGTCGCTACCACCGCAAAAGGAAGAGCGCTGAAGAGCGTCGTGCCGGTCGATGCGGTTGTCTGGTACGACTTTGCCTATGACGGCAGTGCAGCGACCTCATGCTGCCCGGCGATCACGTTCTTCTGTTCCGTCGAGCACAGGTGTCTGTGGCTTGAGGCTCAGATGCCCAAGCGATCGGGGATCGAGCTGACGATGGATGAGGCCTTGCAGGTCGGCCGGGCGATCTTCGGTCCGGTTCTCATGCTCAACGGCTCATCGTGAGGGCTGGCAAGACGGAGCTGGCAGTCCAGTCCGGTCGGTAGATTTGAACGGGCTGGCTGCGGCCCCGCAGAAAATGGGCTGAGAGCGGCACCCAGGCCAGGTCCCGCTCCAGATCCGATGCTGATGCGAGGACATCGCCAGAGATCAACAGCGATTCGCCGAGTGCAGCGGTCAGCCGCTCGATTCGTGCGGCGGTGTTAACGGTGTCGCCGATGGCCGTGTACTCGAGCCGTTGCTCGTCCCCCAAGGGGCCGGCGATCACGTCGCCGTAGTGGATGCCGACGCCGATCTGCAATGGTGGCAGGCCCCCGGCGATCCGCTCGGCACTCCATTTCTCGATCGCGGTGACCACGGCCAGGCCACCGAGGACGGCATTCCTTGCATCGTCGGCACGCGGCTCGGGCACGCCGAAGATCGCCATCACACCGTCGCCGATGAATTTGTCGATCGTGCCGTGATGCTCGACGATGGGTCGGGATATGCGGCGCCGGTAGTCATTGAGGAAATCCGCGACGTGGTCCGCCGGCATGGTCTCGGCCAGACTCGTGAAGCCCCGAAGATCGGCGAACAGTATCGCCGCGCTTTGCGGTTGGAACGATCGCGCCGCACTGCCGGATTTTGCGATCTCGTCCACGAGTTGCGGACTGAAATAGCGCGAAAGATTGGCGCGCCGGTGGGCTTCGACGAGAGAGCGAGTCAATGTCCGGCGCGCCCGCGTCACGGCAACGAACAGCGCGAAAGTCACGAGTCCGACGATTGCCAGGCGCCCGAGGGCGTCTGCGAAGGCTGCCGAAGGCCACGATCCGCTGCCGACAAGCGGCAGTACAAGCAGAATTGCGATCCAACCGGCCACGAACAGTCCACCGGTATAGAGGATCAGAAACGGTCTGTGCCGAACGGCTGCAGTCGCGAGAAACACAAAGATCAGCAACGCCACCGGCGTATCAAGGACGAGATGCAAGGGTTGTCCGGCGGTATTGGCGAGATTCACGAGGCAGTGGATCAACAGCAAGACATCGAGGCTGCCCAGCAGCCAGGGTATCCAGGGAAGGTACAGGCTTCGACGGGCCGTCACGAGGCCCGCCAGGGTGATCATGGCGAAGCCGCCCAGCGGCACCGCGGCCGCATGACGCGAATCCAGAACACCGAGCGACCAGAAGACCAGAACCAGGACGCACAAAGCAAGCAGCCGCACAACGGACACGATCCGTTCCGTACGGCGCTCGAGCCTGGCGAACGTTCGATTGACGTCCGTTACCATGGGCTTCCATCCCTCGTGTCGCCTGCGTGCGCACAATACCATGCAGGGCTAGAAACGGCCCTCTTGTCGATATCGAACCGCGGCAAGCCCGATGGTCGGTACAATCACCCACTGCAGCACTGGAGACAATCCTGTGCCCAGCAGCGGGACCGTCGGCATCAGCTCGGAATATTCCCAGGTCTTGCGGACCACGGTGTTCAGCCATTCGCTGTAGATCGTGTAGCCGATCCCAATGACGACCGTCGTCGCCATGACGGGAATGAACCTTTCAGTGGGCCAAGCGGGATTTCCGACGATCACCAGCGCCACGAGAAGTGACAGGCCGGCAATCGCGACGTCTCCAGCCGTGCAATGCAAGACGGCGAAGGCACCGTCGCCGACGGTGGCGGTATTCCAAATCGTATAGAGCGGAAGTTGTAAGGTTTCCCAGGCGAAGTGGAGCATGACCGAGACAGCCAGATAGATTCTGGCGGCACGAAGCCAATCGTTTCGCGAAGACGGGACCATCACGTCCATGCGATCATACTTAGCCCGTCAGCTCCAGCGGCAGCGTCGAGCGCCGCATATTTGCAGTCCCTGCGCGGGATTCGATCATGGCGAAGCGCCCAGGAGGGCACCGCGGCCGCGAGAGACCCGTCGTGGGCTGAAGAAATCCGCACGCGTCTAGTTGGAGTTCTCTATCGTGGTGATAACGAACCCCTCGTTGTCGCGCTCGACCTTGAACCGAATCTTGTCGCCGGGGCTCAACCCGACGAGCATGACCGGATCCTTCACCCGAAAGATCATGGTCATGGACTCCATATAGAGATGCCAGATCGGCCGGTGGTCGATCGTGATCTTGCCGCTGTCGGCCTCGACCTTGACGACCCGGCCGGTGGACAGTGGCCGGTCAAGGGCCTGTCCGGCGTCCGATGCGAATGCAGGCGCGGTGGACGCACCGACCGCCGTCATTGCGACCATCGTCAAGACGATGCTCCTGCGGGTCATGGCGTGCCCTCCTTCAGATACTGCTGGCTGCCAAATTCATCGGGCGTCGAAGGCGACGACACCGATGACTACTTCGTCCTTGCCGCGGATCTTTCTCTCCTCCCAAAATTTCACTGACGAGTTGAAAGTGCGCTGGACCCGCGTGGGACCCGGCACCTTGGCGGAGACCTGCAATGTCTGGGGACCCGCCGTCGTCGTCTCGACCCGGAACCGGCGGTCGCCTGCCCGCTCGGCAGTCGTGCCGATGGCCGCAGTCGCCGAAATGTCCGCGTTCGCGACCGGCTTGCCGTCGACCGTTCGCACGAGGCGGACGGTGACATCGGATCTGCCGGGGCCGGCGGAGGCGACCTGCACCAATTCGAAGCTATAGTCCTGGGAGGCGGCCCAGGCAGGCCCTGACATGGTAATCGCCACTGCGGCGGCGAAAGTGGCAGCGCCGGCAGCCAGGACGGCGCCCGTGCCGCGGAGGATGCTCTTGCGAATCGAGCGATTCATGTCGATCTCCTGGATTGTGCGTTATGGATTCCCGCCACGCGTCCGGAGCCGAAGGCGATGTGAGCCGGTCCAAAATCGTGGCGTGTTCCCATGAATTCGGGGCGGTGAGCGCTTCGGATACAGGCTCACGTTGACGTGATCGATATTCCGGTGCACGTGCACCGCGCACCTTTTTTAGGTTCCTGTAACCGGGGCGGCGTTTCGTCCGAATAGAAGATAGCGGCCGTATGTCGACGAACGAGCAAGAGCTGAAGTCGCTCATGACGGCCGGCCTTGATGGCGACGCTGCCGCCTATCGCGCGTTGCTCGAACGGCTCAGTGCGCACTTGCGCAACTACTATCGCGGACGGCTCGCGCGCGCCGGACGGGGCGCCTTTGAAGCGGAGGATCTATTGCAGGAGGTGTTGCTGGCGATCCATACCCGACGGCATACCTACGATCGGGCCGAGCTCTTCACGCCATGGGTGCACGCCATTGCGCGTTACAAGCTCATCGACTACCTGCGCCGGACCAACGCGTCCCATGGCGACGTACCGATCGACGATGCCGGCGAACTTGCCGCGCATGCCGATCACGACGGGGTGGAGAGCTCCATCGACCTCGGGCGGATGATGGCCCAGCTGCCGGTGAAGATGCAGCGTGCCATTCAGTATGTGAAACTGGACGGGCTGAGCGTCGCCGAGGCGGCGCGCCGGTCGGGCATGAGCGAGGCGGCCGTCAAGGTGAACATCCACCGCGGCCTGAAGGCGTTGTCGGCGGCAATCAGGCCGGGAGTCGCGTCATGAAAACGGACGATCTGGTCGCAATGTTGAGTGCCAATGTCGAAGTCGTCGACCGGCGGCAGATGTTGCGCACCCTGGCTGGGGCCATCGCCGTTGGTGCCGTGGTCGTTCTCGGCGCCGCTCTGATCGTGCTTGGCGGCCGGACCGACATTCGCAGCGGCGAGGCGCCAGCCTTCCTGGCCGCCAAGCTCATTTTCGCTGCGGCCGTCACGGTGCCGGCCTTCTTCTACCTGATCAGGCTGGCGCGGCCGGGCGAGCACCGACGTGGCTGGATGGCGCTCCTGGCGCTGCCGTTCGTCGGCATCGTCGGGCTGGCCTCGGTCAGCCTGGTCCAGGCGCCGGCACCGCATTGGCAGGCGATGTTCATGGGCGATGAATGGCTGGAGTGTCTGCTGTCCATACCGATCATCGCCATCGTTCCATTCGCGCTGGTGGTTTGGGCGGTACGCCAAGCCGCGCCGACGCACCTCAGGCGAGCAGGGGCGCTCGCCGGCCTCGTTGCAGGGGGTCTGAGCGCCGCCGGTTACGCCTTGCATTGTACTGCCGATTCGCTGCCGTTCGTTGCCATCTGGTACGGCGGCACGATCCTGTTGTGTACGCTGGCGGGCGCGGTCCTCGGACCACGGCTGTTGCGGTGGTAGCTTTGTGACAATGTGTTGATTGGCGGGCGACCGCCTTAGGTCCATAATGTCCATAATGAAGCGCTTGCGCCTTCTCGTCGGCCTGCTGGGTTGCTTTGCCGTTCTCGCGGCCGGCTTGCCAGTGGTTGCGTTCGCGTCGGCACCCGCAGCAAAGGCGGTAGCCGCGACGGTCAGCGAACCGTGCCAGCATTGTCCAGACTGCGATGGTGCACCGTGCCAGACCGCGATGGCGGTCTGCGTGCTGACGTGCGTGGCTGCTCCGCCAGCACTCGTCGCGTCCGCTGTCGTCCTGCCCGCCGTCGTTGACGGCAGTGCGCCGTGGTCCGCATCGCCGGCCGCTCTGCACGGCCTGACACGACCGCCCGACCCCGTTCCGCCGCGATCCTGACTTCCTGATCGTTGTCGAAGCGAAGCGCGCTATTGTGCCGTGCTGCGCGCGCCTTGGCGCGCGGTCGTGAAAGGTGAAGTCGGATGTCGAGCGAATCGAAGTCGAGACGAGGGGTTGCCTTGTCGCTGGTACTGGCCGCCCTTGTGCTGGGGGGCGCCGCCGGCGCAGGCGCCGTGCTGTGGATGCAGAAGAGCGGCGGCGGCGTCTCGATGGACGCGCCCACCGCCGCCCCACCCAACGGCGGGCCGTGCAACGGCAAGCCGGCGAAGCTCTACCGCCACCCGATGGGAGCGCCCGATACCTCGCCGGTGCCGAAGAAAGACTCCATGGGCATGGACTACATCCCGGTCTGCGAGGACACCGAAGGGACGCAAAATGGCGCCGTCGTCAAGGTGAGCCTGGACCGCGTGCAGCGCCTGGGCGTGCGCAGCGAGGTGGTCGAGGAGCGCGCATTGGCGCGCACCGTGCGCGCCTTCGCCTCGGTGCAGTACGACGAGCGCCGCCAGGCGGTGGTCGCCCCCAAGTTCGGCGGCTGGATCGAGAAGCTCTACGTCAACGCCACCGGCGACGTCGTGACGGCCGGCCAGAAGCTGTTCGACGTCTACAGCCCCGAACTCAACGTGCTGCAGCAGGAGTTCGCCTTGTCGCGCAGCATGCAGGGGCCGGGCGGCGCCGCCGACGGACGCCTGCGTAACCTCGATTATCCCGAGGCCGAGCTCGAGAAGCTGCGCCGTGGCGAGCGCCCATCGCGCACGATCTCGGTGCTCTCGCCCGTCGCCGGCACCGTCGTGGAAAAGATGGCGGTCGAGGGCATGCGCTATCAGCCGGGCGAGACCTTGTTCCGCATCGTCGACACGTCGGTCATGTGGGTGCTGGCCGAGGTCTACGAGCAGGACCTCGGCTTCGTGAAGGTGGGCGACATGGCCAAGGTCACGGTCAATGCCTGGCCCGACCGTCCGTTTCCCGGCCGCGTGGTCTTCATCTACCCCGGTGTCGGCAAGGAGAGCCGCACCGCCAAGCTCCGCATCGAAGTCGCCAACCCCGACGGGCTGCTGCGCGCCGACATGGCCGCCACCGTCGAAATCGAGGCGGCGATTCCCGGCCGTTGGGTCGCGGTGCCGGACTCGGCGGTGATCGACAGCGGCAAGCGCCAGATCGTCCTGCTCGAACGCGGCGAAGGTCGCTACCAGCCGATCGAGGTGAAACTCGGCGCACGGGTGCCGGGATACGTGCAGGTCCTCGACGGGCTGAAGCCCGGCGAGCGTGTGGTCACCTCGGCGACCTTCCTGATCGATGCCGAAAGCAATCTCAGGGCGGCACTCGGTGCCTTCATGGCGGGAGAGACCAAATGATCGCCGGACTCATCCGCTGGTCGGCGCGGAGCCTGCTGCTGGTCTTCATCGTGACCCTCGGCCTGATCGGCGGCGGCCTTTACGCCGTCGGTCACATTTCTCTCGACGCCATTCCCGACCTCTCCGACACCCAGGTCATCATCTACACCGAGATGCCGGGCCAGGCGCCGCAGGTCGTCGAGGACCAGGTCACCTATCCGCTCACCACCGCCATGCTGGCGGTGCCGCGTAGCCGCGCCGTGCGCGGCTTCTCCTTCTTCGGCGTGTCGTTCGTCTACATCATCTTCGAGGACGGCACCGACATCTATTGGGCGCGCAGCCGCGTGCTGGAATACCTCAACTCGGGCGCCCAGAAGCTGCCGGCCGACGTCAAGCCGACCCTGGGACCGGACGCCACCGGAGTCGGCTGGGTCTTCCAGTACGTCGTGGTCGGCGCCAATCGCTCCCTGGCCGAACTGCGCTCGCTGCAGGACTGGTACATCCGCTTCGGCCTGGCCAAGGCCGAAGGCGTGGCCGAGGTGGCGAGCGTCGGTGGCTTCGTGCGGCAGTACAATGTCGTGGTCGACCCGGCAAAGCTGCGCTCGTTCGCCGTGCCGCTGAGCCGCGTCATCGAGGCGATCCGCGCCTCCAACCGCGAAGTCGGCGGCCGGGTCGTCGAGATGGCCGAGACCGAGTTCATGGTGCGCGGCCGCGGCTACATCAAGAACGTGGCCGACCTGGAACAGATCGTGCTCAAGGCCGACGGCGCGGCACCCGTGCTGTTGCGCGACGTGGCGCGAATCGAGCTCGGGCCGGACGAACGACGCGGCGTCACCGAGCTCAACGGTGAAGGCGAGGTGGTGAGCGGAATCGTCCTGCAGCGCTTTGGTCAGAATGCGCTCGACGTCATCGCCAACGTCAAGACCAGGATCAAGGAAATCGCTGGCGGCCTGCCGGAGGGCGTCCACATCGAGCCGGTCTACGACCGCTCCGACCTGATCTATCGGGCCATCGATACCCTCGTGAACACGCTGATCGAGGAAAGTATCGTGGTGGCGGTCGTGTGCTTCGTCTTCCTGTTGCATGCGCGCTCGGCACTGGTGGCGATCGTCACCCTGCCGGTCGGAGTCCTGATGGCGTTCCTTGCCATGCATGCGCTGGGCATCGGCTCGAACATCATGAGCCTCGGCGGCATCGCTATCGCCATTGGCGCCATGATCGACGCCGCCATCGTCATGATCGAGAACGCCCACAAGCACCTGGAGCGATTGAAGCCGGGGGAGTCGCGCACCGAGGCGATCATAGCGGCGGCGGTCGAGGTCGGCCCGGCGCTGTTCTTCAGCCTGCTGGTGATCACCGTCTCGTTCCTGCCGATCTTCACCCTGGAGGCCCAGGAGGGCCGGCTCTTCAAGCCGCTGGCCTGGACCAAGAGCCTGGCGATGGCTGCATCGGCGCTGCTGTCGGTGACCCTGGTGCCGGCGCTGATGGTGTTGTTCGTGCGCGGCCGCATCCTCCCCGAGCGACGCAACCCGGTGAACCGGGCGCTGATCTGGCTCTATCGTCCGATGATCCGGCTGGTGTTGTGGGCGCGCGTGCCGACCATCCTGTTGGCGCTGGCGATCCTGGGCGCCACGGCGTGGCCCGCGATGCGGGTCGGCAGCGAGTTCATGCCGAGCCTCGACGAGGGAACGCTGTTCTACATGCCGACCACCCTGCCCGGCATGTCGGTCACCAAGTCGGCCGAGTTGCTGCAGACCCAGGACAAGATCATAAAATCGTTCCCCGAAGTGGCCTCGGTCTACGGCAAAAGCGGACGGGCCGGCACGGCGACCGATCCGGCGCCACTCGAGATGTTCGAGACGGTGATCAACCTAAAGCCCAAGGACCAGTGGCGGCCGGGCATGAACATCGACAAGGTGATTGCCGAGCTCGATCGGGCCCTGCAGTTCCCCGGCGTCAGCAACGCCTGGACCATGCCGATCAAGGCCCGCACCGACATGCTGGCGACCGGCATCCGCACGCCGGTCGGCATCAAGTTGTTGGGCCGCGATCTCGGCGAACTGGAAAACCTCGCGCGTCAGGTCGAAGCCGCGGTGCGCGACGTGCCCGGCACGACCTCGGCCTTTGCCGAGCGCGTCACCGGCGGCTCGTTCCTCGACATCGTGCCCGACAGGACCCGGTTGGCGCAGTACGGCGTGCTGATCGAGGACCTGCAGTTGGCCGTGGCGAGCGCGCTCGGCGGCGAAGCGGTGGCCACGACCGTCGAGGGTCGCGAACGCTACACGATCAACGTCCGTTACCCCCGCGACCTGCGCTCCGACCCGCGGGCGATCGCCTCGGACGTCCTCGTATCGACCATGCGCGGCGGCATGATCCCACTCGGCCAGGTCGCCGAGGTAAAACCGAACCGGGGGCCGACCACGATCCGCACCGAGAATGCCCAGCTCGCGGTCTACATCTTCGTCGACTACCGCGACCGCGACCTCGGCGGCTACGTCGCTGATGCCCAGCGTGCTGTCCAGGAGAAGGTAAAGTTTCCGCCCGGCTTTTACGCCGTGTGGAGCGGCCAGTTCGAGTTTCTGCAGCGGGCCGAGGCGCGGCTGCAGATCGTCGTGCCGGTGACGCTGCTCCTGATCTTCGTGCTCCTCTACCTCAACTTCCAGCGCATGACCGAAACTCTGATCGTGATGCTGTCGCTGCCGTTCTCGCTGGTCGGCGGCTTCTGGTTGGTGTGGTGGATGGGCTTCAACATGAGCGTCGCCGTTGCGGTGGGCTTCATCGCGCTGGCCGGCGTCGCCGCCGAGACCGGTGTGGTGATGCTGATCTACCTCGATCACGCATTGGCCGAGCGCCGGCGACGAGCGGAAGTCGAAGGCCGCCCGCTCGACCGCTCCGACCTCACGGCCGCCATCGTCGAAGGCGCCGTCGAGCGGGTGCGGCCAAAGATGATGACGGTGACGGCCATCATGGCCGGCCTGCTGCCGATCCTATGGAGCCACGGCACCGGCTCCGAAGTGATGCAGCGCATCGCCGTGCCCATGATCGGCGGCATGGTGAGCTCGACCCTGCTCACCCTGCTGGTCATCCCGGCGCTCTATGGCCTGGTGAAGGGCTGGCGGCTGCAACCGGCACCTGCGCTCGAGAGAGAGGTCCATCCATGAGATGTTTCGTGCTCGTAGCGCTGCTCGCGCTGCTCCAGGCGTGCTCCGCCTCGCCGCCACCGACCCTGGCTCCGTCACCCGGACCCGACGACCCGGCCGCGTCATCCTCCGACGCGCCCTATCGCCCGGTGATGGCCGGCACCGCCTATCATGGGCTGGGGAAGACGCCATGAGCCGGCCCGGGGCGATCGTGCTCTCGCTGGCCGGCCTGCTGGCCGGCTGCGCCTCGTTTTCGCCCGACGGCGGCATGAGCGAGGTGGCGCAGGGCGTCGGCCGCGAGACCAGTGCCGGCATCGGCAAGAGCGTGGTCAAGATCACGAGCGCCGAGCAGGCGCAGCGGACAAAGGAGCAGGTCGCAGGCCTGCTGGCCGAGCCGCTGTCGGCCGACGCGGCGGTGCAGGTGGCGCTGCTCAACAACCGCGACCTGCAGGCGGCGTACAACGATCTCGGAATTTCGGAGGCGGCCTATGTCCAGGCCAGCTTGCCGCCCAATCCGAGCGTTTCCCTGATGCGTATCGTCGGCACCGGCGTGGCCAATTTCGAGGCGAGGCTGATCGGCGACATCCTGAGCCTGGTCACCCTGCAGCGCCGCACCGCGATCGCCGCTGATCAGTTTGCCCGTGCTCGGCAGCAGGCTGTCTCGACCACACTGCGCTTGGCCGCGGACACGCGGCGGGCGTACATCCGCGCCGTCGCCGCCCAGCAGCAGATCGGCTTCCTCGATCAGGCGCGCGCCACCGTGGACGCGGCGGTGCGGCTGAACGCGCGGCTCGGCGAAACGGGCGGCGGCGATCAGCTCGACCAGGCCGAGCTTGCCGCCTTTTACGCAGAGCTGAGCGCGCGTCTGGGTCAGGCCCGGCTCACGGCACGCCGCGAGCGCGAGGCGCTGATCCGCCTGATGGGAGTGTGGGGCGGCGACACGGCCTTCGCGCTGCCGGCCGAGCTCCCGGCGCTTCCGGGTGAGCCGGAAACGCTGACGTCGGTCGAGATCGAAGCCGTCAACCGCCGCGTCGACCTGGTCATGGCGCGCCACGACGTCGCCGCTTTGGCCAAGTCGCTGTCGCTCACCGAGGCGACGCGCTATGTCT
>JAKFVH010000242.1:0-30265 GCA_021732285.1 Reyranella sp. | reverse complement strand
GAGCCGGAAACGCTGACGTCGGTCGAGATCGAAGCCGTCAACCGCCGCGTCGACCTGGTCATGGCGCGCCACGACGTCGCCGCTTTGGCCAAGTCGCTGTCGCTCACCGAGGCGACGCGCTATGTCTCGATGCTGCAGCTGGCCGGCATCTTTAACGACGAGTCGGCCAACCCGCTGACCAACACCAACACCGAGATCAACCGAGCCGGTGCGCAGCTCGACCTCCAGCTTCCGATCTTCGACACCGGCGAAGCGCGCACGCGATCGGCGCGGGAGACCTATATGCGGGCGCTGAACCGGCTCGCGGCAAGGGCCGTCAACGCCCGCTCCGAGGCGCGCATCGCCTACGATGCCTACCGTGGGACCTACGACATCGCGAAATTCTATCGCGACCGCGTGCTGCCGCTGCGGCAGATCGTGTCGCAGGAAGTTTCTCTTCGCTACACCAACGGGGTCCTCGCCAGCGAGGGCATGCGCGTCGACCTGTTCAAGTACCTGACCGACGCGCGCGTGCGTATTGGTGCCAACGCCTCGGCGTTGGACGCCAGGCGTGACTTCTACATTGCCGCGGCTGATTTGCAGGCGGCGCTGTCCATTGGCGGCGGTGGTTCGGCGGGAAGCGAGCCGGCAGCATCAACATCAACTCCGATGCAGTGAAACCATGAGAACCACCTCGTCACCACTGATCCGGCGCCGTGCATTGCTCTCGGCGACGGCGAGCCTTGCCTTCGCGACGATGGCGGGCCGATCGACGTCGGCGACGGCTTCTCCAGCTCACGGCTACAGGCTAGTGGCGGCGCCAGGCCGCGCTCAGCTTGCCGGCACGGACCGGCCGCGCACCGCAGTTTGGGCTTATAGCGATAGTGTCCCCGGGCCTGTCCTGCGGTTGCGTCAAGGCGAGCCCGTCCGAATTGTCGTCGACAACAAGCTCGAGCAGGACACCACGGTACACTGGCACGGCATCCGGCTACCGATCAGCATGGACGGCGTGCCGGGCATTTCGCAGCTGCCCATCCGGCCGGGCGAGACCTTCGTCTACGCATTCACGCCGCCGGATGCCGGAACCTTCTGGTATCACCCGCATGCCAATAGCCTGCAGCAGCTTGGCCGCGGACTCGCCGGTCCGCTGATCGTCGAAGAAAAGGAGCCGCCTCCCGTCGATCGCGAGCTGGTGTGGATGGTCATGGATTGGCGGCTCGGTACGGACGGTCATATCGCGGCCGGCTTCGGCAACATGATGGAAGCGGGAATGGCGGGCCGCATCGGCAACACCGTTACGATCAACGGCATCGTGCCTGCCGACGAACCGGTCCGCTCCGGCGAGCGGGTACGCATTCGGCTCATCAATGCAGCGCTGGCCCGCATCATGGCCCTGCGCTTTCAGGGACATCGGCCGGTCGTCGTGGCGATCGACGGTCAGCCTTGTGATCCGCATGAGCCCGCAGGTGGTCGCCTGCTGCTCGGTCCGGCCATGCGAATCGACGTCGTTCTGGACATGCAGGGAGACCCCGGCCGGCGTTACACCGTCACCGACGATTTCTACGACGGCATCGACTACACGCTTACCCATCTCGCCTATAGCGCGGCGCCACCAGTTCGCCCCCACCCTTTGGACGCGCCGCTTGGCCTGTCGCGCAATCCGCTCCCCGAGCCCGACATCACGACCGCTGAGCGACGAGAGCTCGTCCTGCAAGGTGGCATGATGGGCGGCCGTGGGATGCGCATGGATGGGATGGATATGGGCCGCGCCGTATGGGCGATCAATGGCATGTCCATGACCGGTGATGGACATGCTGGCATGCCGCCCCTCACAACGCTCGAACTGGGGCGCAGCTATATCGTGAGGCTGCGCAATGACACTGCTTGGTGGCATCCCATTCATCTTCACGGGCACAGCTTCCGGGTCTTGCATCGGAATGAAGCAACCGTGCCGAACGCCATCTGGAGCGACACGGTGCTACTGGCGCCACAGGAGTCGGCTGATATCGCGTTCGTTGCCGACAATCCCGGCGACTGGATGGTGCATTGCCACGTCACCGACCACCAGACCGCCGGCATGATGGCTGTTGTCAGGGTCGGCGACGATCAGAGCGGCAGACGGTGACTGAGGGGCGGTCATCTCGTCACCCGATTGACCAACCTAGCGAAAGGAGATCAGCAGATGCGCCGTATTCTCATTCTTGCCGTCGTCCTGACGACGATTTTCGCCGTGGCTCACGCCGAGGAGCGGCCTAAAGCGCTTCTCTACAAGAGCCCGCAATGCGGCTGCTGCGAGAAGTATGCGGCATACCTGCGCCGCAATGGTTTCGACGTGACCGTCAAGCCGACTCACGATCTCGCCAACATCAGCCGCAAGGCCGGGGTGCCGCCGGATCTGGCTGGCTGCCACACGATGTTCGTCGACGGCTATGTCGTCGATGGCCATGTGCCGGTTGATGTGGTTCGCAGGCTGCTATCGGAACGTCCAACGATCGCCGGCATCTCCTTGCCCGGCATGCCGGAAGGTTCGCCTGGCATGTCGGGGACAAAGACGGAACCGTTCATCATACACGCTCTCCCAAAGGGGGGCGGCGATCCCGCTATCTACGCCACGGAATGAACGATCAGGTAGGCCCTACCGACAATGCTCGAGTTAAGCCGCGACCTGCCAACCGAAACTCCGTCGGTCGGTGATCGGCTCGACTCCGCTCGGCGCTATCTTGGCGGCCGGCGACGAGCCGCGGCCTTCTGACTCACCTTCTGACTCAGTAAGACTAGCGACAGGCCCGGAAAGTATCAAAACGATAGCCAGACGGTTCTGTCGGCTTCAACTCGTCTCGGCCAGATTGCCAGTTGCAAGCCACTCGCGGGATCGTCCCGCGACGTGCGCCGAGACGAGAGAGATAATGACATGGCGCCTCTAAATCGCAGGCATGTGCTTCTGGGCGCAGGTGCTGCCGCATTCACGGCCGGCCTTGCCTCGACCGGCCGGGCCGTTGGGTCGACGACCTTCACCGCCACGATCCGCAATGTTGCGACCGACAGGACACTGACGTTGCCGGATGGTAGCACGTCGGCTGCACCGATCGCCCCAGGCGTCTTTGTCGTCAGCTCGACGCCGCATATCCTGTTCACGCCAGGCATGCACGCCGCCGAGGTGCTGGAGCGCCTCGCCGAGGATGGCAACTTCCAGCCCATGCTCGACAAGGTCGCCACCATCAGGGACCTTGCCTCCAGCGGCATGTTCCTGCCAGGCCAGCCCTTCACGTTCACGGCGTCGCCGGGCGACAGGCTGCAGTTTGCGACCATGTTCGTGCAGTCGAACGATCTGTTCTTCGCACCCCGGAATGGCGGAATCGCGCTGTTCGATGCCGGTGGCAGAGCCATCCACGGCAAGGTCACGCGCCAAGTCGTCCTGTTCGACGCCGGCACGGAAGTGAATCAGGCGCCAGGCGTCGGTCCCGACCAGGCACCGCGGCAGGCGAAACCCGACACCGGAACCACCGAATGGGTGGTGATCGCGCCCGTGGCCGATCGACGCGACGGCTTTGCCTATCCACCGGTCGAGGCCGTGATCGATGTCGAGATCAAGCTGGTCGCCGCGGGGCAGCCGCAGGGCTGAGGCCGCAGTCTATCTCGACCGTTATCGAGCTCAACGTTCGCGCTGCCGGGCGAGCCGGAAACGCTGACGTCGGTCGAGATCGAAGCCGTCAACCGCCGCGTCGACCTGGTCATGGCGCGCCACGACGTCGCCGCTTTGGCCAAGTCGCTGTCGCTCACCGAGGCGACGCGCTATGTCTCGATGCTGCAGCTGGCCGGCATCTTTAACGACGAGTCGGCCAACCCGCTGACCAACACCAACACCGAGATCAACCGAGCCGGTGCGCAGCTCGACCTCCAGCTTCCGATCTTCGACACCGGCGAAGCGCGCACGCGATCGGCGCGGGAGACCTATATGCGGGCGCTGAACCGGCTCGCGGCAAGGGCCGTCAACGCCCGCTCCGAGGCGCGCATCGCCTACGATGCCTACCGTGGGACCTACGACATCGCGAAATTCTATCGCGACCGCGTGCTGCCGCTGCGGCAGATCGTGTCGCAGGAAGTTTCTCTTCGCTACACCAACGGGGTCCTCGCCAGCGAGGGCATGCGCGTCGACCTGTTCAAGTACCTGACCGACGCGCGCGTGCGTATTGGTGCCAACGCCGCTGCGCTGGACGCCCGCCGTGACTTCTATCTCGCCGCCGCCGACTTGCAGGCGGCGCTGTCGATCGGTGCCGGATCGGCAGGCGGCGAGTCTCCAGGAGCGACGTTGCCCGCAATGCAATGAGATACGTTTGCCCGCCAGGTCGAGTCGGCGATTCATTCGGTCCCGGGCACGACCGCAGCTAATGCCGCGTCCGCCTGGCGCAGCACGGCGTCATGATCGAGGACGTCCAGCAGGTCGTTGCCAGCGCTGGCCCTCTTCAATGGGCCGAGCGTTTCTCGTGCGAGCTGCTGATGGACGGAGCGTCAGCTAGGTCGCGCACACAGCCGCGCCGGTAGCAGGTTCGCCTCCGAATTGACGTGGACCAAATCTGCTAAGACTGCAGTTCGTCATTTGGCAATTGCCGCAAAATGCAGCCAGTGATTTGCCATTGGCCAACGTATAAGCGTCCGATTCTAAGGCGGCGTGTCGCCATCGTCCTTGCCTCCGGCCGGCCGCTGCAGCACTGGAAGACTCTTGTTCGGGTCGCCTGTAGAAAGTGCGCCGCAGGTCCAATGACAGCTCAACCGCAGCTAGGCCGCCACGCTCCGCCGGGCGACGTGCGCCTCTCATCTCGCGGCATCGGCCAATTCTTTCGGCGTCCCGGACGGCTCGATCCTCCGCGGCGTGCTGCTTGGGCCAGAGCCGGTCGTCGTGCTGTCTCGGCCCTGCCGCAGAAGGCGTGCGGAGTTCGCCAGGATACCGAAATCCGGGCCGGACTGCGCCGCTGCGGCGACCACCGGCGGTAGGATGCCGGTCGACGCGAGTGCCAATCCGGTCAGGTTGTAGATTGCGGTAAATCCGAGGTTCAGCCTGACGACTCTCATCGTTCGCCGAGCGATTCGCAGCACCTCCGGCACCAGCGACCAGTCCTCGCGCATGACGGCGATGTGCGCCGCCTCGATCGCCACACCGCTGCCTGCCGCCCCCATGGCGATCCCGACATCGGCCTGCGCCAAGGCGGGCGCGTCGTTGACGCCGTCGCCCACCATCACCACCACTTGTCCTCGGGCCTGGTGGTCCTTGACGACTGCGATTTTATCCTCTGGCAGGAGGTTCGCGCGGTAAGCGATGCCGAGATGGCGCGCAAGGGCGTCCGCGGTGCGCTCATTGTCGCCGGTCAGCAGCTCGATATGTTTGATGCCGAGACCGCGCAGCTCCACCAGTGCTGCTGGAACCTCCTCGCGCAGCGTGTCCATGGCGGCGAGCACGCCGATCGCCTTGCCGTCACGGGCGACGAAAAGTAGCGTCTTGCCCTGCGCCTCCAGATCGGCCGCACAGACCGGCACGGTCTCGCCTGTCAGGAGCCGGCGGCTGCCAACCGCTATCGTGCCATCATCAGTGCGGACGCGCACGCCCTGGCCCGGTATCGCCTCGAAACCTATCGGCTCGCCCAGCTGCAGCCCGCGCTCCCTTGCCAGGGCGCGTACCGCCTCTGCCAGTGGGTGCTCCGAATACCGCTCGGCCGTCCCGGCGAGTTGCAGCAGCCGATCGCGGTCGAGGCGCTCGTCCAACGACACGACGTCGGTGATCTGCGGCCGGCCAAGCGTGAGCGTGCCGGTCTTATCGAGCAGTACGACGTCCGCCTTCGAGAGCGCCTCGACATATTTGCTGCCCTTGATGAGCAGCCCGCGGCGCGCCGCCGAGCCGATGGAGGCGATCATGGCAACTGGCGTGGCAATAGCGAAAGAGCACGAGCAGGCAACCATCAAGACCGCCGCGGTGGCGAGCGCGTTACCGCTTATCAAGAACGTCGCGGCGGCGATCGCCACAACCACTGGCAGGTACCAGGTCGCAAAGCGGTCGGCGAGCCGCTGTACTGGCGCACGGTGCTTCTCGGCGTTTTCCACAAGCTGAATGACGCGGCCGAAGGTTGTGTCCGATCCCACCTCGGTCGCGCGCACGCGCAAATGTCCGAGGTGGGTGAAGCTTGCGGCGAAAACCCGCGCGCCCGGCCCGGCTTCGACGGGCATCGACTCGCCGGTAATCGCCGCCTGATTTACCGTTGCTTGGCCGCTGGTGACATTCCCATCCACCGGAATCTTCTCACCCGGCCGGACGATGACAGTCTCACCGACGCGCACTTCGGCTATTGGCATGTCGATCTCTCGGCCGTCGCGCTCCACACGCGCTGTCTCGGGCGCCATCGCGGTCAGGTCCTGGACAGCCCGGCGGGCGCGCACGGCAGTGAATTGCTCAATATAGTCGGCGAGCCGCATAAAGAAGACGACGATCAATGCTGCCGGCCATTGGCCGACCGCGATCGCGGCAACGAGGCCGACCGTCATTAGCGTGTGCGAGGTAACCTTGAGCCGGACTGCCGCCCGCAGCACCGTGCTAAAGATCGGATAGCCGCCGGCGAGAACGCCGGCGAGCCAGAATGGCCACGGGACGAGTTCGCTCGCCTTGTCCAGAAGCCCAAACCATTCCGCCAGCACGACGAGCAGCACGACCGTGCCGATAGTCACACCAAACGCGGTGAGCAGGCCGGTAGAGTAGCCCGCCAACGCATTCAGTCCGGCAGAGGGCGTACTGGCGGAGGGGCCGCAAGTACAGTCGCTGCAGGAAGGCGCCGGGGAGGCAGCGGAAGTTGTCGAGAAGGTGGATGACATAACCATCTTTCTCCAAAAGAAGGACCTTCGTGTCGGCGCGCGGTTCCGTCGCCATCGGACGTTGCTCAGGCGCGCTTCGCCGCGGGCGCGGCAGCGGCCACAGAGGCCGCCGCCAAGCGTGCTTGGCGGTCGCGCGCGTCCTCCGTGAGGCAAAGACAATGATCAAGGAGGGCTACGACGCAGGGATCCACGACGCGATAGTGGATGCTGGTGCCGTCGCGCAGACCGCTGACGATACTCTTGTCGGCCAAGCGCTGAAGCTGATTGGACACAGCCTGCGGCGTCATGCCGACAGTTTCAGCGAGCTCCGTGACGGCCAGCCCCGGGTGCAGAACCAAGGCGTGCAGGAGGCGCAGCCGCGTCCCGCTGGCAAGTACCTTGAAGGTACGTTCAAGTGCACCCGCGTCGGGCATGGCCAGCAAAGGCCGCTCGGCGATCGCCCGCCGCCGTCGGCGGCCGCCTTGCGTCGCCGCTTGGGGCGGGCACGAGGAACCTGCGGCAACAGGACCGGTATTTATGGAACGTTGGGTCATAGCTTCACAATTACACAAGGCAATGTAATATGGGAACATGAAAGCGCAAGTGGCCTCGTTGCCCCTGCTTGTCGCGCCTATCGAGTTGGGGCGCGGCTTCGGTGTCTCGCGGGACGCGCCCTCAAGAGCCGGCCGACTTCGAAATCTATGAAAACGTGGCTCATTTCTCCCTTCACGCCGAGAAGCCGGTCGGGTGTGTGGTTTGCAGGCGCGTCCTTCCTATTCTCTGTAATTGCTGTGTTTTATCTGGGGTTCGAATGGAGCCAGGGCCTTCGTATTGATCCGACGAATGCTGCTCAAGTCGAGGCGGGCAGACGGATCTACATGGAAGCGTGCGCCAGCTGTCACGGAGCCTCTCTCGAGGGCCAGCCCAATTGGCGAAAGAGGCTGCCGAACGGGCGACTGCCGGCGCCACCTCATGATGCCTCCGGACATACTTGGGAACACCCCTACGAGGCGCTCTTCAGGGCAGTGAAGTACGGTCCGCGAGTATATCCCGCTGGATATCAGACTGACATGCCGGCGTTTGAGAACCGCCTGACTGACAGCGAAATCGCCGCGAGCTTGGCGTTCATTGCAAGCACCTGGCCGAGCGAAATTCGGGCGAAGAGAGCGCGCATGGACGCTCATCCGCAACGCTTGCAATGATAGCTGCGAAGTGATCGGCGAGCACTTACGCCGAACAGGTAGACGCATTTGGCGCCGATGCGGTCGGTCAGGGTGACCAGCACCGGCACCGAGACCATGTAAGCGGCATAGAACGAGGAGATGATCCAGCCCGCCTCTCTGTTGCTGAGTGACCTGTGCCGCATCATCTGCGGCAGCAGCGCCGGCCAGTAAAAGGCACTGATCTGTACGAAGACCTGCGCGGTAGACGATGGCGACGAGGTGGGCGTTCGAGGAGCAGTCAGTCGGCATGGGCTCGGCGCCTGCAGGACACAAAAGGCGGCGCAGGCGGTCAAGCTGAGGCCGGCAGTCACGAACAGGATCGATGCGCCAATGTTGTCGAGCAGGACCGCGAAGCCGAAGGGGGCCAGGGCGGACATGAAGCGCGATGGCAAGCCGATCGGCACTAGGCGATAGCCGTAGTTCGCCGGTCCGGAGATGGCGAGTGGCACGGTGCCCCGCGCGATCTTGAGGATGCCGTTGCCGGAACCGTGCAGCGCGGCAAAGGCGCTCGACGCGACGCTGCCGCCCGCGATCAGCAGGACGGCGACCCCGATCGGGTGGGCGAGCGCGGCCAGACGTGCCGTGATCAGGGGATGCACACGCGCCAGGGGTCCGGCCTCAAGTAGCAGTGCCCCGACAGCTTGCCGACGTCAGGCTCACCCTGATCTATCTCGACCAGGCGCTGGAAGCGCGGCGTGCTTTGTGGGGCGGCAGGCCGCACGTTCACGCGGGCCGACCTTCACGCTGCGATCATGGAAGGCGCGGTCGAACGCGTACGGGCCGAAGATGATGACCGTGACGGCGATCGTTGCCGGACTGCTGCCGATCCTGTGGAACGAGGGACGGGCTCAGAGGTGATGCAATGCATCGCCGTGCTCCATGCGCCGCTGGCGGCAGCCGTGTCAGTGGGGTTGATTCAGTGGCGGCTACAGGATGTAGCCTGTCGTTCACTTTTCGCACCGCCTGCGCCGCATGGCGCTTGTGCTGGCAGCGCCCGGGCTGGCGACCTGGCTGCCGATCGAGGCTGTAGGACAATAGCCGCCAGCAGCTGGAAGACGCTGCGCGATTCCAGCCGTGCGGCTGCTTCGCCGGTGCGTGTCAATGAACAAGGCGGCGGCGTTGATTGTTCCAGATGCCGATGAGAAGTATTGCCGCCGTCGCGACCTGCGCTGCCACGCCCTGCACAGTCGGATAGATGCCCAGGATTTCCAGCCGAACGTAGCCGGCCAAGGGTGTCACTGGCACCCATCCGGCTTCTTGCAAGGCCGACACGCCTTTGCCGACAAGCACGACGCACAACACGGCAAGCAATGCCGAGCTGTAGGCGAAGAACTTGCCCACGGGCAGGGCGCGCCCATAGCGCATCAATATCCAAGCGATTACCGCCAACACGACGACTGCTGCACCGGCGCCGGCCATTACCGCGCTGGCATTGTCCTCATTCCAAAGGGCTGCGTAGAACAGGATCGTCTCGAAGACTTCCCGATAGACGACGATGAAGGTCAGGCCGAAGAGTCCCCAAGCCGACCGTCGCGACAGTGCGTGCCCCAGCTTGTCGTGAATGTAGCGCTGCCATGCATCCGCCTGGCTCTTGCCATGCATCCATATGCCGACCCACAGCAGGATGACGGCGGCGAACAGGGATCCGAAGCCCTCCGTGAGTTCGCGGTGGGCCCCGCTGATGGCGATCAGATAGGTCGCCGCCACCCAGGTCAGGACGCCGACGCCCAGCGCCGAAACCCAGCCGATATGCACATAGAGTTCGGCATCGCGCCGATCGGTCTTGCGAAGAAGGGTGAGCATGACGATCACGATCAGCATGGCTTCGAGGGCTTCGCGCAGCAGCACCGTGAAGGCGCCGAAGAAACTGGATGCCGCCGTCGCTTGCCGCGGGTCCAGTGCCGTCTCGGCGTCGGCGAACAGCGCGTCCAGGGCATTGACCCGAGCGCGGACGTCTTCCGCCGCGGCGCCGCGCTGGATGGAGGTTCGAAGGTCGCCCATCGCGACCTCGATGCGTCGCATCAATGCGCCATCGTGGACCGCCAACACCTTCTCGAGCGGCTCGAAACCGTCAAGGTAAGCCGACAAGGCCAGATCGCTGGCCGTGCTGCGACTGCCCGCTTCATAAGCCCGGACCGCCTCCGAGAGCCGCGTCCGGGCCAGCGCCAGGGAAGAGGTCGATGCCTGGACGACTGCGCCCGGATTGCGGCGCAGATAGGCGGTGATCTTGTCGGCAACGTTCTCGCCCAGTGCCGTGACAAGCACTGCCGGCCTGTCGCCCACCAGGCTTTCGAGCGTGGTACGCTGGCGCAGGTCCGTGTCCGCCTTCCATAGGCGCTTTCCTTTGGCGGCATCCTCGACCGGATACGCCAGCGAACCGACATAGAAGGCGAGGGCCCATCGGTCCTGTGATGGCAGATGCGCGAAGCTCGCCATGCTGGTCCCGTCGAGGCCTTGGCCTATCACCTGGTAGAGCGCGAAGATGCTGCGCTCGCTGGCGCGTTCCTTGTCGGTGAAGGCGATGGGCGGCGGATTGAGCTCACGCGAAGCAGGACCTTTGCCATCGCCTGTCGCGCCGTGGCAGCTCGCACAATGCTCGGCGTAGAGGCTTTGGCCGCGCTGGAACTCCGGCGCAGCGGTTGGAGCCAGCGGCACCGGATAGGCTTTGACGAGCTGGGCGGCCAGCGTCCTCGCCAATCCGGCAACGACATCGGGCGCCGCCTTGCCAGCAATCACCGCCTGGAGATCTTCAACTTGCTTCTGGAGAGCGGCTTTCTCGCCAGACGGTGGCAAAGCGTCCAGCTTCGCTTTCGTCGTGCCGGCGAATTCGATCATCTCGGCATACTCGTCGGCGTTGATCACCGCGCCGTCGCGAACCGCCTCGCGATAGTCGACCGCTATGTAGTCGAGAAGGCGCCATGCCACGAGGACCGAGTCGGTATCGGCGCGGACGTCGAATCCAAGGATCAACTGAACGCAAAGCAGGACACAGAATCCAATGCCGCGAAAACGCACGGTCACCCACCTATCGCTAATGCGACTTAATTTCAGACGATAGCTGTTGGCGCGGCGCGCGTCGACCAGCAGGTGCTTGGGAAGAGCAACTTACTGGCGAAAAACCTGATTTGCCGCCGACATCCGCGCTGCTCGAGCCTACCGTTCTAGCAAGATCAGGTGGACCTACTTACTGTAGCGACTGCAGGATCAAGCTCTACCCGGACGCTTGGGTCCGGATTTAGCGTGTGGTGTGAACGTCGATAAGCTCTTACGCGAGAGGTGGCGGTCGCCCAGCTCGTGCGCAGTGAGCGCCTCTATGATCCTGCAGTCCGCCATCTTCCCGCCTGCGCAGTGTCTGATTATCCGATTGAGTTCGACCTCGAGCACCTGCAGGCGGGCGATGCGGGTTTCTACTGCATGGAGCTGCGCGCTGGCCAGGCGGGTCACGTCGCCGCATGACGCTTCGGGCGAGCTTTGCAGCGCGAGCAAGGCCCGAACAGTTGGCACGTCGAAGCCCAACTCCCGCGCATGGCGAATGAACGACAGCCGCCGCACGGCGTTGTCATCGAACAGACGGCGCTTGCTCGCAGTGCGAGGCGGCGCATCGATCAGGCCGGTCCGCTCGTAGTAGCGGATGGTCTCGATATTCACGCCTGTACGTTTGGACAGAGTCCCGATTGTGAACATGGCGATTTGCGCTGCTTGATTCTGTAGTCGGTACAGGATGTAGCCTGTCCGGAACTTTCTGCAAGGGCTAGGGAGCTGGATATTTGCGATCACTCCCGCGCTTGCTGACACGGAGAAACCGATGAACGCGAATGCTGCCGCGACGAAGCGCATTTCAGGATCGCTGACCCTCAAGATCGATGGCCTGGACTGTCAGAATGAGGTTCGGGCCCTTCGTGCCGCCGTCGGGCCTGTCGTCGGGGGTGACGACAAACTGTCGTTCGACACGAAAGCTGGCGTCATGACGATAACGCCAGGTAACGAATCGATGTTTGACGCCGTTCAGCGGGCAGTGGCTGCGACCGGCATGCAAGCACACGCTGTGCTCGAGCAGGCGCAGTCGCCGCTGCTTTTTCGCGTCACCGGCCTCGATTGCAAGAATGAGGTCGCCGCTCTCAGGCGCGAAGTTGGACCATTGGTCGGAAGCGAGGCGTGGCTCAGCTTCGACGTCGCAAAAGGGTTGATGACGGTTGCTCCGCACGAGCGCGCTACCGTCGACGCTGTTCTCGACAAGGTCGCGGCGACCGGCATGCGGGCCGCTCTCGTCGAAGCTGGCGGAGCAGCGCCGCTCCTCCTTCGGGTCCATGGCCTGGACTGCAAGAACGAGGTTGCGGCTCTCACCCAAGCACTCGGCCCGCTCGTCGGTGAAGAGAACCTGGCCTTCGACACGGAGCAGGGCACGATGACGGTGGCCCCGCAGCGTGGCACGACGCTTCCGACGATCCAGGATGCCGTCGCGCGGACGGGAATGCGCGCCGAACCGTGGTCGCCGCCGACCGGCGAGCCGGACCCGCAGTGCGGTTGCGCCGGCGATGTGCAACAAGCGCTCTCCCCGTCGATTCCGACCAGCTTGCCCGGCGCGGTGGTGTATCGCATCCACGGCATGGATTGTGCCGATGAAATCGCGGCCCTCAAGCGGGAGGTCGGTCCGCTCGTCGGTGAGGATAGGCTCGCGTTCGACCTGCTCAACGGACGAATGTCGATCGACATGGCGCCTGACGCCGCGCTCGCAGCACGCATCGAGAAGGCCGTGTCACGTGCAGGCCTGCGCGCGGAGCCCTGGACCGAAGGCGCGACCAGCGAAGCGGGACAAGCGGAAGAACGTCGGAAGCGTATTCAGTCATGGCTGACCAGCGCGAGCGGCGTCCTCGCGGCGCTGGGCTTTGCGGTTCACGCCTGGCTCGGGGGTGGTGTCATTGCGGCTTTCGAGGCGGGCGAGCACGCCGTGGGCGCCACTCCATTGCCGAGCATCATTCTGTACAGCATCGCCGTGCTATGTGCCGTGCGCTACGTCGCGCCGAAGGCCTGGCTGGCTGCGAAGCGCCTGCGTCCTGACATGAATCTTCTAATGGTGGTCGCCGTGGCGGGCGCCATCGGCATAGGCGCTTGGTTCGAGGCCGCGACGGTGTCCTTCTTCTTCGCGCTCGCCCTGGCGCTCGAGGCGTGGAGCCTCGGTCGGGCACGGCGGGCGGTGGCGGCGCTCATGGAGCTGGCGCCGCCGACGGCGCGCATCAGTCTCGAAGACGGCACCGAGCGAGATGTGCCGGCAGCCGAAGTTCGTGTCGGTTCGCACATCGTCATTCGACCCGGCGACAAGGTTCCGCTCGACGGTCGCGTCGCCGCTGGCGAGAGCGAGGTCAATCAAGCGCCGATCACCGGCGAAAGCGTTCCCGTTTTCAAATCCGAGGGCGACGAGGTGTTCGCTGGCACCATCAACGGAGAGGGCGCTCTCGATGTCGTGACGACCAAAGCGGTGAATGACACGACGCTCGCGCAAATCATCCGCATGGTTGGTTCCGCGCAGAGTCGCCGCGCACCAAGCGAGCAGTGGGTCGAGAAGTTTGCGCGCATCTACACGCCCGTCGTGATGATCCTCGCCATAGCAATCTTTCTCGTCCCGCCGCTGTTGCTCGGCGGTGGCTGGGAGGTGTGGTTCTATCGCGCGCTCGTGCTGCTCGTGATCGCCTGTCCTTGCGCCTTGGTGATCTCGACGCCGGTCACGATCGTGGCGGCCCTTGCCGGAGCCGCGAAGCAGGGCGTCCTGGTGAAGGGTGGCGTCCACCTTGAAACACCGGCGCGCCTGAAAGCCATCGCAATGGACAAGACCGGGACGCTCACCGAAGGGCGTCCCCAGGTGGTCGAGCTCGTGCCGCTCGACGGTCGCAGCGATGACGATCTTCTTCGCCTGGCCGCAGCCCTCGAGGCCCGCAGCGAACACCCGATCGCCCACGCCATCCTGGCGAAGGCCGCGGAACGCGACATGGCGGTCGAGCCTGCCCAGGCAGTGCAGGCCATTCCAGGCCGCGGCGTGACCGGCCTGGTCGCGGGTCGCCAGGTCTGGCTCGGCTCGCGTCGCTATCTCGAGGAACGGGGCGGCCCGGCTGCGGTGCTGCAGAACGCCGATGGCCTGTCCAGCGCCGGCCGCACGATCGTGGCTGTCGGAGATGGCCAAGAGATTTGGGGACTGATCGCCGTTGCCGATGCCGTGAGAGCCGAGGCCAGGGACATTGTCACTGCGCTTCATCGTGCGGGCATCGAAAAGGTGGTGATGCTGACGGGCGACAATCGTGCAACAGCCGAGGCAATTGCCAAGCAGACGGGCATCGATGAGGTCCGCGCGGAACTTCTGCCCGGCGACAAGGTCACGGCCGTGGAAGATCTGGTTCGGCGTTATCGGTCGGTCGCGATGGTCGGCGACGGGGTCAACGATGCTCCCGCCATGGGCCGCGCGAATCTGGGCATCGCCATGGGCGCGATGGGCAGCGACGCCGCGATCGAAACGGCCGACGTGGCGCTCATGTCGGACGATCTGTCGAAGCTCGCCTGGCTGGTGCGGCATTCGCGGGCGACGCTCGCCGTCATCCGGCAGAACGTCGCGTTTTCGATCCTCGTGAAGCTCGTCTTCACGGTGCTCACGGTGATCGGTTTCGCATCCCTGTGGGGGGCCATTGCCGCCGATGTCGGGGCATCGCTGCTGGTTGTTCTTAACGGGTTGCGCCTGCTCAACCGTGAGCAGGCGAGCAACCAGGGCGGCGGCCGCTCCGGTGGGGTTGGAGTCCCGGCGCACCAGCACCAGCCACCCGCGATGACCGAAACAGTCCGCGTCTAACCCGCGGCTGCTACGCTTCTACTTCGGACCGCAAGAGGGACTGATTGATTGTGGAGTACTAGATGTTGATACGGCGAGCTGCGCTAGCCGGCAGCGCCTTCGTTGTGGCCCTTGCCGTGGATTTTGTCACGAAATGGATGATCCTCAACATCGTGATGGTGCCACCGCGCACGATTGAGGTCGCACCATTTTTCAATCTCACGCTCGGTTTCAACACCGGCGTCAGCTTTGGGATGTTCCGCGACCTTTTCCTCGAGCGCCCGCTGCTGCTCGCCGGAATCAAGATGGTCATAGTGGCAGGACTGCTGGTTTGGGCCATCCGAACCAAAAGCCGTTTCGAGACGGTGAGTTTTGGCCTGATTGCCGGCGGCGCCACTGGCAACGTCGTGGACCGGATTCGTCAGGGGGCGGTGACCGATTTCCTCGATTTCCATGTCGCCGGGTGGCACTGGCCGGCCTTCAACATGGCGGACGTGATGATCTTCATCGGTGT
Organism: Reyranella sp.; assembly: GCA_021732285.1. Classification (GTDB taxonomy): domain Bacteria; phylum Pseudomonadota; class Alphaproteobacteria; order Reyranellales; family Reyranellaceae; genus Reyranella. Next base: position 14,904 of record JAKFVH010000242.1, on the reverse strand, counting down.
CTTCCTGTTGATTGCCAGCTCCCTTTTGCCGAAGCGATCGGCACTGCCGGTTGGGGAGCGACCGAGCCAATCGGCAAGCCGATGACGGCGCGCAACTTCATTTGTTGTTGGTGATACTGGAAACTGCTCGTTCTGCCGACAAGATCATCGAACGGAACGCTGCCCATGAGTCGTGTACGCCCGCGGTGCAGCAGACCGTCGAGCCGGGCGCCTATCCCGCCCGCGCAGCTTGGCGATTTGTTCGACTGATAGGAGCGGATGACGCGATTGTTCGGGCGCGGCAACCGATGCCCTGAACATCGCAGCGTCGGGCTTCCCAAAGCAATTGGGGCTCGACGGCGGTGCAGTAGCGCTTGATCCTGTAGCCACTATAGGATGTACCCTGTCTCCATGCGGCGGGAGAGCCAACGTAAGAATATGCCGAGCGCCACGGTGAGGGACGAGCGCCTCTGGAACGGCTACGTCGGGTGCTTCAAACGCGTGCGGCGTTGCCCGTAGGCGCCATCCGAGCCTTGCTGCCGGTGGCCGCCAGGATCGACCGGCTGAGCGAAGTCTTTGCGGCGGTCGTCTGTTGGGGACTTCTTGCCAATGCGCTGTTGATTGCAGGCAACGCCATCACCCGAAAGCTCTTCGCCTTGGCCTGGGGCACGGCTTTCGACATGCAATGGCACTTCTTCTCGGCCGTCGTGCTTCTCATGGCGGCGGCGGCACTGCGGCGTGACGAGCACGTTCGTATCGATATTTTTGCGCATCGGCTGGGCGAACGCGGCCTGGCCCGCCTCGACTTGGCCGGGTTTCTTCTTGTGCTTCTGCCAGTCTGCATCGCGATGGTCTGGTTCAGTGGCCAGCAACTCGTGCAATCGATACTGGCGGGCGAGACACGCGCCACCCGCGAAAGCGTGAGCGCGCTCCCCGCGTGGATCATCAAGGGCTTCATACCGCTCGGGTTCCTGCTCCTGGCCCTGCAGGGATCAGCCGAGGCCATCCGGTGTGTGGCCGCCCTCAAAGGGGTCGCGGTCCGTCCGATCCACAGGTCGCAATTGATGCAGAGGCGCGACGATGACAGCTGAGCTGCTGCCCCCGGTGATGTTCCTGTCGCTGGTCGTGGTCCTGCTTGCCGGGTTCCCCGTCGCCTTTTCTCTTGCAGCCGTCGCCGGCGTTTTCGGCGGCATCGGCATCCTCACCGGTCATTTCAATCCGAGTTTCCTGCTCGCGATGACGCTTCGTCTGCAGGGCACGTTCTTCAACGACAATCTCCTGGCGATTCCATTGCTGGTGTTCATGGGCATGATCCTCGAGCGGGCAGGGCTCGCCGAGGACATGTTCAAGGCATTGCACCGGCTGTTTGGGAGAACGCCCGGCGGGCTCGCCTATGCCGTCATCGTCGTCGGCGCGGTCTTGTCGGCCGTTACCGGCTTCGTGTCGGCCGCCGTGATCGCGCTTGGCCTGATCGCCATGCCGCCAATGCTGCGGGCCGGCTATGACCACCGGCTGGCTGCGGGCGCGGTCGCCGCCGGCGGCACGCTGGCACAGGTCATGCCGCCCAGCCTCGTGTTGATCGTGCTGGCCGAGCAACTCGAAGTCTCACTGATCGAGATCTACCGGGGAGCATTGCTGCCGGCCGTGTTGTTGATAGCGCTCTACCTGGCTTACATCTTCCTCCTGACCCGGCGGCGCCCGCATTTGGCACCGCCCGCTGCGTCGAACGCACCTGATGCACCGAGCCTGATCCTGTGGAAGGAGGCGGCCGTCGCAGCCGGTATCCCGCTCAGTCTTGTGCTCATGGTTCTTCTATCGATCTACTTCGGGGTGGCGACGCCCAGCGAGGGCGGCGCGATCGGCGTCACCGGAGCGCTGCTTCTGGCGATCATCAAGCGGCGCCTGACGGTTCGCCGCTTGCAAGAGGCGATGATGGCGGCCGGCATCCTTTGCTCCTGCGTCATCTTTCTGTTGTTCGGCGCTTCATTTTTCACCCTCGTGTTCCGGGGTCTCGATGGCCATGTGTGGCTCGAGGAACTGTTCAGGCATCTGCCGGCAGGGCAGACGGGCTTCCTGATCGTTCTCAATGTCGCGATTTTCCTGCTCGCCTTCTTTCTCGATTTCTTCGAGATCGCCTTCATCGTCCTTCCCCTGATCGGGCCAATTGCCCAGGCGATGGGGGTCGACATGGTGTGGTTGGCGGTCTTGCTGGCGGTCAACCTCCAGACCTCGTTCATGCATCCGCCGTTTGGGATCGCTCTCTACAATCTCCGCAGCGTAACGCCTCGATCAGTGGCGACAGCCAGTATCTACTGGGGCGCCATTCCGTTCGTGGCCCTGCAGTTGTTCATGGTTGCCTTGTTGATCGCCGTGCCGCAACTCGTTGTCCAGTCGAAGCCCGTGGCTATCGACGCGAGCAAGGTCAAGATCGAACTGCCCCTGCCTGTCGACCCATGACGACCGTTGCATGGCGCGATGATGGCGGCCGGCTTCCTTTGCTCGTCCGTTATCTTTCTTCTGTTCGGCGCTTCGTTCTTCACCCTCGTGTTCCGGGGCCTCGACGGCCATGTCTGGATCGAGGAGGTTTTCAGGCATTTGCCTGCAGGCCAGGTCGGGTTCCTGATCTTTCTCAATGTCGCGATCTTTCTGCTCGCCTTCTTTCTCGACTTCTTCGAAATCGCCTTCATCGTGCTGCCGCTCATCGGACCGATCGCGCGGGGCATGGGTGTCGACATGGTGTGGCTGGCCGTCGTGCTCGCGGTCAACCTGCAGACCTCGTTCATGCACCCCCCCATTTGGCATTGCCCTCTACAACTTGCGCAGCGTGACGCCTCGAATCGTGGCGACCGCCAGCATCTACTGGGGCGCCGTTGCCGACACCGGCGCTACCGTGCTGGTAACGGCGAATGCTCTGAGCCTGCTGCGCTTTCGAAAGACATAACGGCAGGCAATTGCCACCTCTCGACAAGTCAATGGACCGCCGGGAACAGTCGGGCGTCGATGGTAGTCGTTGGCACCAGAATGAACCAATCAGCAGTTTTGGATTGCCGGTGCCCCCTCATCTTGAGCAGCCGCAACGCCGACGATATTTCTAGTCTGCCTCATCGGCCAGATCGAGCAGCGAGGCCACCTCTGGCGTTGCCGGCTGGTTCATGACTTCGCCTACCGGACCGGTCTGCAGCACTCTGCCCTTGTGGAGGACGCAAAGACGGTCGGCCAGACGCGCGGCATCGTCCAAGTCGTGGGTTACCAGCACAACGGGCATTGGCAGGTCGCGGCGCAAATCGGCTAGCTCGCGGCGCAGCGCGCGCCTTGTGACCCGGTCGACGGCGGAAAACGGCTCGTCCAGCAGGAGGACCTCCGGCCGGCGGCCAAGCGCCCGCGCCACGGCCACACGTTGCTGCTCGCCGCCGGACAGTGCCGCGGGCCGCCGCTCAATCACGCTGTCGAGATGGACACGGCGCAGCAGCGCATGCGCCTGTTCCCGTCTTTCGGCAGCCGGCACGTCGAGCATCGCCTCCATCACGTTCTCGATGGCGGTCAGATGGGGGAACAGTGCGTAGGACTGGAACACCAGCCCGACTCTGCGCTGACGCGCCGGCACGAATACGCCTGCGTCATGATCCAGCCACACCGATCCGTTGCACGCGATCCGCCCATCGGCGGGGCGGTACAAGCCGGCGATCGAACGCAACGTCGTCGACTTGCCGCTGCCCGACGGCCCGATGAGGGCCATGACCTCGCCGGCGCCGACGGCGAATTCCGTATCGAGCGGTATCGGTTCGCGCTGACTCAGCCGGACCTGCAGGCCCCGGCGTGCGCTTCCGTCGTCAGGCATTGCGTCGGCCCACGCGTTGGCTGAAGAGGTACGCCAAGGCCATGCTGAAAACGGACAACGCCAGCAGCGCGGCCGCCATCTGGCCTGCGCTGCCCTCGTCGAACGCCTGGACGCGATCGTAGATGGCAATGGCGATTGTCCGCGTTTCGCCTGGAATGTTGCCGCCGACCATCAGCACCACGCCGAACTCGCCCAGGGTGTGCGCGAAGGTCAGGACGATTCCGGTGAGAATGCCGGGCCAGGCGAGCGCCAGTTCGATGCGCCAGAAGGTGCGCCAACGCGACATGCCGCAGGTGGCGGCGGCATCGCGCAAGTCCGCCGCGATGCCCTCGAAGGCGCGCTGGGCCGGCTGCATCGCGAAGGGCACGTTGACGATGACCGATGCCACGAGCAGCCCCTCGAAGCTGAAGACCAGGGTATGGCCGAACAGCCGATACCAGGCCTGGCCGAACCACGAGCCCAGACCGAAGGCATTCAGCAGATAGAAGCCGATGACCGTAGGCGGCAGGACGAGCGGCAACGCCAGCGCGGCCTCGATGACCGGCTTGGTGCGAACCTGTGTCAGGGCCAGCCATCGGCCTGCCACCAGGGTCAACGGCATCAACACCAGAACGGTCAGGACGGCGAGCCGCAGGGACAGCCAAAGAGGCTGCCAATCCGTCGTCTCGGTCACACGGGCTCGCCGGGCAGCACGAAGCCGTAGCGACGCATGATGACGCGCGCCTTCGGTCCGCGCACGAATTCGTAGAATTGCTTGGCCGTGTCGCCGGCGCCCTTGGTCAGCGCCATGCGCTGCTGAAGCGGCTTGTGCCAGTCCTCGGGGATCAAGGCATAGGAGCCGAGCTTGGCGATGCTGGGCGACAGCGCGAGCGAATAAGCGATGATGCCTCCCTGCGCCCCTCCCGACATGGCGAACTGCGCGGCCTGGGAGATGTTCTCGCCCAGCACCAGCCTGTCCTTCACCTGATCCCAGACCCCGGCATGGCGCAATGCCTCTTCGGCCCGGCGGCCATAGGGTGCGTGCTCGGGGTTGGCGATGGCGAACTTCCGCACCCTGCCGTCAGCGACGCCAGCCTTCAGATCGGCCAGCGTGCCGTCGGCTTTCAAAGGGGAACCTGACGGAACGACGATGACGATGCGGCCCACGGCGTAGAGCGTGCCCTGGTCGAGTGTGAAGCCGGCTGCTGCCAGGTCGAATACGAACTGCTCGTCGGCGGAAAGAAACATCTGGAAGGGCGCGCCTTGCTGGATCTGCCGGAAGAAGTTTCCCGACGATCCGAAGGAAAGCTTCACCTCGCGGCCCGTTTCCTTCTTGAAGGCATCGGCGACTTCCACCAGGGCGAATTGGAGGTCGGACGCGGCCGCGATGGTCGGAACATCCTGGGCGCGGATGGACGGTGCACCTGTTGCAAAGGCAACCGCGCCACAGAGAAGCAAATGCAACGCTCTGCGTTTCATGACGTGTTCGGGTCCGGTTCGATATGTTCGATGATACATATCGCTGCCCGGCCGGCGATGAGTCAAGGGGGTTGTCGACCTGTCCTAGGTCTTGGACGGCTTGCGCCTGGATCGATTCAGCGCGGCAAGGTCGCCTGCAGCAGCCTGCGCCGTCGCCTGTTCGATACGGCGATAGCGCTCGAGGACGTCCTTGCCCAGTGCCGTGAGCGCGGCACCTCCGCCAGCCTTTCCTCCCTTGATCGCCTTGACCAGGGGCTTGGAAAAATCGCCGTTCATGGTGTCGACGAGCATCCAGGCGCGCTTGTAGCTCATGCCCATGCGCCGGCCGGCCGCCGATATCGACCCGGTCTCGCGAATGCCCTCGAGCAGATTGACCTTGCCGGGTCCGATGGCGACCTCCGGCGACAGGACGAGTCGAATACGAGCGACAGGGGTCTCGCGGCGCATTGGCCCTTGTCGCTCAACTCCCCAGGCGCAGCAATAGGGGAGTGTGACCGGAAGCTTCGTGAGAACTCGCTGCCGTTGAGAAACGTCATATACGCACCTTCGGATTTGAAATTGCGGGTCGTCGAACGGCGAAACTGGCGAAACCGCACGCGAGACACAACGCGCAACTCCCTAGCAGGGCTACGGCGTAGCTACCTGTCCACTCGCTGCTTGCGGCAAAGGGCAGAGGTCCGAAAGCAGCTCCGGCCACTCCGAAGAGGGACGACACGCCGCGGATCGCGCCTAGATGATCGCGGCCGAAATACTGCGCGTAGCCTGCCGCGCCGATCGCCTGCTGCGACCCGTACGCCCCGCCCAGACAAAGGGCATAGAGCCAACTCACGACGATGCCGGTTCCGAATGCCGGCAGCGCCGATGCCAGCGCCAGGAAGAGCATCGCTACCGGCACAAGGCGGCGCGGCTCGTAATAGTCGATCAGTGCCCCGGTCCCCAGCGTCACCGCGACCTGGACAGCCGCATAGACCGACAGGATGAGCAAGGCATCGGCCCGCGCGATGCCCGAGTCCTGCATGATCGAGAAATGGTTCAGCAGCAGCGCGGTGCCGATGGCATTCGTCAGGAAGCCGATGGCGGTCAGCAGCCAAAAGACGCCGGTGCGCAGCGCCTGCGGTCGTGTAAACGACGGCTCTTCCCGCACCTCCGTGGTGGCCGGCGGAAGTCCGGCATCCGTCGTCAGTCCGTATTTCTCCGGCCGATCGCGGAACACAAGCGCCGCGACGGGCAGCAGGGTGGCGCCGATCAGCAGGGCCAGTGCCAGATAGGCGCCGCGCCAGCCGTAGGACGAGATCAAGGCCTCGATGGCCGGCGGGAAGATCATCGAGCCGGCGGCGACACCGAGGCTCGCGGCGGCGGCGGCGATGCCGCGACGGTGCACGAACCACAGGTTCACGACCTGGCCGCTGACCAGGCTCAGCCCGCCGATCGCCGTGCCGCGCAGCAGGGCGAAGCCGATCAACAGCATCAGGCCCGACTCGACGATGGCCATGTAGGCGCAGGCGAGCGCCAGGGCCGCCGCGATGATCGTCGCTGACAGGCGCGGGCCGCGCCTGTCGATCCAGCGGCCGATCAGGGGAGCGGGCAGGACGCCAGCCAGCGTGCCGGCCGCGTATGCCATCGACGCCCAGGACCGCGAGACCTGCAGCTCCGTCGTGAGCGGGTCGAAGAAGACCGACACGCCGGCCGTCTGGCCCGGCAGGGTCATGAAGGAGCCGAACGTGCCGGCGGCAAGGATGATCCAGCCGTAGTGGATGGGCGAGTTCTTGATCAGGTCCAGCCACTTCTCATTGTCGTCCGCGGCCATTCTAAAGACACATAGCCATAAAGCTAGTTTTATCGTTGATATTCATTGCGGCCACTGCCTAGAATGGCGGCATGAATCGTGACCTTGCAGCAAAGTGCCTGAGCGAGCTGGGCAACCTGACCCGGCTCGACATCTTTCGGGTGCTGGTCCGCGCTTCGCCCAAGGGCCTCAATATTGGAGAGATCCAGGCACGGCTCGACGTACCGGCCTCGACCCTGGCTTTCCATCTGCGCGGTCTGGTCGAAGCCGGCCTGGTCGTGCAGGAAAAGGTTGGGCGGGAGGTGAGGTGTCGCGCCAACCATCGTCAGGTCACGATGGTTGTCGAGTTCCTGCGGGAGAAGTGCTGCATGGGCTTCGTCGAGGAGGAGCCCTCGCGTCACGGGCGGCGCGCCGAGGCAGCTTGAGCAACTCCTTCAGGCTACTGGTCAGCCGACACGGCCGTAATCGAGTTTCCCTAGTTCCAGCTCTATGGGCTCGATCCGGCGACCGGCCTGTCCATGGTGCGTTGGGCCGAGAACGATCACCTGTTCATTCTCGGCCTTCTTTCCTTGATCTCAGCGACTGTCGGGCGGACGGCTCTGCGTCAGCGTTGGCGCCATTGGGTCAGCGTGCGTATCACAGGCATGGGTCTGTCATACATTCTGATGCTGACCGCGTTCTACATGGACAACGGCAAGAACCTGCCGCTGTGGAGAGAGCTTCCCCAAATCGCGTTCTGGCTGTTGCCAGCTGCGATCGGCATACCGCTCATTGTGCGCGCACTGGTGAGACATCCGCTGGCGCGGCGCGCGAGTGGCAAACGGTATTTCTAGAAGTCTAGAAATAATGATTTGCGGCGGTTAGCATTCGAACCCCGGCGGCCAGCAACAACGTCGCCAGCACCAACCGCATTGCCTTGGGGGGAAGATGGCGCGCTCCCAGCCACGATCCAATGAAGCCGCCGAGGCCGACCGATAGCAGCCATACCGGCAACTCCGAGGGCAGCGCTGGCATGGTGGCCCAGACGCCTGCCAAGGCTGTCGCCGAATTGAGGAGATTGAATGCAGCCGACGCACCGGCCGCCTGGCGCGTGCCGATCCAGCCCAATGCCAGGACCAACGGCGCCAGGAAGATGCCGCCACCGACGCCCGTGATTCCCGAAACGTATCCAATGCAGCCACCGACGATCAGCGAACGGATGAACGGCGGTTCCGCCGCTGCCTCTCTATCGGCGCGGCCTCGGGTCGACAGCAACATTTGTAGCGCAGCCATGAGGAGCAGAGCGCCGACGATTGGCTGATAGATCGCGGCAGGCAAATTCGTCGCACCACCAAGCAGGGAGAATGGCGCGCCAAGGACGGCAAATGGATAGCAGGTTCGCCAGGTCAGCAGACCGACGCGATGGAAGCGCCAGCATGCGATGCTTGCCACCAATACATTCAAGGCCAAGGCTGCAGGCTTGATTACATCGGGTGCCAGACCGAGCACGCCCATGACCGCGACATATCCTGTTCCACCGGCCTGGCCGGCGGATGCGTACAGCAGTGCCACGATGGCAAATGCGATCGGAAGCAGAATGTCCGGCAAGTTCGCCCTTGTGTCGCTCAATGGAAGATTGCGGCTGCCCAGTGTCTAGGACGCAGACACGCGCGGCAATCCAGCGTCGAGGAAATCAGGCAGGCTTGCGTGTCGCAGCTGGCACTGGTCCGGTGCGGCGTCTGACGGCAGCGCCGGACTCGTACCAATGCTTGCTGGAGTTGACGATCTTGACCACCGACAACATGACCGGCACCTCGATAAGCACGCCGACCACTGTTGCCAGTGCTGCACCCGACGAGAATCCAAACAGACTGATGGCGGCGGCGACGGCGAGCTCGAAGAAGTTGCTGGCGCCGATCAGGGCGGAGGGGGCGGCCACGCAATGGGCTTCGCCGGTGGCGCGGTTCAGGAGATAGGCGATTCCGGAATTGAGATAAACCTGGATGAGGATCGGCACCGCAAGCAAGGCGATGACGAGCGGCTGATCGATGATCTGCTGGCCCTGGAAGCCGAACAACAGGACGAGGGTCGTCAGCAGCGCCACCAGGGAGATCGGCTGCAAGCGCGCGAGGAGCGCGGCGAGGCCCGCCGGCCCGCTGCGCGACAGCACGCTGCTGCGCAGAACCTGCGCCAGCACCACCGGCACGACGATATAGAGCCCGACCGACAGCAGCAGCGTCTGCCACGGCACTGTGATGGCCGACAGGCCGAGCAGCAGGCCAACGATCGGTGCGAAGGCGAAGACCATGATGGTGTCGTTGAGTGCGACCTGAGTCAGCGTGAAGTCGGGCTCGCCGTCGGACAGGTTGCTCCACACGAAGACCATTGCGGTACAGGGCGCGGCCGCCAGCAGGATCAGGCCGGCGATGTAGCTGTCGATCTGGTTTTCCGGCAGCCAGGTCCGGAAGAGATAGCCAATGAACAGCCAGCCCAATGCAGCCATCGAGAACGGCTTCACCGCCCAGTTGATGAACAACGTGACGCCGATGCCACGCCAGTGCTCGCGCACCTTGCCGATGGCGGCGAAGTCGACCTTCACCAGCATGGGGATGATCATCAGCCAGATCAGGGCGGCGACCGGCAGGTTGACGTGCGCCACCTCGGCCGCGCCGATGGCGTGGAACAGGCCGGGAAACCAGTGGCCGAGCGCGATGCCCGCCACGATGCAGAGCGCCACCCAGAGGGTGAGATAGCGTTCGAACAGCGACATCAGGCGTTCATTGTTTCTATTATTCTCGAATAATCGAAGGATCTTCGAGGGTCAAGCCGCCTGGCCGCGCGGTGTTTCGCCTGCAGGCAGAAGGAAGGTGGTGGCCCAGCAGAGGGCCAGCATCGCCGCCGATCCGAACAGACAGGCCGTCATGCCGCCGAGCTGATAGAGCGCACCCGACAAGAGGATGCCGATCAGGCGGCCCGTGGCATTGGCGGCGTAGTAGAAGCCCACGTCCTCTGCGGCCTTCTCCGAGCCGGCATAGGCCAGGATCAGGTAGGAGTGCAGCGAGGAATTCACCGCGAACGGCAAGGCGAAGAGGGCCAGGCCCGCGACCACGACAAGGTCGGGGCGCCACAAGCCCTGATCGCGCAGCAGCAGCGCGAGCGCCAGCGGCACCGCGGTCAACAGGCCGGCCCATAGTCGCGCGTTGGGCACTTCGCGGCTGAGGCCATCGGGGCTGCGCGCGACCAGGGCAGGCGCTGCCGCCTGGATCATGCCGTAGGCGATCGTCCAGGCAGCGAGGAAGGCGCCGACTTCGACGAAGCGCCAACCCGCCGCGTAGAGGAACACCGGCAGCCCGACGACGAACCAGACCTCGCGGGCGCCGAACAGGAACACGCGCGCCGCGGCGAGCAGGTTGACGCCACGCGACTTGGCGAAGAATTCGCGCACCGTCTTCGACGCCTTCGCCTTGCCGAGCTGGCGCGGCAGCAGCACCAGGCCGGCCAGGAAGATGACGCCGATCACGCCGGCCATCAGCCACAGCGCCGGCCTGAAGCCCATGACATCGAGCAACAGGCCGCCGACGAAGAAGCCGATGCCCTTCATGGCGTTCTTCGAGCCGGTGAAATACGCCACCCACTTGAAGAGCTGGCCCGAGCCCTCGGCCGACGTGGCCTTGATCGCCGTCTTCGACGCGGTCTTGGTGAAGTCCTTGGCGAGGCCGGCGATGCCCTGGGCCACCACCACCCAGGCGACCGAGGCCGCCGCGGTCCAGCCCGGATCGAGCGCCGACAGCATCGCCAGGCCGGCGATCTGCAGCGCCTGTCCCACGGCCAGCATGCGCGGGATGCCGAAGCGCGTCGCCAGCCAGCCGCCCAAAAGGTTGGCGACGATGCCGGCGAACTCGTAGAGCAGGAACAGGAAGGCGAGCGTGAAAGGCGAGTAGCCGAGCTTGAAGAAGTGCAGCAGCACCAGCATGCGCAGCGCGCCGTCGACCAGGGTGAAGCCCCAGTAGGAGGCCGTCACGACGAGGTAGTGGCGCGTCGCCGGTGCCATCTCACGCCTCCGCGTCGATGACCAGGTTGGCGAGATCGACCATGCGGCAGACATAGCCCATCTCATTGTCGTACCAGGCGTAGACTTTCAGCATCGTGCCCGCCGTCACCATGGTGCTCGGCGCGTCGACGATCGAGCTCCTGGTGTCGTTGCAGTAGTCCGCCGACACCAGCGGCCGCGTCTCGTAGCCCAGCACGCCGGCCAGCGGCCCGCGCGCTGCCGTCGCGAACAACTCGTTGACCTCGGCCTCGGTGGTCGGCCGCCTGAGCTCGAACACGCAGTCGGTCAGGCTGGCGTTGAGCACCGGCGCGCGCACCGCATGGCCGTTCAGCTTGCCTTTCAGCTCCGGGTAGATGAGGGCGATCGCCGTGGCGCTGCCCGTCGTGGTCGGCTGCAGGGAGAGCATGGCCGAGCGCGCGCGGCGCAGGTCCTTGTGCGGCGAATCGACGACGACGTTGGTGTTGGTCGGATCGTGGATGGTGGTGATCTGGCCGTGGTTGATGCCGATCGCCTCGTGGACAACCTTGACCACCGGCGCCAGGCAATTGGTGGTGCAAGATGCCGCCGTCAGCAGGCGATGGCGCTCGGGCTCGTAGAGGCGATCGTTGACGCCCACCACGACGTTCAGCGCGCGGTCGTCCTTGACCGGCGCCGCGACGATCACGCGCTTCACGCCGCGCTGGAAGTAGCTGTTGAGCTGCTCGGGCTTCAGGAACTTGCCGGTGCATTCCAGGACGATGTCGCAGCCATGGTCGTCCCAGGCGACGTCGCCCGGCGTGGCGCCGGCGCTGAATCCTATGTACTTGCCGCCGACCGTGAAGCCGCGCTCGCCGTCGACCGCGAACGAGGTGTGCCAGCGGCCATGGATGCTGTCGAACTCCAGCAAATGCGTCGTCGCCGCGGCGCCGCCCTTGATCTCGTTTACGTGCACGATGTCGAGCCGGTTGGCGCGCCGCGGATCGTCGCCCGGGCGGTGGACGCCGCCCATCGCCGCGCGCAGCGCCAGCCTGCCCATGCGGCCCATGCCGTTGATGCCGACCCTCATGGCGTCCGCCGTCACACCGGCGCCCGCTGGCTGTCGCCCAGCTCGTCGAGGCGCTTCTTGAGCGCGATGCGATCGAGCGAGGCGTGCGGCAGGTTGACGAAGATCTCCAAGCGCCGGCGGATCATGCCGTAGAGCTCGTTGATCATGGTGGCGTGCTCGACCGGCGTTCCCCTGAACTTGGCAGGATCGGGCAGCGGCCAGGCGGCGGTGACGGGCTTGCTGCCGACATCGGGGCAGTCCTGGCCCTGCAGCGTGTCACAGAGCGTGATCACGAAATCCATGTGCGGCGCGTCGGGGCCGATGAACTCGTCCCACGACTTGCAGCGCAATCCGGAAACGTCGTGGCCCAGGGTCTTGAGCTTGTCGATCACCTCGGGCATCGGGCCGCGCGCCGGATGGGAGCCCGCCGAGTAGGCGTTGAACTTGCCGCGCCCGACCTTGTCGAGGATCGCCTGCGCCATCAGCGAGCGGGCGGAATTGTGCGTGCACAGGAACAGGACATTGAACGCAGCGGACATGGACTCGTCCTCCGATGGGTCGTCGGGCAAGAGGCGCGCGAGGTCGCCGCAAAGCTCCGGGCGCCCGCCGCAACAGGTCTCGGTAAGAAAGCTGAACAGGGAGCGCAGGCCGAAGAAGCGCACGGCATAGATGATCTGCCGGCCCCGTCGCGTGGCCTGGATGAGGCCGGCCTGCTCGAGGGCGGCGAGATGAAACGACAATGTCGAAGGTGCTTGGCGTAGCGCCGCTGCCAGCTCGCCCGCGGCCATACCGGAGGCGCCGCGGGCTGCGAGCAGCCTCATGAGATCGAGCCGGGTTTCCTGCGCCAGGGCGGAAAAGCCCAGGACGGCTTGCTTTGATTCCATAATACTCGAATAGTCGAAATGTATGACAGGCGCATTACGATTCACCCTGGGTTTGCGCGTTGAGCCAGATCAACGTGCAGCGGTAACCCTTCGGCCATCCTCACGGTTCTGATTCCATCCTCAGAAGGCAGTCGCGACTGTCACGGGATTGTCACATATTCGTAATATGACAGTGATGTGCGGCTCCTAGGGGAAGGACGCTTCGAATTCGCGAAGGAGGGACCCTATGAATTTCACAAGAATCGCCTTGGCGACGGCCGTGCTGGCCTTGTCGTCGGCGGCCGCCAACGCCATCGACATCTCCGGCGCGGGCGCCACGTTTCCGTATCCGATCTACGCCAAGTGGGCGGACGCCTACAAGAAAGAGACCGGCAACGGCCTCAACTACCAGTCGATCGGCTCGGGCGGCGGCATCAAGCAGATCAAGGCCAAGACCGTGACCTTCGGCGCTTCCGATGCGCCCCTGCCGGGCAAGGAGCTCGACGAATCCGGTCTCGCGCAGTTCCCGATGGTGATGGGCGCCATCGTGCCGGTGGTGAATCTCGACGGCGTCAAGCCGGGCGAACTCACGCTCGACGGCCCGACGGTCGCCAGGATCTACCTGGGCGAGGTCAAGAGCTGGGATGATCCGGCGATCGCCAAGCTCAACCCCGGCGCCAAGCTCCCCAAGCAGGCGATCGTGCCGGTACGCCGCTCCGACGGGTCGGGCACGACCTTCAACTTCGTCTACTACCTCTCCGACGTCAGCCCCGATTGGAAGACGAAGGTCGGCGTCAACACGTCGGTGCAGTGGCCGGTCGGCATCGGCGCCAAGGGCAACGAGGGTGTGGCCAACAACGTCGCCAACACCAAGGGCGCAATCGGCTACGTCGAGTACGCCTACGCCAAGCAGAACAAGCTCACCCACACCAAGATGATCAACAAGGCCGGCAAGACCGTCGAGCCGTCGTCGGCCAGCTTCCAGGCCGCGGCCGCCAACGCCGACTGGAATTCGCAGCCCGGCTACGGCGTGATCCTGGCCAACCAGCCCGGCGACCAGTCGTGGCCGATGACGGCGGCGACCTGGATCCTGCTCTACAAGAAGCCGGCGGACGTGGCGGCCACGGCCGAGGCGCTGAAGTTCTTCGCCTGGTCCTACGCCAAGGGCGACAAGATGGCCGAGGACCTCGACTACGTGCCGATGCCCGACAAGGTCGTGAACGACATCCAGAAGATGTGGTCATCGGAGATCAAGGACCCGGGTGGCAAGCCCCTGTTCTCGCCGACCAACTGAGACGCGGACTGATGGGAGAGGAGCGGGTGCGATCGCACGGACCCGCTCCGTCTCCCCTTCATCCCCAGCACGGATGGAGACGAGGGAAAGATGGACTCCGGGGGGCGTGACGTGACCGACATGACACTGAGAGGCGCGAGCGTGACGGCGGCCGAGGCGGCCACGCGCAGCGCCGTGCTGAAACGGCTCCGCCTGACCGACGTGGTCTTCCATGGCCTGACGCGGTTGGCTGCCTTGGCGGTGCTGGTGCTGCTGAGCGGCGTGATCATCGCCCTGGTCATTGGTGCCGCCCCGGCGCTCGGCACCTTCGGTGTCGGCTTCCTGTTCGACGAATCGTGGAACCCGGTCACCGAGCGCTTCGGCGCGCTGGCGCCGATCTACGGCACCCTGGTCACCTCGGCCATCGCCATGCTGATCGCCGTGCCGGTCGGCCTGATGATCGCGTTCTTCTTGACCGAGCTCTGCCCGATGGTGTTGCGCCGGCCGATCGGCATCGCCATCGAATTGCTGGCCGGCATCCCCAGCATCATCTACGGCATCTGGGGCTTGTTCATCTTCGCGCCGTTCGTGCAGAAGTACATTCAGCCACCGCTGATCGACACGTTCGCGAACATTCCGGTGCTCAACTCGCT
>JAKFVH010000240.1 GCA_021732285.1 Reyranella sp. | reverse complement strand
CCGCTCAACCCGCCCACCGGCTGCCACTTCCATCCGCGCTGCCCGCACGCCATGCCGCGTTGCGCGCAGGAGATGCCGCCGCTCGCCCTTGTCGAGGGCCGCATGGTCGCCTGTCATCTCTACAGCTAGCGGCGCTGCCGGTCAGTCTTCACGCCGTACCTTGCGGACGAGCGCACGCCCTATGACAATCCCCTGAAGAGAGAGCCCTGTTCCACGGGCATCTGCCATGAAGCTCCCGCGTCGCCGCTTCCTTGCCGGTTCGCTGGCCGCCGGTGTGATCGCCAGTCCGGTCGGAATCGTCCGAGGCCAGCCGCTCGCCTTCGCTTCCGATCCCTTCACGCTCGGCATCGCCTCGGGCAGTCCGCGCGAGGACAGCGTCGTGCTATGGACCCGGCTCGCGCCGCAGCCGCTGGAAGGCGGTGGCATGCCCGACAGCCCGGTCGCGGTCGATTGGCAGATCGCCGAGGACGAGAAGTTTGCCCGCGTGGTCGCGCAATCCACCGTGCAGGCCATGCCGGCGGAGGGCCACGCCGTGCACGTCGAGGCCAAGGGCCTGCGGCCCGGCCGGCACTACTGGTATCGCTTCCGCGCCGGCAACGCGTTGAGCCCGATCGGCCGCACGCGCACGGCGCCGGCCGCCGGCAGCACGCCCGCGCAGTTCCGCTTCGCCTTCGCCTCCTGCGCACAGTACGAGCAGGGCCATTTCGCCGCCTATCGCGACATCGCCAACCGGGATCTCGATCTCGTCATGCATCTTGGCGACTACATCTACGAGAAGTCTTGGGGGTCGAAGCTGGTGCGCCAGCACGCGGTCGGCATCCCGACGGCCTTGTCGGAGTTCCGCGACCGCTACGCCCTCTACAAGCTCGATCCCGACCTGCAGGCCGCCCACGCCGCCTTCCCGTGGCTCGCGATCTGGGATGATCACGAAGTCGCCGACGACTACGCCAACGACCGCTCCTACACGACGCGCGATCCCGCGCAGTTCATGAAGATGCGGGCGGCCGCCTATCAGGCCTACTACGAGCATCTGCCATTGCCCGCCTCGGCCCGGCCGCGCGGCCCCTTCGCCACGATCTACGAGCGCTATCGCTTCGGCGACGTGCTCGACGTGATGCTGCTCGACGATAGGCAGTATCGATCGCCGCCGGCCTGCGTCGGCGGCGCCCGCCCCGGCACCGTGGCGGACTGCCCCGAGCGCACGCTCGAGGCGCGCACCATGCTGGGCAGCCAGCAGGAGCAATGGCTGGACCGGCAGATTGCAGGCGCCAAGGCACACTGGACCATCGTGGCGCAGCAGACGCTGATGGCCGAGCTCGATCGCCCGAACGAGGGCGGGCATCGGTTCTGGATGGACGGCTGGGACGGCTATCCCAACGCCCGCCGCCGCCTGCTCGACTCGATCGCTACCCACAAGCCGCGCAACCCGGTCGTCATCGGCGGCGACCGCCATGCGTTCTTCGTCGCCGACCTCAAGCGTGATTTCGCCAAGGCAAACGAGCCCGTCCTCGCCAGCGAGTTCGTCGGCACCTCGATCACCTCTCAAGGTCCGAGCGCCGCCAGCATGCAACAGGCGCTCAAAGCCAATCCGCAGCTCAAATACGGCCGCGGCGACAAGCGCGGCTATGCGACGGTCGAATTTACGGCGTCACGTTGCACGGTCGGCTTCGAGGCGCTCGATGACGAAAAGCAGAAGGACAGTGCGGTCCGCCGCCTGGCGACCTTCGTGGTCGAGGACGGGGTGACGGGCGCCAAGCCGGCGTGACATGGTGTCGGCATGAGCCAGACACCCACCGACGACGACATCAAGCGGCTCGCCCGCCAGGCCGGCCTCGATCTGCCGGCCGAGTTCATGCCCGAGCTCATCGAGGCCTACGGCCATGTCCGGCAGATGACCGCACGCGTCCGGGCAGCGCGGCCACGCGGCGATGAGCCGGCCCATGTGTTCGTTGCCTCCGCCTTCCAGAAGGACAAGCGGTGACGGAACTCGCCTTCCTGACCATCGCCGAAGCGTCACGTCTCATTGCCAAGCGTGAGCTGTCGCCGGTCGAGCTCACCGAGGCCTGCCTGCGCCGCATCGAAACGCTGGACAGCCAGCTCGACAGCTTCGTCACCGTGACCGCCGACCGGGCGCGGGCCGAAGCCAAGGCGGCGGAAGCAGCGATCATGGCCTCGGGGCCGCGTAGCCGCCTGCATGGCATTCCCTACTGCTTGAAGGACATCTTCGACACTGCGGGCATCCGCACGACGGCCATGTCCAAGCTGCTGACGGACAATGTCCCGACGCGCGATTCCCATTGCCAGGAGAAGCTCGCGGCCGCAGGTGGCGTGCTTCTGGGCAAGAACGCGACGTGGGAATTCGCCCATGGCGGCCCATCGTGGGACATCCTGTTCTCGCCGGCGCGCAATCCGTGGGACCGCAGCTGCTCGCCGGCCGGGTCCTCATCGGGCTCCGCCGCCGCCGTCGCCGCAGGATTTTCACCGGCGACGCTCGGCAGCGACACCGGCGGCTCGATTCGCGGCCCCGCCGCCGCCTGCGGCATTGCCGGCCTGAAGCCAACCTACGGCCTGGTCAGCCGCCGCGGCGTCCTGCCGAACTGCTTTAGCCAGGACCATGCCGGGCCTCTGGCCTGGACCACCGAGGATGTCGCGATCCTGCTGCAGGCGATCGCGGGCGCGATCCGGAGGATCCGGGCTCGGCCGACGTGGCCATCCCCGACTATTCGGCAGCGCTGACCGGCAGCGTCAAAGGCCTGGTCATCGGCGTGCCCACGCACTGGCTGGAGAATGAAGCGCCGCCGTCGCCTGCCACCATGGCCGCGTTCGAAGCGGCGCTAAATGTGTTCCGCGGGCTGGGGGCGAGCGTGCGGCCCGTCGCTTTGCCGGCCATCGAACAGTTCGACGATGCCAAGAAGATCCTCGCGATCTCCGAGCTGTTCACCATCCACGCCGCCGACCTGCGCAAGCGACCGGAGTTGTTCGGCGCCAGCCTGCGCTATCGCATCATCGCCGGCGGCCTGGTGCGCGCCGAGGACTACATCCAGGCGATGCAGCTCAGGACCGAGCTGGCGCGCAGCCTGCAGGCCGTGTTGTCGACGGTCGATCTTCTGATGCTGCCGACCGGCGAGCCTGCGAAAAAGCTGGAACCCGTCCACCCCTCGGCCCTGTTCACGCAGCCCTCGCTCACGGCGGCGTTCAATGTCGGCGGCAATCCCGCCCTGTCGGTGTGTAGCGGCTTCGACGCGCGCGGCCTGCCGTTCTCACTGCAGATCGTCGGCCGCCTGTTCGACGAGGCGACGGTCCTGCGCGCTGGCGACGCCTACGAAAAGGCGACGCCGTGGCGCGACAAGCGTCCGGTGCTTTAGCGGAGCGCTACGCCTTGACCTGCTGGCCGAGCCAGTCGATCGCGGCCTGGGCGCCGCCCTTGCCGTGCGGGATTTCCAGGGCGTTCAGCGCGACCTCGATCACGCTGAGCGTGCCGAGGATCATCGGCGCGTTGACGTGGCCCATATGGGCAACACGAAACGCCTTGCCCGACAGATCGCCGATGCCGTGGCCCAGGATGACGCCGCACTTCTCGTTACAGTAGGCGCGCAGCGCCTCGGGATTGTGGCCGCTGTTCATCAGCACGGCGGTGACCGTGTCGCAGCGCTCGCTGGGCTCGACGATGTTGAAGCCGATCGCCTGGCCTTCGCCCCAGATGCCGACGGCGCGGCGCACCGCCTCGGCCAGCAGCCGGTGGCGGCGGAACACGTTGTCGAGGCCCTCGGCGAACAGCATGTCGACCGCCGCCCGCAGGCCGAACAGCAGATGCTCGGGCGGCGTGCCGGCGTATTTCTGGTAGTGCTGGTCACCCTCGCGATCGGTCCAGTCCCAGTATGGCGTGCGCAGGCCCGCCTTCTTGTGGACCTCGCGGGCGCGGTCGTTGGCGGCGACGAAGCCCAGGCCCGGCGGCGCCATCATGCCCTTCTGCGAGCCCGACATGGCGACGTCGACGCCCCACTCGTCCATGTTGAACGGCATGCAGCCGAGCGACGCCACGGCGTCGACCATCAGCAGGGCGTCATGGCCGGCAGCTTTCACCGCCTGGCCGATCGCTGGGATGTCGTTCACCACGCCGGAAGCGGTATCGATCTGCGCCACCAGGATCGCCTTGATGGTCTTGCCCTTGTCGGCCTTCAGCCGGGCCTCGACCTCGGCCGGCCGCACGGCGCGGCGCATGTCGCCCTTCAGGATCTCGACCTCGACGCCCATGCGGCGGGCGCTCTCGCCCCAGCCGATGGCGAAACGGCCGCTCTCCAGCACCAGGACCTTGTCACCCTTCGACAGCACGTTGGTGAGGGCGGCTTCCCAGGCGCCATGGCCGTTGGAGATATAGATGTAGGCGCGGCCCTTGGTGTTGAACACCTTGGCGATGTCGCGCAGCAGACCGTCGGTCAGCGCCAGCAGCGGACCCGAGTAGATGTCCACGGCGGGGCGATGCATGGCCCGCAACACCTCGTCCGGGACCGTCGTCGGTCCGGGAATTGCCAGGAACTCACGCCCTGCACGCACACTCATCTGTTTTCCTCCGCGCTGTAACCCACACATTAGCACAAGTAGGCCATCAATCCCGGCACTTGCTTTCCTAATGGCTGCCCGGCGGTTGGCTAAGGGCGGGGGTCTTCGGTGTACGATGCCCGCCGGGAGGAAGCATGATCATCGACTGCCACGCCCATGTGTTCACGCACTGGATCGGCGCCTGCGGGCATCCGACGCGCGATGTCCATAACCGCTACCTGCAGCGCATGATCACGCGGACCGCGGCCTCGACCTTCCGCACGCGGGACTGGGCGCGCGCCGACACCAAGTCGCTCTACCGCACCGACGACGCGGGCTGGAGCGGGCTCACCGACGTCGATTTCCGCGTCGGCCGCTTCGGCCAGCTCGAGTTCACGCACCAGGGTGAGGACCACGTCATCCAGTACATGCCGGTCGGCATGCAGGAGATGACGGCGCCGCCCGAGCTGATGCTGGCGCAGATGATGTATGCCGGCGTCGATCACTGCCTGCTGCAGGCCGGCGGCTCCTATGGCGCGATGACGGAGATGAACGCCTTCGCCCAGCAGCAGTATCCCGGCCGCATGACCGGCATGATGCATGTCGACGAGGCGAAGGCCGGCACCGAGGCGGAGCTGGCCAAGGTCGATCATGCGTTTAATGTGCTGAAGCTGCGCAGCCTCTACTTCAACGTCGATTCGCTGAGCCGCCATGGCTTCCCCTGGCCGCTCGATGCCAAGGAGATGGCGCCGTTCTGGGCCAGGCTCGCCGAGCGCGGCATCGTGCTCTGCCTCGAGCTGAGCTCGGGGCCGACCTATGACCAAGCGGGCTACATGGGCCACATCGTGGCGCTGGGCCGGATCCTGGCGCGCCATCGCGATCTTCGCGTGCACCTGGCGATGAGTCCGCCGGTCGCCTTCTTCGCCAAGGACGGCCGCTACGCGTTCCCCGACGAGCTTTTGGCCGTCTATCGCCACGAGCCGCTGGTGCTGGAAGTCATGTTCCCGATCACCTACGGCGGCGTCTGGGATTATCCCTATCCCGAGGCGCAGGCCCTGACGATGAGCCTGCGCGACCAGTTGGGCGCTCACCGGCTGGTGTGGGGCTCCGACATGCCCAACGTCGAGCGCTTCTGCACGTATAGGCAATCGCTCGACTACGTGCGCAAATACTGCCCGTTCCTCACGGCGCGGGAGAAGGACCTGATCCTGGGCGACAACTGCGCCGGCTTCTACGGCATCGGCAAATCGGGCGTTTGAAAGGGTTCTAACGATGAGTGACGGCATCTTTTCTGGTCTGCGGGTGATCGACTGCGCGAGCTGGATCGCGGGTCCGGCGGCGGCGACCATCCTCTCGGACTTCGGCGCCGAGGTGATCAAGCTCGAACCGCCAGGCGCGGGCGATCCGTGGCGGGCCTCGACACCGGTCCCCGGCAAGACCGTGGACTACTGGTGGCAGCTGACGTCCCGCAACAAGCGCAGCCTCGCCGTCGATCTCAAGGCCCCCGAGGGCCTCGCGGTGCTTTATCGCCTGCTCGCCACGACCGACGTCTTCATCACCAACTTCCCCTTGCCGGTGCGCGAGCGCCTGAAGATCGCCGCCGCCGACTTGCTCGCGATCAACCCGCGGCTCGTCTACGGCTCGATCACGGCCTATGGCGAGGTTGGCGAGGAAGCCGCCAGAACCGGTTTCGACGCGACCGCCTATTGGGCCCGCACGGGCCTGATGGACATGGTGCGGGTCACGCCCGAGACGGAGCCGGTACGATCCATGCCGGGCATGGGAGACCATCCGACGGCGACCGCCCTGTATGCGGCCATCGTCACGGCGCTCTATCGTCGCGAGAGGACGGGGCGCGGCGGCGTCGCCCAGACTTCACTCCTGCAGAACGGTCTGTGGGCCAACGGCTGCTTCGTGCAGAACCGGTTGTTCGGCGAGCATGTCGCCCATCGGCCGCCGCGCAGCGGGACGCCCAGCGCGCTTGCCAACCACTATCGCTGCCGCGACGGCCGGTGGTTCCTGATGGCGCTGCACAACGAGGCGCGTCAGCTGCCGAGCTTCCTGAAGGCGATCGAGGCCGAACATCTCGCCGAAGATCCGCGCTTTGCAACGCAGCCCTTGCGGCGCGCCAACGCAAAGGCGCTGACGGCGATCCTCGACGAGGTCTTTGCCAAGCGCGATCTCGCCGACTGGCGAACAATCCTGGAGAAGGCGGGCGTGACGTTCGGGCCGGTGTGCTCCATCGATGAAGCCGCGGACGACGAGCAGTCACGCAGGATCGGCGCCCTCGTTCCGTTTGCCGACGGGGCCAACCTCACCGTGTCGAGCCCGTTCCATATCGATGGCGAGACCAAGGTCGCTCCGGCCCGCGCGCCCGCCGTCGGGCAGCATTCGGAGGCGGTGCTGCGCGACGCCGGGTACTCGGCGAACGAGATCGAGAAGCTGAGGTCGCTCGGGGTGCTTTAATTCAGCGGAAGGTCAGGCCCTCGAAGCGGCCGGACCGGCGCCATTCGTCGATGTACTTGAAGTAGGCCGAGGCGCCGGCCGGGTAGCCGACGGCGAGGCGAGCGGCGAGGCCGGCATCCTGTCCTTCGTTGTTGTAGTAGCCGGGCGTGCAGTCGGCGCCGCCGGTCATGCGGCCCATGCCCGTCAGCAGCAGGCTGACCCACGCGTCCTCGGCCTCTTTCGTCGCCTCGATCTCACGGAAGCCATGGTCGAGGGCGTGCCGGATCTCGATCCCGATCGTGCGGCCCGCCTCGGTGAGGTTGTGCGGGACGTTGGAAATCAGGTTCGCGCCCTGCGTCGGCTGCACGAAGAAGGCGTTGGGAAAGCCATGGACGTGCATGCCGTGCTTGGTGCGCATCCCCTCTTTCCAGTGCTCGGAAAGCTTCCGCCCGTCGCGTCCCACGAGATCGAAGCCGGCGCGCCGGCGATACTCGGTGCCGACCTCGAAGCCCGATGCGTAGATCAGGCAGTCCAGCGGATATTCTGTGCCGGCCGCGACCACGCCCGCCGGCGTGATGCGCTCCACGCCCTTGCCGTCGGTGTCGATCAGGTGGACGCCGGGCAGGTTGAAGGCCTGCAGGTAGGAATCGTGGAAGCACGGCCGCTTGCAGAGCTGGCGATACCAGGCCTTCAGGTGTAGCGCCGTTGCTGGATCGCGGACGATCGCGTCGACGCGGGCGCGGATCTCCTCCATCTTTTCGTGATCGGCATCCTCGAACGCGGCCAGCATGCCTTCGCGCGTCCGCTGCTCCTTCGGAAGCGACAGGATGCGCTGGCGGATGCGGCGCGACAGGTCGGTCCAGCCGTCCTGCACCAGGTCCTCGGTCGCGGTTCCGCCGGCCTGGTTCGCCGTGAAATTCTCCAGCCAGCGCTGTTGCCAGCCCGGCGAGGCGATCGAGGCGAACCAGTCCGTATCGATCGGCGCATTGGCGCGGACATCGACCGAGGACGGCGTGCGCTGGAAGACGAAGAGCTCCTTCGCCGCTCGCGCGAGGTGGGGCACGCACTGCACGGCCGTGGCGCCGGTGCCGATGATGCCGACACGCCTGTCGGCGAGCTTTGTCAGCGGCGCGCCCAAGGGATCGCCGCCGGTGTAGGCGTAGTCCCATCGGCTGGTGTGGAAGGAGTGCCCGGCGAACGTCTCGATGCCCCGGATGCCGGGCAGCTTGGGAACATGCAACGGACCGGTGCCGAGGCCGATGAACTGCGCGGTGAAGCTATCGCCGCGGTTGGTGCGAACGACCCAGCACGACCGGCCGCTATCCCACGACAGGTCGCTGATCTCGGTGTGGAACAGCGCGTTCTCGTAGAGGCCGAAATGCTCGCCGATGCGGCGGCAGTGCGCCAGGATCTCCGGCGCATGCGCGTACTTCTCGGTCGGCCGGTGGCCGGTCTCCTCGAGCAACGGCATGTAGACCATCGACGCCGTGTCGCACTGCGCCCCCGGATAGCGGTTCCAGTACCAGGTGCCGCCGAAGTCGCCGCCCTTCTCGACGATGCGCACGTCCTTCACGCCGGCCTCGACCAGGCGCGCAGCCGTCACCAGCCCGGCGAACCCGCCGCCGACGAAGGCGAAGGTGACGTGATCGGTCTTTGCCGCGCGCGGTTCGATCGGCGTGTAGGGATCGTCGAGGTATCGCGCGAATAGGCCCGACGCCTGGATGTACTGGGCATTGCCGTCAGCCCGCAGACGCTTGTCGCGTTCCTCGCGGTACTTGCGCCGCAGCGCTTCACGGTCGATCGGTTGGGCGGCGGGGCTATCGGGAGCATTCATGGGACCGGCCTATACCGCGCCGGCGCCGACGCGGCTAGGCAGTGCCGATCGGGCGAGCCCCCCGGCCACGCCTGCCGAGACCGGTGCCTATCTCAAGCGCGACGTCGAACGCTAGCCAGCTCGATCATCAGCCTTCACACAGAAAGACGCATAGGTCGGTTTCTGGCGGATTGACGTTCCAATCGAAGAACATTTCGCCAACCCAACCGCGATGGTAGGTCTTGTGGTTGACGATATGCAGGAACATGCCGCCGCGCGTCATCTCCGCAGCTCTCCCGGACACGAAGCTGAACTTCAGACGTTCGCTCAGGCTTTCGACCTTCTGGCTCCTGGCCCAGTCGATGTACCACTGGTTGACCTCCGATTGCTCCTTCACCAAGGCGCCGAGGTCGGGATAAAGCAAATCGCGGCGAGTCGAAAATCCATGCTTTTCACCCAGCAGGTGGGCTCGCCAGATCAAATCCACCTGATAGTTGTGATTGAGGGTGCCGATCATCGATCCAAAGAGTGTCTTGCGGGTCTGATAGACGGCTCCTTCGGGCAGCTTCTCGATGGCCTTGAACAGGACCTGGTCAGCCCAGTTGTTGTAGTTCGCGAGCATTATCGCTGTGTCTGTCGTGAGCACTGGATTCCCTCGCGTTCTATCGGGACGCCATGATGGAAATGATGTGCTCCATCTCGTCAAAGGTGTTGTAGTAGTGTGGCGATATTCTGATCGCACCGTTGCGTATGCTTGCGTAGATGCCATTCTCCGCCAGAGATGTGTGCACTTCCGAGGCGGCTATCCCGGGCTTTTGCAAGAGAGTGATGCCTGACCGCGATCGGCGCTCGAACCGATAGAGCGGTTCGATTCCATGGCGCAGCGCGCGCTCGCAGAGCAGCTCATTCAATTTCAGAACTCTGTCTTCGATCCAGTCGATCCCGAGTTCGTCTATCTGAGCCAGGCGTTCCGCGAGCCCGAAGATGCCGGATCCGTTCGGCGTTCCCGACTCGAACCTCCGCGCATCGGGTAAGAAATCGAGCGTTCGCTTGAACTCAAATGGGTCGTTTACGCTCAACCAGCCGACGATCCAGGGCGTAATCCGCTCGAGTGCCCGGGCAGAGAAGCTCGCGAAGCCGATGCCGCGAGGGCCCATAAGCCACTTGTGTGCGCTCACCACGAGGACATCGATGCCCGCGGCTCCGACATCGATATCGAGAGCCCCGACCGACTGAGTGCCATCAACAACCAGTAGCGCGCCGCTTCCGGAGCAGAGGTCTCCGACGCAGGCTACGTCGACCCGAAAGCCGCTGTAGAACTGCACATGGCTCAACGCGACGACGCGGGTGCGGCTGTCCAGCGCTTGCCTTATGTGATCCGGCTCCAACTTGCCGTCGGGCGAAGATATCCGACGAACCTCGACGCCCTTCGAGGCCAGCTGGATCCAGCAGAGATAGTTCGATGGGAACTCCTGTTCGCAGACCACCAGGTTGTCTCCTGGTCGCCAATCAACACCGAGGGCCACGAGGGAAAGGCCATGGGATGTATTCTGGACATAGGTGATATTCTGCGATGAGGAGCCCACAAGTCTGGCTGCGAGCGCGCGGCCTTCATCGAAACAGGGCTGCGCAATGGCTTTGGCGTCACGCAGTTGTTCCGCAATGATCGTATTGAAGCGTTCGCTTGCCAATTGAACGCGCTTAGGCACCGGCGATACCGCTGCGTTGTCGACATAGATTCCCTTCTTCAGAAAAGGAATGTCGCTTCGAATGTCGTTGAGCTTCCGATCGTCCGTCACGTTGCAATTCCACCGCTCTTGAGGCGACGCTCCAGGAAGTCCAGTCGATCCTGGCCCCAAAAGATATCGTCGCCCACAACATAGGTCGGAGCACCGAACACCCCTCGATCCACGGCAGCCATGGTCTCGCTCTGTCGCAGCGCAGCCCAGCGCTCATCGTCGGCGTGATTCATTACGTCGGGCACATTCAGCCCCACCTCTCCAACGAGCCTGCCCAGCGTTTCGCGATCGCCCGTATCGGCGTCTTCTTCCCAAAGCGCCTTCAGGACGCGATGCGCCAAATCGATGGCGGGACGGTTGCCGATCGTTTCCCGCACCGCGAGGATGCAATGCGCAGCGGCCGCCTCCTTGGCAGGGAAGAACTTCGGCCTCAGCTGGATGGGGATGTCGAGGAAGCGGCGCCATCGCTCCAACTCCTGAAACCGATAGGCTTGACGCTGCGGCGAGCGCTTGGGCAGCGGAAGTCCTCCGGAAGCCGGAAAGACTGCAATCACATCAAAGGGGTAGATGCGCACAGTCGCGCCACACCGATCGGCGATTTCCATCAATCGTGCGGCACCGAGATGGGTCCACGGCGAGTTAAGCGATGCGTAGTAATCGATTCGTTGAGCCAATGGCCCTCCCTTCGCACGAACACGAGAAAATATTGCTTAGAGGACGAGAAAGGCGCTGTATTAGAGCCTGCTAAATGCAAGATTTTTTCGTGTTGGCGAGGCAGTGGTGTCCAGGTCTTCATCGTCGATCACGCTCGACTCCTTCGATTTGGCCATCTTGAACATCCTTCAGCGGGACAACTCGACACCGCAGCGGGTGATCGGCGAGACCGTCAACCTGTCGACACCGGCCGTGCAGCGCCGCATCCGGCGAATGGAGGAAACCGGTGTCATCCAAGCCAATGTCGCCGTCATCGATCCGGTCCGGGTCGGCCAGCCCATCACCATCTTCGTCGAGGTCGAGGTGATCAGCGAGACGGCGGAGCTGATCGATGCCGCCAAGCAGGAGTTCATCTCGGCTCCCGAGATCCAGCAGTGCTACTACGTCACGGGAGAGGCGGACTTCGTTCTGGTGGTCATGGTCCCGACAATGACTGCCTACGAGGCGCTCACGCGGCGCCTGTTCTTCGGCAACAACAACGTGAAGAGGTTTCGTACCTTCGTTGCGATGGACCGCGTGAAGGTCGGATTGGCGGTTCCTCTGGCGGGATGACTGGACCTACCAGGCCGTTCGTGGCGGCTGCACGGCTCGGGCGTATTGAACCGGCCAGCGCGACTGGGTGTCGAGTTGTTCCGATGCCCGTTGCGGCCAGTATGGATCGCGCAGCAAAGCGCGCGCGACGAAGACGAGGTCGGCATTGCCGCCGGCTAAAATGTCCTCTGCCTGTTTGGCCTCGGTAATCAGTCCGACGGCGCCTGTAGCGATCTGGGCTTGGCTGCGAATCTTCGCGGCGAACGGCACCTGGTAGCCCGGCGCAATGGCGATCTTTTCACGCGGCACGACGGCGCCGCTCGAGCAATCGATCAGGTCCACGCCGGCCTCGCGCAGCCAGGCGGCGAATTGCACGGACTGATCGATGTCGAGGCCGCCCGCCTCCCAGTCGATTGCGGAAATCCGCACGAACACGGGCAGGTGGTCCGGCCATTCCTCGCGCAAGGCGCGCGCCACCATCAGCGGCAACCGCGCTCTGTTCTCCAGGCTGCCGCCGTACTGGTCGGTCCGCTTGTTGCTCAAGGGAGACAAGAACGAGTGCAACAGGTAGCCGTGCGCAAAATGGCCTTCGATGATGTCGAAGCCGGCATCCCGCGCACGACGCGCCGCCGCCCGGAAGGCAGCGACCACGGCATCGATGTCGCTCTGCTTCATCTCCGCGGGCACCTGCCATCCTTCATCGAAGGCAATGGCGCTGGGCCCGATGAGAGGCCAGCTCCGTGCTTCGTCCAGAGGCCCATTGCCTTCCCACGGCGGGCAGCGCCCGCTCTTGCGCCCACCATGCGCAAGCTGGATGCCGGGGACGGCGCCGCGTGACCGAATGCATTGGGTGATCGGCCGCAAGGCGGCGATGTGCCGGTCGGACCAGATGCCGAGATCGTCGGGACTCAAGCGACCTTCGGGACTTACAGCCGTGGCTTCCGTCATGACGATGCCGGCGCCGCCGACAGCCCGCGCCCCCAGATGGACCATGTGCCAAGCCTGGGCAACGCCATCGACCGCCGAGTACTGGGACATTGGCGACATGGCAATGCGATTGGGGATGACCAGCTCGCGCAGCTTCAGGGGTGAAAAGAGGAGGCTCAAGATGCGGTCTCCGTCAGCTGGTCGCGCAATACCCGCTTGAGGATCTTGCCGGCGCTGCTGCGCGGCAGAGGTCCATCCACCAAGGTGAAGGTCTCCGGCACCTTGTAGTCGGCAAGCTTGCCGGCGCAGAAACGAGAGAGGCTTTCCGCCGTCACGTCCGCCGTCGTTCTTCCAACGAAGGCGTGCACGCGCTCTCCGAGGACCGGGCAGCTCTTGGCCACCACCGCGCATTCGAGCACTCCGGCGTGCTGCGTGATGATGTTCTCGACCTCGACGCTGTAGATCTTGTAGCCGCCACGGTTGATCATGTCCTTCTTGCGATCGACCAGCCGCAGGTAACCCTCCGCGTCGATCGAGCCGATATCGCCGGAATGCCAGAAGCCCGCCGTGAACGACGCCGCCGTGGCCTCCGCATTGCGCCAGTAGCCGGGGATCACCATGGGACCGCGGATCCATATCTCTCCGACGGCCCCGGCGGCGACTTCACCGCCATCGTCATCGACGACCATGACCTCCGCACAATGGACCGGCTTGCCTACCGTATCGCGGCGGGCCAGTCCTTCTCCGATGGGGGTCAGGCTGGTGGGCGACGTCGTCTCGGTAGCACCGTAGCCGTTCACGAGGGCGAGCTGCGGCAGCCATTGTCCGAGAGCGACGATGGTGGCCTCCGGCATCGGGGCTCCGCCGTAACTCCCCAGGCGCCATTCGGAGAGATCAAGATTGTGCCGTTCCGGATCCCGCAGAAGAAGGTTGTACATGGCCGGAACCATGACGCTGTGCGTCATGCGCTCCCGGGCTGCCAGGCTCAGGAAGTCCCGGACGTTGAAGGAACGCAGCATCAGGACGGTGCCGCCGACATTGACCATGGAAAGCACGATGGCGACCAAGCCCGTCACGTGGGTCGCCGGAACCGCGAGCAGCGAACGTTCGGCCGAACCGAGCTGGTGGCCGAGGGCAAAGTGCAGCAGCGAGTGCCAGACATTCAGATGCGTGAGCATCGCTGCTTTCGGCAAGCCCGTCGTTCCGGAAGTGTAGAGCAGGAACGCCGTGTCCTCCTCAGCCGGTAGAGGGCGGTCTGGGGCGCGGGCTTGCTGGAGCGCAAGATCGCCGAAGGAGAGCCCTTCGATTCCGCCGCCGCATTGGACAATGGTCACTCCGCGCAGCTTGCGGATTTCGCCCGTGATCTCTGCCGCGTCATGATCGACCATCAGCACGCGCGCCTCCGAGTGCTCGAGGACGAACCTCACCTCGGCAGGCGCCAGGCGCATGTCGATGGGGACGGCTATAGCCCCCAGGCGCAAGGCCGCCAGAATGCACACGACGAATTCCGGCCGGTTCGCCACCAAAACGCCGACGCGTTCACCAGCGGTCAGGCCCCGGTGATGAAGCCCCGCGGCGACCTGCTCCACGCAGTCGTGCAGATCGCGGTAGGTCATCCGAACATTGCTCGTGACGACAGCTTCCCCAGACGGATTGCGCGAGACCGCGCGCTCGAATACGGCGTAGATGTCGGCCTGGCGCTCGACAAAACATCTCACGACGCGATCGCCGAAATGCGCTTCGCGTCGCGTCTTCAGGCTTGGGGCATTGGTCACGCTACACGCTTCGCCGACGACTCCGCGACCTGATCGCGCTCGGCGAAATCCCAGTCTGCGCCATGCGCATAGCTTCGCAGGATGCGCTTGGCGACAGACTCGATGTGCACTTCGTCCGGACCGTCATAGATCCGCGCGAACCGGGCATGCCGGTACATGCGCTCGAGCGGCGTGTCGATCGTGACGCCCATGGCGCCATGGACCTGGATCGCCCGGTCGATGACGTTGTGGACCATGTGCGCGCCCATGACCTTGATGGTGGCGATCTCGGTTCGCGCATCGTCGCCGGCATCGAGCTTGCGGGCGGCATCGAGGGTCAACAGCCGGCACGCCTGGATTTCCGCAGCGCTGTCGAACACCATCTTCTGGACCAGCTGCTTGGCGGCGAGCGGACTGCCGAAGGTGACGCGTTCGTTGGCCCGCCGGCACATCAGGTCGAATGCGCGCTGGGCCTGCCCCAGCCACCGCATGCAATGATAGATGCGGCCCGGACCAAGACGCTTCTGGGCAATCCTGAACCCTGCCCCTCGCTCGCCAATGAGGTTTTCCGCGGGCACACGGACGTCCTCCAGTGCGACTTCGCAATGGCAGCCGCGCATGCCCAAGACCGGTATCTCGCGGACGATCCGATAACCGGGTGCGTCGGTCGGAACCACGATCATCGAAAACGCACTGTGGGCGGGCGTTGCTTCCGATTCGGTACGGGCGAACACGGTCGAGAACGCGGCCCTGTTGGCCCACGTGGTGAACCACTTGCGGCCTGATATTCGCCATTCGCCACCCTCCAAGGTGGCCGTGGTCTGGAGCTGGGTCGGGTCGGACGATGCAACGGCAGGTTCGGTCATGGAGACCGACGGAAAGAACTCACCTTGCACGAGAGGGCCGAGATAGCGTTCCTTCCAGCTCGTGGCCGCAAACTGCTGCAGCATGAGCGAGTCCTGCAAGGTGTGCGTGCCTAATGCCACGATCGCATGCTCTGAGCGGCCTATCACCTCGTTGATCAGGACATAGGCGGCGAACGGCATGCCCTGGCCGCCGATCTCGCGAGGATGGCCCAGTGCCCAGATACCCCGCTTCTTCGCCTCGGCCATCAGCGGCCGCATCAAGGCGAAGTAGCGGTCGTTGTCGACGTCATCGAGCTCTCGCTCGAGGGGGTAGACGCTCCCCTCGACGAAAGCCTCCACCCTCTCGCGCACCGGGCGCCACTGCTCGGCGAGCTCCGCAAAAGAAATCATCGCAGGTCGGACTACCTCTGAGCCACCAGGGGGCAGCCCCCATCCGCCATCGGTCGAAAGGCCTCCTGGCCCGGTACCGTCGCGACCATCTTCGCCAGATCCCAGGGGCCCTTGGACTCCTGGGGCGTCTTCACCTCCATGAGATACATGTCGCGGATCACGCGGCCATCGGCGCGCAGCTGCCCGTTCTTGGTCATGAAGTCGTTGATCGGCAGTTCCTGCATCTTGGCCAACACGGCCTTGGCTTCATCGGTACCGGCGGCCTTCACCGCCTTCAGGTACTGCGTCACAGCGCTGTAGGTGCCCGCCTGAATGAATGACGGCGGCCGGCCGATCTCCTTGGTGAACCGGTCCGTGAAGGCCCGCGCCTCCGGTGTCATGTCGTAGTAGAAGGGGGTCGCAATCAGGAGTCCCTGCGCCGTCTGCAGCCCAAGGCCCTTTACGTCGGGGAATTGCGCCAGCGGCGCGCTGATCCTCATCTGCTTTGGCAGCCCGAACTCGGCCGCCTGCTTGATGCTGTTGATGGTGTCGTTGCCGCCATTGGCGAATATCAGGTTCTTCGCCTTGGAAGCCTGCGCCTGCAGGAGGTAGGACGAATAGTCGGCGGTGTTGAACGGATGGCGCACCGATCCGGCCACCTTGCCGCCGGCTTGCTTGATGAAGGCAGTGGCATCGTTCTCGACCGCGAGCCCGAAGGCGTAGTCGACGGTGATGAAGAACCATGTGTCGCCGCCCATCTTGCTGAGCGCATTGACGATGGTCTTGGTCTGGCCGTAAGTGTCGTAGAGCGGGTGAACGGTGTGGCTGCTGCAGGACTTGCCGGTGAGCTCCGAGGTCGCCGCTCCCGTCGGCATCAGGATGCGATTCTTCTCCTGCGCCACCTTCACGAGCGCCAGTGCAATGGCGGAGTTCGGAATGCCGAGCACGACATCGACGTCTTCATTGTCGTACCAGCGCTTGGCGATGGTGACGCCGACATCGACTTTGTTCTGGAAGTCGGCGCTGACCAGCTCGATCGGCTTGCCGAGCACCGAGCCGCCAAAATCGGCGATCGCCATCTTGGCTGACGCCACATCACCGGCACCGGTGTTCTCCGCATAGGGACCGGACATATCGTCGAGTATGCCGATCTTCACGGCGTTGTTCTGGGCAAGGGCAGGCGCGCTCAACACGCCACAAGACAATAGGGCCGCCAGGGCCGCTTTCGCATAGCGCATGGTTTCCTCCCGATCTCTTCGTTGCAGAGATGTCTTATTTTGTTTTGTATGCAAACAATTATTACCTAGAACTGAAACAGTTATTGGATAGAACTGTCAATAGCGGAGTAGGCTGCTGTCATGAAGGATCGGACCCAGGTCGGCATCGTGGGCGCAGGGCCGGCCGGCCTCCTGCTGGCGCGGCTCTTGAAGGTGCATGGCGTGGAGAGCGTCATCGTCGAAGCGCGCTCGCGTAAATACGTCGAGGATCGCATCCGCGCCGGCGTGCTCGAGCAAGGCACGGTCGGCTTGCTCGAGGAGGCGGGCGTGGCCGAGCGCCTGCACCGTGAAGGGCTGGTGCATGACGGCGTGGAGATCGGCACGGACAGGCGACGCTTCCGCATCGATTTTCGCGAGCTTGTAGGCAAGACCGTCACCGTCTATGGCCAGACCGAACTGACCAGGGATCTCATCGCGGCGCGGCTGGCGAGCGATGGTCCGATCATCTGGGAGGCGTCGGACGTCGCCATCGGCGACCCGACGAGCAGCCAACCGCGCCTTACTTTTCAAGTGGCCGGCGAAAGGCGTGAGCTGATCTGCGACTTCATCGCCGGCTGCGACGGATTTCACGGGATCAGTCGGCCGACCCTGCCGGAGTCGATCCGCAGCACCTATGAGCGCGTCTATCCCTTCGGCTGGCTCGGCATCCTGGCAGACGTGCCGCCGTGCTCACCGGAGCTCATCTATGCCAGCCACGACCACGGCTTCGCGCTCGCCTCGATGCGTTCGCCAACGCGCAGCCGCTACTATCTGGAATGCGACCTCGATGAGAAGATCGAAGAATGGCCCGACGCGCGCATCTGGGATGAACTAGAGGTGCGACTGGGTTCGCCCAACATCGTCAGGGGACCGTCGATCGAAAAAAGCATCGCCCCGCTCCGCAGCTTCGTCTCCACGCCGATGCAGTATGGTCGCTTGTTCCTGGCGGGCGATGCCGCGCACATCGTGCCGCCAACGGGCGCCAAGGGCCTCAATCTCGCGGCATCGGATGTGCACTATCTCTGCCGTGCCCTGGTGGCGCACTACAAGACGAACAACGACGAGCTGCTCGGTGCCTACAGCGATACCGCGCTGGCGCGCGTCTGGAAGGCCGAGCGCTTCTCGTGGTGGATGACGACGCTGCTGCACAAGCTGCATGCCCCGGAGAGCTTCGAGCGGCAGATGCAGATCGCCGAGCTCGAGTATCTTGCTTCCTCGCGTGCCGCTCAGTCCATGCTGGCCGAGAACTACGTCGGCCTGCCGTTCTGACCTATGCGTCTGCTACCCGGCGCAGGGCCTCGCACAGCTGCCGACGTTCGGCGGCGCTGAGCGCGCTTGTCAGCTGCTGGTCGAGGGTGGCATCGAGACGGTGAAGCTTGGCGACGAAGGCGGCTCCCCTCGGCGTGAGGAACAGGGCGTGGCAGCGACGATCGTTCTCGGTCGGCGTGCGCTGGGCCAGCCCGCGCTCCTCCAGCGCGTCGATCATCGCCACGAGATTGGTCTTCTTGATGCCGAGCGCAGCGGCGAGCTGGTTCTGGCTCAGCCCCGGATTGCGCTCGATGACGGTGAGGACGGAATACTGCGCCGGACGCACATCGACCTCGGCGAACAGCTTGAAGAAGCGCTGGAAGACGATGACCTGGGCCCGTCGCACCAGATAGCCGACGCTGTCGTCAAGAGGCCCGAAATCCACGGCCGCAGACAGCGGCATCTCCCTTTCCTTGCGCTTTGGCGACCTCACCTGACACTCCCTGCCATCATTCGGTTGTGCAGCAACAGGGGCTGACGGTCAACGCAAGCATTGACGGGATACAATCGTTATTGTTCATAACCAACAAGGAGCACAGCAGATGAACATCGCGGACCTGGTGGCAATCGACGTCCACACCCACGCCGAGGTGTCGTGCCGCCAGCCGCACGACGAGGTCTGGCAACCCTACGACGAAGCCGCGAGCAAATACTTCAAGGCAGGCAAGCGGCCGACCATCGCAGAGACCATCGCCTACTACCGCGAACGCAAGATCGGCCTCGTCATGTTCACCGTCGATTCGGAGGCCGAGATCGGCGCCCACCGCATTCCCAACGAAGAGGTCGCCGACGCCGCGCGCGAGAACGCCGACATCATGATGGCCTTCGCCAGCATCGATCCGCACAAGGGGAAGATGGGTTTACGGGAGGCACGCCGGTTGATCGAGGCGGGCGTGATCAAAGGCTTCAAGTTCCATCCGACGGTCCAGGGATTCTTTCCCAACGACCGCATGGCGTATCCCCTCTATGAACTGATTGCCGCGCACAAGCTGCCGGCCATCTTCCATACCGGCCATTCTGGCATCGGCACCGGCATGCCTGGGGGTGGCGGACTACGGCTGAAATATTCCAATCCGATCCACCTCGACGACGTCGCGGTCGACTTTCCCGGCATGACCATCATCCTGGCCCATCCGTCATGGCCATGGCAGGACGAGGCCCTGTCGATCTGCCTGCACAAGCCCAACGTCTACATCGACCTCTCGGGGTGGTCGCCGAAGTACTTCCCGCCGCAGCTCGTGCAGTACGCCAATACCCAGCTGCGTCATAAGATGCTGTTCGGCTCGGATTTTCCGCTGATCCGTCCGGACCGCTGGATCGAGGACTTCAAGGCTGCCGGCTTCCGGCCCGAAGTACAGCCGCTGATCCTGAAGGACAACGCCATCCGCGCCTTGAGAATTGACGCTTGAGGCCTACACGGTCTGCAGGATCTTGTCCTTGGTGATGTCGGGCGCCAACGCCTGATGCCAATCGGCGTCGCGCGCAAAAACGTCCTCGCCGGCCTTGACCGTATAGTAGCTGGTGCCGGTGCCGGCCGGCTGCCTTCCGGCTTCGACGGCCTTCACCGCTTCGCGCAACAGCTTGCGGGCCTGGATGATCGCCTTGTCGGCGGGGCCAAGATGCTCGCGGCTGCGATCGACGATCCGGCCCATGCTTTCCTGCAGGGCCCGGTCCTGCTGGTTGATGCCGTCGATGCCGGTGTAGCTCTCGGTCTTCTGCACCTTGCGGTCGAGGCCGTAGTTGTTCGTCCGGTTCTGGAACGAACGGAAGGTCGTCTGGTCGACATGCAACGGCCCGTTGCCGAGGCCGCGTTCGAGGCGGTCTTCCGCGCTGAGCGGCTGATCGCTGATGCTGTAGATCCAGTTGTAGACCATGCAGTTGTGGTCATCGATCGGCACCCAGATATGACCGGCATCGGTCCGCAATCCGCTTTCCGACCGCGACGGGCGGATCTGGTGGAACGGCATGATGAAGTGATAGGTCCGCACATGGATGTCGCTGTCGCCGAGCGGCCGCACCCCGGCATAGAGGTAGCCGTAGTCGGTGATGTCGACACGCAGGTTCGGCGCCTTGCCGCGCACGAACGGGTTCGACGGCCTGAGGCCGCCGCGCGTCGACTTGTCGGTCAGCAATCGGTGCAGGATCGGCGCGTGCGAGGTGTCGATGCCGCCTTCGAGCGCCTGCAGGTAGTTGCACTCCTCGATGACCTTGGTGACGTGGCGGCGGGCTTCCGGCACCTGGGTCCAGGCGAACTTCGGCAAGGGCGGCATCTTGTCGGCCGGCCCGAGGTAGGCCCAGACGATCCCGCCGAGCTCGCAGGTCGGATAGGCTAAAAGCTTCACCTTGTGCTTGAACTGCAGTTCCTCCGGCTCGTTCAGCTGATCGACGCAGGCGCCGGTCACATCGAACTTCCAGCCGTGATAGACGCAGCGCAAACCGCACTCCTCGTTGCGCCCGAAATAGAGCGACACGCCACGATGCGGACAATATTCCTCGACCAGGCCGATGCGCCCCTCGGTGTCGCGGAAGGCGACGAGTTCCTCGCCCATCAGCTTGACGCGCACCGGCGCACCGTCCGGTTCGCCGATCTCACTCGACAGGCAGGCTGGGACCCAGTAGCGCCGCATCGCATTGCCCATCGGCGTGCCGGGGCCGGTGCGGGTGATCAGTTCGTTGTCTTCCTTCGAGAGCATGCGGGTTCTCCTCGGCTGAAGGGCCTCGACGGATGCTCGCTGACAGGACGAATACCATCGCCCGTGTCGGTGCGAAGAGTACACGACGCAAGGATAGCCCATTTTCCATCCCTGCGCGTCCGCTTTCAAAATACCTCGCAGAAGGACTGCGACGTGCCTAGACTTTGCCCCATGACTTGGCGCATTGGGGTTGATATCGGCGGTACATTCACGGATGTCGCCGTGGTGGACGACACGAGCGGTCGCATCGGTGCCGCCAAAACGCTGACGACACCGCGTGATTTCGTGACCGGAGTGCTCGAGGCCCTGGGGTCCGCGATGGGCCCCTATGGCATCGCACCGGGCGAGGTCGGGTTGCTCTGCCACGCCACGACGGTCGTCACCAATGCGCTGCTGGAGGGCAAGGGCGCTCGCGTTGGCCTCGTCGCGACACGTGGTTTTCGCGATGTTCTGGAATTGCGGCGTTCCTCGCGCGGCGATCTCTATGACCTTTTCCAGGACCCTCCGGCAACGTTGACGCCGCGCCGGCGGCGGTTCGAGATCACGGAACGCATCGGCGCCGACGGGCAGATCGCCACACCGCTCGCAGAGACGGAGATCGACGGGCTCATCGCCGATCTCAAGGCAGCGCGCGTGGAATCGATTGCGGTTTCGCTGCTGTTCAGCTTCCTCAATCCAGCTCACGAGCAAAGCCTGGGCCGCCGGCTGCGTGCGGCATTTCCGGGCATTCCTGTCTATCTCTCATCCGAAGTGCTGCCGGAGATCCGCGAGTTCGAGCGCACCAGCACGACGGCCGTGTGCGCCTACGTCGGGCCGATCCTCGGCTCCTATCTGGCGAAGCTCGAGGTGGCGACAAAACAGATGGGGCTGCCCCCGCTCTACCTGATGGGCTCGAACGGCGGGGTATTCGAAGCGCCGGAGGGCGTTGCCATGCCGGCGATGGCGGTGGAGTCCGGTCCGGCGGCCGGCGTCGTCGGGGCGGCCCTGGTGGCGCGCCAGACCGGCAAGCTCAATCTCCTCTCGTTCGACATGGGCGGCACCACCGCGAAGGCCAGTCTCATTCGTGATGGAAAATACGAAACCACGGCGGAATACGAGGTCGGTGGCGGCTCCAATGTCACGCGGTTCATGAACGGCGCCGGGCATCCGATCCGCGTGCCGGTGATAGATCTCGCCGAGGTTTCCGCGGGCGGCGGCTCCATCGCCTGGGTCGACCGCGCCGGTGCGCTGCGTGTCGGCCCCAAGAGCGCGGGCGCCGAGCCCGGCCCTGCCTGCTATGGCCGCGGCGGCACAGAACCAACCGTCACCGACTGCAACCTGGTGCTCGGCTACCTCGGGCGGCAATCGCTGCTTGCCGGCAGCATGCCGCTGGATCATGCGGCAGCCGAGGCTGCGATCGGCAAGCGGCTCGCGGTCCCGCTCGACGTGGAGGCGCAGACGGCCGCCGCCGCCGTCATCGATGTCGTCAACAACGCCATGGCGGAAGCGTTGAAGATCGTCTCGGTGCAACGCGGCCACGATCCCCGTGACTTCTCCCTGGCTGCATTCGGTGGGGCCGGGCCCCTGCACGCAGCGGCCCTCGCAGAGGAGCTTGGTATTGCGACCGTCGTTTGTCCGCCGATCCCGGGAGCGTTCTCGGCTTTGGGCCTCGTTGGCACGGATCTGCGGCGCGACTACGTGCACACGGTCTACACCACGGCGGCGACCGCCGACCCGTCCGTTCTCGAGGCGGCTTTCCGCGCCATGGAAGCGGAAGGCAGCGGCATGCTGGATCGTGCCGGCATCGATGCCGGTCGCCGCCGCTTCGATCGCTCCGTCGATGCTCGTTATGCAGGCCAATCGTACGAATTGAACGTGCCTGTCGCCGGCGGCACCGTTGATACCGCCGCTATCGGCGGAATTGCCGAGGCCTTCCATGCCCGGCACGCGCAAACTTACGGCCATGACAATCGCGCCGAGCCTGTGCAGTTCGTCAGCCTGCGTCTCGCGGCGATTGGACTCATTCCGCCGCTGACCATTCGCCAGCAACCGGCCGCGGCCGGCACGCCGTCCGCGAAGCCACCCCGGGAAGTCTGGTTTCGCAGCACAGGCGCGATCACGGCCGAGGTGCACGATCGTGCACGCATGGCCACAGGAGCCGTCGTGCACGGCCCCGCTATCGTCGAGAGCCTCGAGTCGACCATCCTGATCCCACCCGGCTGGCAGGCGCGCATGGACAGCGACGGTTACATCCTGATGGCACGGGCAAAGCAGGGAGCCGCACAATGACCAGCCCGCGCCACAAGGACCCGGCGGCCTTCGAGATCGCGAAGAACGCCCTCTTCAAGATCGCCGAGGAAATGCGCGTCATCCTGTGCAAGACCGCCTATTCGCCGATCCTGAAATCCGCCGGCGATTTCTCCTGCGGGGTGTTCGATACCGAGGGTGCCATGGTGGCCCAGGGGAACGATCTTCCGATCCACCTGGGCTCGATGCCGGATGCCGTTCGCGCCATCGTGTCGGTCTTTGGCAACGACGTGCACGATGGCGACGTCTTCATCCACAACGACCCCTATTTCGGGGGCAGCCATCTGCCCGACGTCAACGTCATCCGCCCGGCCTTCCTCGATGGGCTGCTGCTCGGTTACACGTGCTTGCGTGCACACTGGCCGGACGTCGGATCTGCGACACCGGGCAGCTATGGGGCGGTGAGCGAGATCTACGGCGAGGGCTTGCGGTTGCCGCCGCTTCGCCTCGTCTCCCGGGGTGTCATGAATGCCGACCTCGAGAAGCTGATCCTGGCGAACGTCCGCACGCCCGCCGAGCGGCGGGGCGATCTCGGCGCGCAATTGGCCGCGACGCTTCGGGGCGTTCAACGCCTGCAGGAACTGGCACGACGTTACGGCCCGCGCGAGATCGTCGAGATCATGGCGGAGGTCATGGACTACTCCGAGCGCCTGATGCGCGTCGCCCTCGTCGATTTGCCCGACGGTGAGGGCACGTTCGAGGATTTCTGCGACGGCGATGGCATTCCCGACAACCCGGACGGCAGCGACGCCCGGTTTCGCGTGCGCATGCACATCAGGAAGTCCGGTGACCGGCTCCTGGTCGATTTCGCGGGCAGCGACCCGCAGGTGAAAGGTCCGATGAATGCACCGCTGTCGGTGACTGCGTCGGGCGTCTACTGCGGCCTGAAAATGGCCGTGGATCCCGGCAGCCTGATTCCACCGAACTCCGGTTGCTGGCGCGCGATCTCCATCGAGGCACCGAAGGCCTCCGTGGTCAACGCGGCGTTTCCCGCGCCCGTCGTCTACGCCAATCACGAGATGTCGCACCGCGTTGCAGACATGGTCATGGGCGCGCTTGCCGCGATCTGGCCAGATCGCGTCATGGCGTGCAGTCAGGGTACGTCGGCCGTCGTCACGTTCGGTGGCGTCGATCCCCGCTCGGGAACGCGCTATGTCTCCTACGAAACGATCAAGGGTGGCTTCGGCGCGCGGCCGAACAAGGACGGCATCAACACGATCGCCAGCGGCATCTCGAACACCATGAATACGCCGGTCGAGGTGCTGGAGATGGCATTCCCGCTTCGTGTCGAGCGCTATGCCGTCAACCCGGATTCCGGTGGTGCGGGGCAGTTTCGCGGCGGCTGCGGCGCCGTCCGCACATGGCGCTTGCTGAAAGGGGCCGACGCGGTGGGCTCGCTCTGCATGGAGCGGATGACGTCGCCGCCGTTCGGACTGATGGGCGGCCAGGCAGGCGCCGCTGCCGTCGTCACGCTGACCACGCCGGACGGCAAATCGCGCAACCTCCCCTGCAAAGGGGCATTCCAGGCGCCGGCAGGCTCCGTGATCGACATGATCACGCCAGGCTCCGGCGGCTTTGGTGAGCCGGCCAAGCGTTCGCCCGCCGCCATCGGCCGCGATCTCCTCGACGGCTACATCACCTCCGACGGGGCAACACGCGACTATGGCGTCGGAAATCCAGGCGAGCTTGTCGGTCGCGCAAAGACGGAAGACTGAAACCAGCCTCACGTGGGATCAAGGGAGCCTCAGGAAGCGCCTGGCGTTGCCGTACAGCCACTTCTCCACCACGGCTTCCTTCAGCGGCAGCGCCTCGTAGAGCTTCACCATCTCCGCAATCGACAGGCCGAACTGCTCGGCGGAGAAGCCCACCATCACCTTGTCCTGCAGCAGGGTGTTGCCAAACTGTAGCAGCATCTCCCAGCCCGAGCCCGCGGTGCCGAAGTAGCGCGGATGATGCGAGGCGGTGTCGCAAGAGAGGTTCGGGTGCCGGCGTAAGAGACCGACCATGTCGTTGATCCACGGCCAGCCGGCCAGCCCGGCGATGATCCTGAGCTCCGGGAAGTCGATCGCCACCTGGTCGATGTGGCGCGGGTGACCGAGATCGTAAGGCCGGTCGTTGGCATAGTTCATCGAGGTGTAGATGCGCGCCGGAATGTCGAGCTCGACGCATTTGGCATAGAGCGGGTAGTAGCGCCGGTCGCTGGCGGCGAGGCCGTTGTACAGCGCGCCGACGCGCATGCCCTGCACCTTCTCCTCACGCACCAGCCTCTCCAGTTCGCGCACGCCGCGCATGCCGTCGAACGGGCTGAGGGTGGCGAGGCCGAAAAAGCGCGTCGGATAGGCCTGCACGATCCTCGCCAGCAGGTCGTTCGGCATGCGATGGATCACCGAGGTCTGCACGCCGTCGCGATCCATCTCCGCAACAATCTCGGCCAGCGATTTGCCGGCCGGCTTCGCAGCGTCCGGCTGGCGCGTACCGCCGTCCCGGCGCGTGAAGATGTTGCGGTAGTTCTCGAAGCCGTAGCCTGGCAGCGGCGGCAGCAGCTCGGGATCGCCCTCGCCGATGCGATGGCCAGCAGCGCCGAAATATTGCCGCGCAACGCCGTTCTCATCCGGTGGCAGCACGCATTCCAGATCGATCACTCGCCGCATGCGTTCCTCCATGGTTGCTCGACATGGGCATCCCACACGTGCAGGATGGCCTCCTCCAAGCCATTGGCAAGAGCTCTCGGTTCCTTCGTGTCTGATCCGCCGTAGGGAGTTGAAGCAGATGCAATACAAACGTATCTCGGCCGATTGCCATCTCGACATGATCTGGTTGCCGCCGGATCTCTTCACGTCGGAAGCGCCAAGCGAGCTCAAGGAGCGGATGCCCTTCGTCAGCGAAGGACCGAACGGCAAGGAGTGGGTCGCGCGCAACGGCGCCTCCTTCGGGCTGGTCGCCGGCGTCGGCTCGGCCGGCCGCAAGTATGAGCCCGGCAAGCAGCACCGCGCCGACCGGATGGCGGAGACCGGTCTGTATGATGCCGGTCTCAACGGCGTCCGCCGCCCGGGCGACCCCGACCTGCGCGCCCAGGAGCTCGACAAGGACGGCGTCGACGCCGAAGTGATCTACGGCGTGCTCGCCGCCGCGGCGAAGCTGGAGGACGCCGGCGCCTCGGCGGAAATGCTGCGCATCTACAACAACTTCATCATCGACTTCTGCAAGCGCCATCCGCAACGGATGATCGGCCTGGCCTGCCTGCCGTTCGGCGACATCCCCGCCGCGGTGAAGGAAGTGCATCGCGTCGCCAAGCTCGGCGTCAAGGGCGTCGAGCTCAGCTGCTCCTGGAACATGACGCCGATGTGGCATCCGATGTGGGATCCGCTGTGGGCGGCGATCGACGAGACGCAGTTGCCGCTCCACTTCCATACCTTCCCGTCGGTCGATCCGAAGCTCCGCGCCCAGACCACCGGCGATGCCGGTTTGGCGATGCGTTACAGCAGCATCTGCATGTTCCAGATGACGCTCGGCCACATCCTGACGGCGCTGATGGGTGCGGCGGTGTTCGAGCGCTTTCCGCGGTTCCGGGTGGTGTTCGGCGAGAGCGGGATCGGCTGGCTTCCCTACCTGATCGACCGCATGGACAACGAGTATCTGGACCAGTACCGCGACATCAAGATGAAGCTCCTGCCGAGCGAATACTGGCGCCGCCAGTGCCGCGCCACGTTCCAGTACGACCGCATCGGCACCAAGCTGATCGACGACATGGGCGTCGAGACCCTGATGTGGGGTTCGGACTATCCGCATCCCGACGGCATCTGGCCGGATTCCTCGGAATACATCGCCAAGCAGTTCGGCCACCTGCCGGCCGACATCACTCACAAGATCACCTGCGAGAACGCCGGCAAGTTCTACGGCCTGATGAACTAGTTGGGATACCGATGCCAAGCGACGGACATTGGGTCGGAACCTGGGCGGCGGCGCCGGCGCCGGCGGAAGGCGTTGTCGGGTTCAACAACCATACGCTGCGCATGAACCCGCGCATCAGCCTCGGCGGCGACCGCCTGCGGGTGCGGATCTCGAACGCCTACGGCAATCGCCCGCTTGCCATCGGCGCGGCCCAGATCGCGCTGCGCGACAAAGGGCCGGCGATCGTCGCGGACAGCCGCCGCAAGTTGAGCTTCGGCGGCAGCGATTCGGCCGTCATCGCGGCCGGTGCGGTGCTGTTCAGCGATCCGGTCGAGCTTTCCGTTCCGCCGCTTGCCGATCTTGCCGTCAGCTTTCATCTGCCGGGCGAAGTGCCGGCGAATTTCCCGATCACTGGGCGCTATGCCAGGCAGACCAACTACATATCGCCGCCCGGCGATTTCGTTGCCGACAGGGTCATGCCCGTTGGCAATCTGTCGGACCAGTGGTTCTTCCTGTGCGGCGTCGATGTGCTCGCCTCGAGCGGGGCTTGCGGGGTCGTGGCACTCGGGGACTCACTGACCGATGGCAACATTTCGACGATCGACGCCTACTGCCGATGGCCCGACCAGCTGGCCCGCCGCCTCGTCGCGCACGGCAGACGGCCGATTGCCGTCGCCAACAACGGGCTGGGCGGCAACCGGATTCTGCACGACATTCGCGGCGACAGCGGTCTCCGACGCTTCGACCGCGACGTGCTGGCGCAGCCTGGCGTAACGCACGCCATCGTCATGCTCGGCACCAATGATCTGCGCAACCGGTGGGCCAAGCCTGAAGAGGAGGTCACTGCCGAGCAGATGATCGCCGGGCTGCACCAGATGGTGGTTCGCGCCCACAGCGCCGGCATCAAGCTGATCGGCGCGACACTGACCCCGTTTGGCAACGAAACCTTCATGGCAAATGCCTGGAATCCGACGCGGGAAAAGCATCGGGTCGCGGTGAATGCCTGGATACGGGAAAGCGGGGCCTTTGACGGCGTCGCCGATTTCGACGCCGCGTTGCGTGATCCCGAGATCCCGACCCAGATGCGCGCTGTGGACGATTGCGGCGACGGCCTGCACCCGAGCGACAGCGGCTATTGCAAGATGGGCGACGCGATCGACCTCGCGTTGTTCGACTAGGAAGGAAGGACGTCATGCCGCGGCATTTCGGGATCCTGGTCCCCTCGACCAACACCACTTGCGAGATCGAGTTCTGCCGCTTGCCCGCGGAGCTGCAGGTGCACACCGGCCGGCTCGGCAAGGGCGGCAACACGCCGTTCTCGCCGAGCCTGGATGCCGACGTGACCTATCAGGCGAAGCTGCTCGGCGACGCACGGGTCGAGGTGATCGCGCTGGCACAGACCTCGGCGAGCCTGTTCGCCGACGACTATGACGCGATGACGGTGAAGCGCATGACCGAGGCGTCGGGCGTGCCGTCCCTGACGTCCGCCGAGGCAATCGGTCGGGCGCTGAAGGCCCTCAAGGCGTCGCGGGTCGCCATGGCGACGCCCTATTCGGAAGAGGTGATCGGACGGGCCCGGCGCTACTACGAGACCAAGTACGGTATCGCCGTGGTCGCCTCGGAAAGCCTGGGCGCTGACAATGCCTACGCCATCGGCAAGATGGATGCCGGCGTGGCCGAAGCGGCGTTCCGCCGGATCGATGGCCCGCAGATCGACGCGCTGGTGGTGCCGGGCGGCAACTTCCCGACCATGGACTGGATCGCCGCCTGGGAGCGCCAGTTCGGCAAGCCGGTGATCACCACCAACCAGGCGGCGCTGTGGGCGATGCTGCAGACCATGAAGGTCGACACGCCTCTCCCCGGCAAGGGTCGGCTGCTCGAACAGCTGCCCGCAGGCTGAGGAGAAACACCATGGGTCAGGGTTCGGGCATTCGCGAAGTCGCCTGGGTCGATATTGCCGGCGGTGGCCAGGTCGTCCTCGACGGCAACTACGCGTATGTCGGGCACATGCAGCCGCCGCACGGGACGTCCGTCCTGGACGTATCAGACCCGGCGAATCCAAAGGTCGTCGCTTCGATCGACATTCCGCCGGGGCTGCATTCCCACAAGGTACGGGTGGCGAATGACGTCATGGTGGTGAACCGCGAGCGTACACGCGGCGACAAGCCGGCGGGTGATTTCGTCGGACTGCGCATCTTCGACGTCAGCCGACCGGGCAATCCGCGC
This sequence comes from Reyranella sp., assembly GCA_021732285.1. GTDB lineage: Bacteria > Pseudomonadota > Alphaproteobacteria > Reyranellales > Reyranellaceae > Reyranella. The sequence goes on along the minus strand of JAKFVH010000240.1, from coordinate 22,159 downwards.
GACATCTGCCATTGGCAGTGCGACGGGATGGGTGTGCACCGGTTCACCTTCGATGGCCGCTACGCCTACATTTCTACCGAACAAGAGGGCTATGTCGGCACCATCGTCATGATCCTCGACTTGAAGGACCCGACGAAGCCGGAAGAGGTCGGTCGCTGGTGGATGGAAGGGCAGTGGACCGCCGGCGGCGAAACCCCGAGCTGGAAGGCGAAGAACCACCGCTGCCACCATCCGATCCGGCGCGGCGATCGCCTGTATGTCAGCTACTGGTACGGCGGCGGCGTCATTTTAGACATCAGCGACATGACCAAGCCGAAGCTGATCGCTCACCTCGACTGGAGCCCGCCGTTCGGCTGGCCCACGCACAGCCTGGTTCCGATCGATGTGCCGATCGCCGGCCATCGCTGGATGCTGGTCGCCGATGAGCATGTGCAACCCCTGGATCCCAAGCTTTCGCCCGAGCTGCCGGCGGCGCTCTGGATGGTGAACATCACCGACGAGACCCGGCCGGTACCGGTCGGCTGCTTCCAGCTACCGGAGCTCGTCGGGATCGAGACGCCCTTGATGACGGCGTGCCATCAGCCCGTCGAAACCATCGTCGGCAATGAGGTTCCCGCCGCCTGGTTCGCCAACGGGCTGCGGGTGATCGATATCGCCAATCCGCTATCGATGAAGCAGGCCGCCTGGTGGATGCCGGACGTGCCGGCGGGGGCAGAGCGCGTCTGCAGCAACGACGTCTACGTCGACCATCGCGGCTTGATCTATCTGATCGATCGCATCCGAGGCCTGTCGATCCTCGAGCGCGTGTAATCCTCAGAAGTCGAGCGGCGCGCTGTCGACGACTTCCTTCATCACGAAGAAGGTGCGGGTCTGGCGCACGCCGGGCAGCGCGATCAGCTGCTCGCCGTGGATGCGGTTGAAATCGGCCATGTCGCCGACCCTGATCTTCAGGAAGTAGTCGAAGTCTCCCGCCACCAGGTGGCAGTCGAGCACGAACTTGAGCTTCGCCACCGCCTTTTCGAACTGGGCGAAGCTCTCCGGGGTGGAGCGGTCGAGCACCACGCCCACCATGACCAGCGCGCCGCGGTCGACCTTGCGCGGGTCGACCATCGCCCGCACCTCGGCGATCAGGCCCTCCTCGAACAGCCGCTGCGTCCGGCGATGGCAGGTCGCGGCGCTGACACCGGCCTTCTTGGCCAGCTCGGCATTGCTCAAGCGGCCATTGGCCTGCAGCAGCCGCAGCATTTTTAGGTCGACGCGGTCGATGGAAGCCTCCTGGAAGATTCTTCCGAGTTAATAGGTCAAAATGAGACAATTCCCAAGTCTATGACCTATGGGAGAATTCCATAGGCAAAGACCTATGCTTCTTCGAAAGCACCTTCGGCGGCGGATTTGCTAGAAATCCGGCCATGCTAGAAAATTTCCCGCGCTATCCCCTCACCTTCGGCCCCACCCATATCGAGAAGCTGGAGCGGTTGTCCGCCCATCTCGGCGGCGAGGTCGAGCTCTACGCCAAGCGCGAGGACTGCAACTCGGGTCTCGCCTACGGCGGCAACAAGCTGCGCAAGCTCGAGTACATCATCCCGGACGCGCTCGCCTCCAATGCCGACACGCTGGTCTCGATCGGCGGCGTGCAGTCCAACCACACCCGCATGGTGGCGGCCGTCGCCGCCAAGATCGGCATGAAATGCCGGCTGGTGCAGGAGAGCTGGGTGCCGCACGAGGATGCCGTCTATGACCGCGTCGGCAACATCCTGCTGAGCCGCGTCATGGGCGCCGATGTGCAACTGGTCGACGACGGCTTCGACATCGGCATCCGCAAGAGCTGGCAGGCGGCGATCGACGACGTGAAGGCCAAGGGCGGCAAGCCCTACGCCATTCCGGCCGGCGCCTCGGTGCACAAGTTCGGCGGCCTGGGCTATGTCGCCTTCGCCGAGGAAGTGCGCGAGCAGGAACAGGAGCTGGGCTTTTCCTTCGACTACATCGTGGTCTGCACCGTCACCGGCTCGACCCATGCCGGCATGGTGGTGGGCTTCGCCAAGGACGGCCGCCAGCGCCGCGTCATCGGCATCGACGCCTCGGGCACGCCGGCGCAGACCAAGGCGCAGGTGCTGGAGATCGCGCGCAACACCGCCGAGCTTATAAAGCTCGGCAAGGAGATCGCGGACGAGGACGTCGTCCTGCTCGAGGACTACGCCTATCCCGCCTACGGCGTGCCGTCGGAAGAGACCAAGGAGGCGATCCGCCTCACCGCCCGCCTGGAAGGCATGATCACCGACCCGGTTTACGAGGGCAAATCCATGCAGGGCACCATCGACCTCGTGAAGAAGGGCTTCTTCCCCAAGGGATCGAAGGTGCTCTACGCCCATCTCGGCGGCGCGCCGGCCCTCAACGGCTACGGTTACGCCTTCCGCAACGGCTGACGCGAGAGGCTTGCCGGCGCAACGCGCTGAATTCTGCGCGGCGCCCTTTCCCTGAATTCAAGGGTTTGAAATCCGGCGAACCCGAACTACGGTAAACGCCATGCACCGGGGGCGCCAGGATCGACTCGCGTCGCTCTTGAGCGGCCTCGCCATGGCGGTGCTGCTTGGAACTCTTCTCGGCATCCCCTTCTGGCTGCTCGGGCTGTTCCGCGTCATCAGGATCAGCGGCTACTGGCGCGCGGTGGGCTACGTGCGACGCGGCCGCGTGCTGATCGTCGCGAACCATCCGTCGCTCATCGAAACGTTTTTCATTCCTCTCGTGTTCTGGCCCTGGGCGATGTTCAGGCTCAGGATGTTTGTCTGGAGTCTTCCCGACAAGAACCTCTTCAAGGGTTTCACGCCGCAGCATCATGAGCGGCTGCGCTGCATTCGAGTGGGACGCGACGACACGCTGGAGTCGCGGAAACTCAACTGGAGTGCAATGAAACGGGTGATGGAACTTTTCGACAGGCAGCAGTGCTTTGTCGCACATCTCGAAGGCGGTCGAACGAGCAAGCAGGCCGAACACGTGTCGGTCGGACCGAACAGGATGGGCAAGATCAAGAACGGCCAGATCCTCAAGGCCGCCTCAAAAAAGGGCGCCTGGATCATGCCGCTGCACGTCAAGATGACGGACGACATGAGGCGGGATCTGCCGGGATTCGGAGAGAGCCTGCGGCGCCTGCTTATAAGCCCGAAATGCTGGCCGATCAGGCTCGAGTTTCGCCAGCCCTACAAGATCGTCGGGCAGAGGTTCGACGAAGAAACAGAAAAGAGACGCCTGGAATTGGCGATCCTCACACCAGAGCTTTGAGGTCGACGCGGCGACGCGCCAGCATCGCTTCATCGATCGTGAGGCCGAGCCCCGCTCCATCCGGTACGACCAGGCATCCGGCGTCGGGCTTCGGTGCGTTGACGAAGGTGTCGGCGCATCTCGACCAGCCGTCGGCCAGCTCAGCGGGCTTGGTCGCACGCATGTGGGTCGCGAGCACATGCAGATTGGCGGCGTTGCCGATCGAAGGCTGCGTCTGGTGCGGAACGAACTCGACGCCATGGGCGTGGCAGAGGGCGGCGCATTGCATCAGGCCGGTCACGCCGCCCATTTTCACGATGTCGGGCTGGACCATCCGGACGCCGCTGTCGATCAGCGCCGCCACCGACTGCAGCGTGTACGACTGCTCGCCGGCCGACACCGTGATGTCCAGCCGCTGCGCGACCTCGCCCATCGCCCTGGGATGGTAGTATTCGACGGGTTCCTCGAACCAGACGTAGCCGAGATCTTCGAGCGCCCGCCCGACCCTGATCGCGGCGCCGATCGAATAGCGATTGTTGGCGTCGAACGCCAACGGGTAGTCGTCGCCCACCAGGCGGCGCACGGCCCTGGCCTTGGCGATGTCGCCGGCGATGTCGCGATCGATCTCCCCTCGCGCGCCGTCCCAGCGGATTTTTATCGCCGACGGCTGCTCCGCCTTGAGCCTGGCCTCGACCGTCTTCACGACGCCATCGACGTCCCTGCCGTCGTTGCGGCCGATCGAGGCGTAGAACGGAATGCGCGTGCGCCAGGCGCCGCCCAGCAATTTGTAGATCGGCTGCTTGAACGCTTTCCCCTTCAGGTCCCACAGGGCGATGTCGATCGCCGCAAGAGCCCCCGTCACGATTCCATCGGGGCCGAGCTTGATCAGCTTGTGCAGCAGGCGATCGAGGGTGACGGCGTGGTCGAGCGCATCGGCGCCGACCAGCGCCGGCGCCATGTCGCGCGCAATGACCTGGAGCGACGCCACGCCGCCCTGCATGGGCGAGGCCTCTCCCAGGCCGACGAGGCCGTCGGCGTGCACGGCGACGACGGCGGTCGCCGCGCCGAAGGCGGCCTCGGCCGGGCGAGAAACATCGCCCCAATGCACCAGAAACGTCTCGACCTTGGTGATCTTCATGATGGCCTCGCTGGAGGGGTTTCTTCCGTTGGTCCGAACAAAGACGTCTGGGGTCGGCGATTCTCACACCCGAGGTGCCGGCATAGCCTGTCGGCCCTCTTCTTTGTAGGCCATGTCGGGGGCAGCCGAACCGTCGTCCGCACATCGATAGATCGCCAATTTAACTACTACAAAGGCGGCATATCGGGGCAGGATAGTGGCCGCGCTCCGCGCTTGGCGTGGGACCTGGGGGAATCATGAGACAAGCGCGTCAATGGAACGACAACGCTGTCGCCTGCCGAGTTGGCGCGGCGGTCGCCCTGGCCACGGGATCGCTGATCCCCGTCGGACCCGCCGCTGCCCAGACCGCCACGGCCTGCGCCACCGCCGCGTGCACCAGCGCCCAGCAGAGCCAGCTGGTCTCGCTCCTGTCGCCCTTCACGACCCTGCCCGGAACGAACGCCTTCTCTGCCAACTTTCAGATCGAAGGCAACATCTACCAGAACGCGACCTACAACCAGCGTGTCCAGGCGGCACAGAACGCCATCCTTGCGAACGCGCCGACCCTGATCTGGGCAGCCAACAACAACCCGTCACCGCTGGCCGCCAACGTCCTGGCCGCTCTGGCCAACAGCGACGTGATGAATGCCTTCAACAACGCTTACGCGGTCCCCCACACCGCCGCCCAGCCGACCTTCCTGAAGGGCTACACCGGCTTCACCATGTACCAGACCTATGGACAGTCGGGTCCCTTCAATCTGCCCAACATCGATCCGCACCCTCTCCAGACCAACCCGGTGATCTGGGGTAACAAATGGACCACTGCCACGGTGCCCTGTCCCGCAGGCACGGCCGCGGCCAGCTGTCCGGTAGCAGTGCAAAACAACGACTGGGTGAACGACAACACGAACACGACATCGGGATCCTTCCCCAGCGCGCACATGATCGCGGCCAGCACCTCCGCATTGACCTATGCCGTCATGATACCGGAGGCCTATCAGGACCTGCTGGTGGCGGCCCAGCAATTCGGGCTCAGCCGCAACATCATCGGCGTGCACTATCCGACCGACATCATCGGCGGCCGCATCGTGGCCTATTACACGATGGCCCAGGTCCTGGCGAACAACCCGTCCTTCGTCACCGGCAACTATCAGGCGCTCCTGCAGTCGACGGCGACCACCCTGCGCGGGGCGATCGCGGGCGGCGTTTCCGTGCCTTACGCCAACTGCGCCAGCAACGTGGCGGCCTGCATTGCCAACGGAACCTTCCCGACGGCGGCACAGTTCACCGCCGCCAACCAGGCCTATGCCTTGCTGAGCACCTACGGCTTGCCGGCGACCGGCCCGACCGATCTCGCGCCGGTCGTGCCGGTCAATGCCGAGCTGCTGATCGCCTCGCGCTTCCCCTATCTCACGGCGAGCCAGCGCAACGACATCCTGGCGAGCACCGAGCTTCCGTCCGGCGGACCACTCGACAACGGCTCCGGCTGGGCGCGGCTCAACCTGTTCGCGGCCGCGGGCGGCTATGGCGCCTTCACCTCCAACGTCACGGTGACGATGAACGCCGCGTTGGGCGGCTTCAACGCCATCGACATGTGGAGCAACAACATCAGCGGCCCGGGCAGCCTCACCAAGCTCGGTACCGGCATACTCGTATTGGGCGGCAACAACACCTACACCGGCGGCACCGTCGTCGGTGGCGGCACCCTGGCGCTGAGCGGCACCCTGATCGGCAATCTAACCACCCTGGCGGGCGGCACCTTCGTGAGCGGCGGCGGCTATGCGGTCCAGCCCGGCTCGACGCTCAACAACGCTGGGACCTTCCAGTCGGTCGGTGCCTTGCTGGTGAACCAGGGCACGCTCATCAACAGTGGCACGCTGCTGAGCAGCCTCGCCACGGCCGGCTCCGTGTCCAACACCGGCAGCATCACCGGCAATGTCAGCAACGCCGGCAGCTTCGCCAACAACGGCGTGGTGACCGGCGCGTTCATGAACGCGGGCTTGCTGTCGGGCACCGGCACGATCGTCGGCAATCTCGCCAACTTCGCCGCCCTCGCGCCGGGGAACTCGATCGGCACGATGACCGTGAACGGCTCCCTGACGCAAGCCGCCGGCGGCGTCTACCAGGTCGAGACCAACGCCGCCGGTCAGAGCGATCGCATCAACGTCACGGGAACCCCGGGCACCGCTTCCCTCAATGGCACGGTGAGCGTTGTCGGCGCCTCGGGCGTGCAGGCGCCACGCACGACCTACACTATCCTCAATGCCAGCGGCGGCATTGCCGGCAGCTTCGCATCGGCCAACAGTCTCTATCCGTTCCTGCTGCCGTCGCTCGGCTACGACGCCAACAACGTCTACCTGACCTTGCAGGTGGGTGGCTTCGCCGCCGCGGGACAGACGGCGACGCAGCAGGCCGTCGGCCGCGTGCTCGATGCCAACGTCTTCACCGCGACGGGGGATTTCGCGACGGTGCTGGGGACGATGGCCACCAACACGCAGTCTCCGGCGCTCGCGCAGGCGACGCTGACCTCGCTGAGCGGCCAGAACTATTCGAGCTTCTCGACATCGATGGTGCAGGGCGCCCAGCTCTTCATGAACAATTTCGCCAACCAGACCGGCGGAGGCGGCTCGCCCGCCAGCACGCGCGTGGCGCTCGCCGAAGCGTGTGACATCGCCTGCGACGCGGGCGCGCCCGCCGCATGGGGGGCGTGGGGCGGTGCGCTGGGCGGCCTGGGCGTGATCGGCTCCGGCACCAACCCGGGGCAGCTGACCTATAGCGTCGGCGGCTTCGCCGCCGGCCTCGACCGGATGGTGGCGCCCGGCCTGCGCGTCGGCGTGACGGCCGGCTATACCACCGGCACACAATGGACCCAGGGTTTTAGCGGCAACGGCACCACGGACACTTTCCTGGCGGGCCTCTACGGCAACTACAGGATGGACAAAGTCTACGCCGACGCCATGTTCGGCTACGGCTACAGTTTTAACCAGATGTGGCGGCAGATCTTCATTCCCGGCCTGCAGCCGCGCACCGCGCAGGGCAGTGCCGGGGCCAACCAGTGGTACGGCCAGATCGAGGGCGGCTATCGCTTCGACATCGGTACACCAGCAGACGCCTACGTCACACCGTTCGCGCGCCTGCAAGGCTACACCGGCGCACAGAACGGCTTCAGCGAGACGGGCGCACAGTCGCTCAACCTCACGGTGGCGGGGCAGACCACGAACTCGCTGCGATCGGTGCTCGGCGCCCAGCTCGGCGGCGCGATCGATCTTGGCTGGCGCGAGAAGCTGGCGGTGCAGGTCCGGCTGGGTTGGAGCCATGAGTATGCCGACACGGCGCGGCCGGTGACGGCGACGCTGGCCGGGGCGCCGCTGATGCCGTTCACGACCTATGGCGTGGCGCCGACGCGCGACGGCGCGGTGGTGGGCTTCTCGGCCAACACCGCGGTGGCCGACGCCACATCGGTCTATCTCCGCTACGAGGGCAACATCTCCGGCCAGGACAGCGCCCATGCGCTCACCGCCGGCGTGCGCATGAGCTGGTAGCCGACGACGAAATCGCCGTTCCGCATTTCGCTGTAGTAGGATTTGTGCGACCAGGTGATCAGAAAGGATTGACCTCATGACCCTCACCCTCGCCGATGCCAATCGCGTGATCGCCGGCGCCATCGAGAAGGCAGAGCAGATCGGCGCCAAGATGAATATCGCCGTGTGCGACGCCGGCGGACGGCTGCTTGCCTTTCAGCGCATGGATGGCGCCATGTGGGCCGGCTCCTTCGGCAGCCAGGGCAAGGCGATGGCCTCGGCCGCCTTCGGACGCCCCAGTGGCGATCTCACGCCACGGGCCGACCATCCGACCTTGCGCGGCATCGCCGCGGCCGAAGGCAACCACATGTTCTATGGCCAGGGCGCCGTGCCGATCTTCCGCCAAGGTGTCCTGGTCGGCGCCTGCGGCGTTGGCGGTGGGAGCGCGCAAGAAGACGAGGATTGCGCCCGCGCCGGGGTTGAGAAGCTATAAGGCCGTCGGCTACTGCGCCGCGCTTTGCATTGGAACGTGCGATTTGAAGAACGTGCGCACGCGGTTGATCGTGCGTGCCTTGAGCTCCGGCGGCTCGCGCCACGGGAAGACCGTGATCTCGGCATTGGGCGCCAGTGACGCAACGTCGATCGAGGTCGACAATGGATGCGAGGGCGTGTCGTCCGGCAGGACCAGAATCGGCGTCCGGCAGTTGCCGATGAACTCGCGCGGCACGCTGTAGAGGAAATCGGGCTGCGCCCGGAAAAGGCTGTGGAGATACTTCTCGATCGTCTCCATCGGCACCTCGGGTCGCCGTTCCCGGAAACCCGCGAGCCAATTCTGCTGGCTGTGTCGGACCATGACCTCCGGGTCTTCGGGCCGATGGCCGACGGTCTGGCAGAACACGGCGGCCACGACGCGCTGCGGCGCCCGCTGCAGCAGCTTTCCGGCGAAGCAGCCGCCGATGCAGTAGCCCATGAACAGGAATTCGCGGATCCCAAGATGGTCCATCAGTCCAAGCTGGTCGTCGGCGAATGCGTCCCACGCGTTCTCGGCCGGCACCGGACCGGTGGACTCGCCGCCATTGGCATTGCGCTGGTCCATGGTGATGCAGCGGAAGTCGCGGCTGAACTCTTCCATCGCGTTAATAACGGCGGTCTGCCAGTTGCTGACGCGCGAATTCAATCCGCCGCCGGGGACGACCAGCAGCGGGAAGCCGGAGCCTGCCTCCTCGTAGCGAATGCGAACGTCGCCTCTTTGATAGAACGGCATGGAAATCTCCCTCAGACTGCGGGCTTGCAAAAGCGTACTACGCCAGGCGGAGGAGTTCGATGTCCCAACCAGATCCTGCGATTGTCGTGATCGGCGCCGGCGTGGTCGGTCTCTCCACGGCGCTCTACCTCCGGCGCTCGGGCCGCGATGTCGTGATGATCGATCCGCTGCCGCCGCCGGGCGGTGCGTCTTTCGGCAATGCCGGCATGATCAGCGCCGACACCTCGGTGCCCATCGCGCTGCCCGGCATGCTGCGCAAGGTGCCGTCGTGGCTGACCGATCCGCTGGGACCGCTCGCTGTGCGCCCCGCCTATTTTCCCAAGGCGCTGCCGTGGCTGCTGAAATGGATCGCGGCTGGCCGCCTGCCGCGTGTCCTCGCGATCTCCGACGCCATGCGCGCGCTGCACAAGGACGCGTTCGCCTGCTGGAAGGAGTTGCTCGGTCCTGAGAACTTCGCCGATCTGGTGCGCCCGGTCGGCCAGGTCCATGTCTGGGAGGCCGACGGCGAATCGGAGAGCGCCGCCCTGGAGCGCAAGTTGCGCGAGCGCCAGGGCATTCCGAGCCAGACGCTGGGCTTCGACGACCTGCGGCAGATGTTTCCCGGCCTCTCGCCGGCGGTGCGTCGTGGCGTGCTGGTACCCGGCAACGGCTACACCGTGAGCCCCCAGCGCATCGTGCAGACGCTGCATCGGCTGTTCCTGGAGGCAGGCGGGCGACTGCTGCCCGAGAACGTGATGAAGATCCTGCCGCGCGAGGACGGCGCCTGCGATGTCATGACCAATGTCGGCTTCCATCGCGCCCAACGGATCGTCGTCGCCGCCGGCGCACGCTCGGTTCGCCTGTTCGAGCCGCTCGGCATCCGCGTGCCGCTCGAGGCCGAGCGCGGGTACCACGTCATGCTGCCGACGCCCAACGTTTCGCTGACCACGACCATATCGAACAAGAGCCGTTCCTTCGGCGTCACACCGATGGAGCATGGGCTCAGGGTGGCGGGCACGGTCGAGATCGCAGGCCTCGAGGCGGCGCCCGATGAGCGCCGCGCCAAGGCCTTGCTCGCCAATGTCCGCACGATGTTCCCCGAGGTGAACACCGACGGCCACCGCTTCTGGATGGGCTTCCGTCCTTCGACACCCGACAGCCTGCCGATGCTGGGCGAGGCTACGGGCCGGCCGGGCCTGTTCCTGGCCGTCGGCCACGGCCACTTCGGCATGACGGGCGGGCCGCCGAGCGGGCGCCTGATCTCGCAGCTGATCAACGGCAAGCCGACAGGCATCGACGCCGCGGCCTATGCGCCTCAACGCTTCGCCTGACTTGCGTGGCGGTCAGCCGTAGCGCAGCCAGCGACCGCGGGCTTCGAGCGCTGCGATGATTGCTTGTGCTACCGGGTGCGGGCCGCCGTCGAGCTGCACGTTGGTCTGGATGGTCTGGCCGGGCATCTCGAACCGGGCACGGATGATGTGAGGGCCACCCTCTTCCGCGCAATGCAGGGCAATGGTGGTTGCATCGATGCCTGGTCCGACCAGCGCCGCGGCCGTCGCCGTGTTGAGGTGATCGGGAAAACGCGCCGCCGCCTCGCGCAGCGATCCGGAAAAGAGCAGGCCCGGCGCCGGGCCGAGGCGCGGAGCCTGCTGCTCGATATGCAGGCGGGCATTAGCGCCCGCCGGCGCCAGCGTTGGCCCCGCGATCCAGCCTGTGAGCAGGCGCAGCTCGTGACCGGTGCGCCCGGCGACCTCCGCCAGACGTCCGCGCAAGTCGTCGTCGATCAGCGCTGCCGCGCCCACCGACCAGAGATCGCCTTCCGACAGCAGGGCTTCGCCGTGGGCCCGCAAAGCTTGCGGGCCGGCCGCATCGATGGTCAACGGCGCCGCGCGCCATTGCGCCGTCCGGCCAATGACCGATTGCAGGACATGGCTGTCGGAGCCCTTTAGCCAACCGGCCACCGCCGCTCCGATCCGGCCACGGCCGATCAGATTGACCGGCCTTTTCGCGATCACTTCAGCGCGGCGATGAAGGCTTCTACGTCCTCGAGCGGGATATAGCGCTTCTCGTCGATTCCGTTCGCGCCAAAGGTCCAGAGGACGGCTGGGGCAGAAACATCGCCGTTCTTGTCGAAGACCAACGCACCGGTGGCGCCCTGGAAGGACACGGCCTTGCCTTGCTTGAGCAAGCCCAAAGCCTTCTTGAAGCCTTCGACGTCGCCGTTGGCCTTCTCGCCCTTGGGGTCGGTCACCATCGGTACCTTGGCGGCGATCTGCGCGCCCGTGGCGTCCTTGCCGGCGGCGCTGTAGGCGAGCAGCGCGATCGCCGTGGCATCGAAGCTGTTGGGCAGGCCCGGCCCGGCCGGCGGCTTGCCGAACTTGGCCGTATAGGCCGCCACGAAGCCTTTGGCGCTGTCGGTACGCGGCGTCGAGGTGTCCGTGCCGATGAAGTTCGCCAGATGCTGCACGCCCACGGTGTTGCGGAAATCGTCCGACTTGAGCGAGTTCGCGCCGATCATCTTGTTGGTGCCGCCGAGCGACAGCCATTCGCGCACCACCGAGATGCCTTCCTTCGGGTAAAGCGCGAGGTAGACGGCGTCCGGCTTCCCGGCGAGGGCCTGGGTGACTTCGGCCCTGTAGCCAGGCTGCCCGTCGCTGATCGCGATCTGTGCGGTCACCTCGATGCCCGAGGCACGAAATGCCGCCGCAGCCAGCTTGCCGAGGTCCTGGCCCCAGTCGTCGTTCTTGTAGAAGACCGCCACCTTCTTGTAGCCCGCGTCCTTCGCCGCCATGGCTGCGACGGAGCCTTGAACGCGCGACGTCGCGAATGTCCGGAACCACAGTCCCTTGGTGGCCCCCTCGGCGGCCAGCGCCGTCAGGCGCGTGGTGGAGGAGCAGCAGGAGATCTGCATGGTGCCCGCCGGCACGGAGACCGAGGTCAGGATCGGGATGGTGATGCCCGAGGCGACCGTACCGATCAGGAGCCGCACCTTGCTGATGTCGACCAGCGCCTTGGCGGCATCGACGCCGACCTTGGCGTCGTTCTGGTCGTCGCGCAGGGTCGTCTCGACCTTGCAGCCGTCGACGCCGCCCGCCTCGTTCACCATGTCGGCGACCCACAGAGTCGTGGCGGCGATCGGCTTGCCCCAGTCGATCGATGTCGGGTAGACGACGCCGACATTCACCGAGCATGCCTGGGCAGCGGCGCCGCCGGTTTGAGCCAGGACGGCCAGGGCCGCGGCTGCGACGATTCCCGAAATCTCCCGCTTCATGTCAGTTTCTCCCTTGCTGACGGATTTGCTCCGGCAGAATGCCCTGCGGTCGCCACAGAAGCATGCCGACGATCACCGACCCAATCAGAATGTATTGAATCGGGCCGGTGTAAAGCTGCATCGCCTGGGGAGCCAGGGCCGCGAGGGCAAATCCGCTGGCCGTCCAGGCTGCCCAGATCAGGAAGGCGCCCAGCACGGCGCCCCGATTGTTCCCTGCCCCGCCGACGATCAGCATGGCCCAGACCTGGAAGGTGAGGATCGGTGCCAGGTCCTGCGGACCGACATAGGCATAGAACGCCACGTAGAGACCGCCTGCCGCGCCCATGATCATCGAGCCGATGACGAAGGATTCCAGCCTGAGGCGAACCGGGTTCTTGCCGAGCGAGCGGGCCGCCGCCTCGTCCTCGCGGATGGCGCGCAGCGCCCGGCCGTAGGGCGACCGGGTCAGCCTTTCGAGCCCGACATAGACGGCCGCCAGGACAGCCAGCACCAGCGCCAGAAAGAACAGGCCATAGAGGAAATTGTCGCCGCCCCCCAACGCCGTAATCGTCGCTTCCAGCGGACGCGGAAAGCCGCGCAATCCCTTGGCGCCGCCGGTCAGCCATTCGGCGTTGCGGGCGACGCTCTCCAAGGCGATGGCGACGCCGAACGTGGCGATGGCGAGATAGTCGTGCCGTAACCTGAGCGTCAGCACGCCGAAGAACCAGGCGATCAGCCCGGCAAACAGGATTCCGCCGACGATCGCGACAGGAAAGGGAGCCAGGAACCCGCCGAACTGCCCGGGTTCCGGACGTCCGCCGAGCAGCATCGTCACGTAGGCGCCGGCGCCGAAGAAGGCTGCCACGCCGCCGTTGAACAGGCCGGTGTAGCCCCATTGCAGGTTCAGCCCGAGCACGACGATGGCCAGGATGCCCGCCATCGTGGCGAAGAAGACCAGGTACGAGATCACGCCGATCATGCCTGATCCTCGCCGAACAGTCCGTGCGGACGCAGCAGCAGCACGGCAAGGATGATCAGGAACGGCATCGCCGGCACATAGCCTGAGGGCAGAACCGCCAGCGAGAGGCCGGACGCGACGCCGACCAGGAAGCCGCCCAGCACCGCGCCGTAGACGCTGCCGATGCCGCCCACGATTGTGGCCGCGAAGACCGGCAGGAGAAAATTGCTTCCGAGCGCAGGGGAAAGATGGTTGGTCAGCGTATAGAAAACGCCGGCCGCCGCCGAGAGCCCGCCGCCGATCAGCCAGACCGCGACAATCATCGTCGACAGGCGTACCCCGGCGACCTGCGCCAATGTCGGATTTTCGGCGACGGCGCGCAGGGCAAAGCCGAATGAGGTGCGGGTCAGGACGATGTGGAAGGCGGCCATCAGCGCCAGGGCCGCGACGAGCACGAAGACCTGATCGGCCTTGACCAGGATGAGCGGGTCGGTGCTGAGCACCGTCGCGAAGGCGATGTCCTGTGAGAAGAGCTGCGCATTGTGGCCAAAGGCCAGCGTGATTGCGTTGCGGATGATCAAGGCGACGCCGAAACTGGCAAACACCATCGAGAGCGCGTCGGCTTTCGCGCGGATGCGCCTGAAGACGAGCCAGTCGACAACGACGGCGGAAGCGCCGGTGATCGCCATGGCCAGAAGCGTGGCCAGCGCCAGCGAGGCCGAAACCGTCAGTGGCTTGAACGCGGTCGCCAGCGCCGGTGCGAGCGCCGCCAGGACCCTGTCGAACACCAGCGCGGCATAGGCGCCGATCGCCAGCAGTTCCGCGTAGGCGAAATTGGCGAAGCGCAGCATGTGCATGACCATCGTCAGGCCGATCGCCCCGAGCGATATGACGGCGCCGGTCAGGATGCCGTCCAGCAAGTTCTGGATCATGCCACTCATGGGCGCCGGTTTTCGCAAGACCTCACCCTGAGGAGCACCGCGTAGCGGTGCGTCTTGAAGGGTGGGCAACAGAGTGGGTGCCGAAGGCAGGCTGTTTCAACGACCCGTATTGTGGCCCACCCTTCGAGACGCGCACTGCGTGCGCTCCTCAGGGTGAGGCTTATCGTTGCGATCATGCCGCGCCCACCCGTCGGCCGCCGAGATAGATCTCGCCCACCACCGGATCGGCCAGGATCGCGGCGGCCGGCCCGTCCATCTGGTTGCGTCCCTCCGCAAGGATGTAGCAGTGGTCCGCGACGCTGAGCGCCTTCCGCACGTTCTGCTCGACCAGAAGCACCGTCACGCCTTGGCGGGTCAGCGAACGGGCGAGGTCGAGGACTTCCGCCGCGATCTTCGGAGAAAGGCCGGCGGACGGCTCGTCCATCAACATGACGCGCGGGCGCGGCGCCAGTGCCATGGCGACCGCCAGCATCTGTCTCTGGCCGCCGGACAACGACGCCGCACGGTCCGCCTGCTTCTGGGCGAGCACCGGGAACAGGGCGAAAAGCTCCTCCAGTCGCGCCTGCCGGTCCGGTACGCGGCGCAGCACGAGGGCAAGGTTTTCGCGGATGCTGAGGTGCCGGAAGATGTTGTCGGTCTGCGGCACGTAGGACAATCCGAGCGCACCCATCTGGTCCGGGCGGATGCCGGTGATGTCCTTGCCGTCGAGGAGCACGCGCCCGCCGGATACCGGCACAAGCCCGGCGACAGCTTTGATCAGCGTGGATTTCCCGGCCCCGTTGGGCCCGATGATGACGGTGAGGCTCGCGCGTTCGACGCCGAGGTCCACTCGCCTCAGGATCGGCAGATCGCGGACATAGCCTGCTTCCAGCGCCTCGATCTTGAGCGCGGCCGTCACGCGGCGGTTCCGAGATAGGCTTCGAGCAGCAGCGGGTCGGCCTGGGCCTCGGCGACCGTGCCCTGGAAGACGACACGCCCCTCGGCGAGCGCGATCACCGGATCGCAATGGCGCATGACGAAGTCCATGTCGTGCTCGATGATCACGAAGCTCACGCCGCGCTGGTTCAGTTCCTCGATGCGCTCGACCAGGATGCGGGCGAGCGACGGATTCACGCCGGCGGCCGGTTCGTCGAGCAGGATCACCGTCGGATCGCCCATCAGCGCACGGGCGAGTTCCAGGAGCTTCATCTGACCGCCCGAAATCTTGCCGGCGGGGTGATCCGCGAGGGCGCCGAGCGTCACGAAATCGAGGATGGCCCGCGCCTTGTCGCGGATGCGCGCTTCCTCCGTCGCCATCCGACCCCGCCGGAACAGCGCACCGACGACCGTTTCCCCGGTCTGATCCGGCGGCGCCAGCAGGACGTTGTCGAGCACGCTCATCCGCCGGAAGGGCCGGGGAATCTGGAAGGTGCGCGCCAGCCCCCGCGCGAACAGCGCTTCCGACGGAAGGCCCGTGATGTCGGCGCCGTTCAGCGCCACCGTACCCTTGGTCGGCTTCAGCGCGCCCGCCACCATGTTGAACAAGGTGGTCTTGCCGGCGCCGTTCGGACCGATCAGGCCGGTGATGCTCTGTCGTCGGATGTCGAGCGAGACGGAATCGACGGCGCGAAACGGGCCGAAATCCCGCGTCAACCCGCGGACCGACAGCACCGGACCCGACGGCACGGGACCAGTCACGAGCCCAGCACCTTGTCGTTCGGATTGGCGTTCAGATTGTACTTCATGATCCGGCCATGCCTTCCGGTCCGGTCACCCTCCAGCCCGTAGACCGGGCCGCTGGGCCCGCCCGCCTGCGCCAGGATGCCCGCGATGGCAGCCCTGTCGGCATCACCCAGCGCCAACCGGAAAACTTCCAGCGTTTGCGGCAGATGGCGGGCGTACCGCGCGCCGACGATCGCCGCGGCGACCTGCGGCTGATCCAGCACCCAGCGAGTCGCAACCGACGACAGCGCCACGCCGTGCCTGTCGCCAATCGACTTGAGCGTGGCCAGAAGGGACTGGAACAGGTCCCACGAGCCGAACTCGTCGATGATCAGCCGGTACTTCACGAGGCTGCGGTTCGCGAAGGCGAAGCCGGGATCGGGCCGGCCGAGCCAGTGCTCGGCGAGAAAACCGCCAGCCAGCGTGCCGTAGCAGAGGATCTGGACGTTCCTGCGGGCGCCCCACCCGGCGAAGGCCCCCGCCGGCCGGCGGTCGAGCAGCGAGTACTGGACCTGCGCCGAGGCTACGTCGTAGCCCGCGTCGATGAAGCGATCCATCGCCGGCGTGTCCCAGTTGGTGACGCCGAGCGTGGCGATCTTGCCCTTGCGCTGGCAGTCCTTGAGCACGGCAAGCGCGCCGACCGGATCGCCGCGGGTCATGTCCCACCAGAAGAACTGGACCAGCGGCAGGCGATCGACCTTCAGCCGCTGCAGCGAGCGGTCGACGATCGCCTCGATCTCGTCCGGCCGGATGTCATCGAGCCGGCCGAGATCCGGCACCAGCTTGGTGTGGACGACGACGCGGCCGGCTGCCTCCGGCCCACGGCGATGGCGGACGTCGGCGATGAAGGCACCGATCATATCCTCGACGCCCTTGTAGATATCGGCGCAGTCGAAGGTGGTGATGCCGGCGTCGAGAAACGCCTCCATGTCGGCGATCGCCTGATCGGGGCGAACCTCGCCGTGATCACCCGCCAGCTGCCAACCGCCCTTGATGACGCGGGAGATGCGATGACCCGGGCGCAGGTCGGCGGTTTCGACGGTCATTTCGTCTTCTCGCGCCAATAGGGCGTGCCGCGCGATGTCGGCAGGCCGGTGGTCGCGGCGTGGGAGAACCAGCGCCGCCCCTCGCGCACGATCCGAAAGCGCCCGCCGCAATGCGGATCGGCGCAGGCGACTTCGGCATCGGTCGACATCCAGTCGTCGGGATCGGTTTCCCGCTGGCGGGCCGGCAGGAGCGGCAGGACCGCGGCGAGCGCGTACATGGAGACCATCTGCGCGCCCTCGAACACCAGGCTCTCCCCGATCACCCGGAAATATTCGCCCTCGACATGCCGGCAGACCGGCGTGCGCCCGTCGAGGACCGTCTCCACCCGCAGGTCGTAGAGCCAAAACCCCCGTTCGCCGTCGCGTTCCATGCCCCCAACCTTCTGGTCTTGACCTTGCTCCGGCCCCAGTATGGCGCATATCTGAAACCGATCATCAACCGACCGATGTCCGAACGTTTACGCCTGACCGAGAACCTGGAGATTTCGCGGATCCTGACCGGCTTGTGGCAGGTGGCGGACATCGAGAAGGACGGAACGAAGATCGATCCCGAGACCGGCGCAGACTGGCTCGCGGCCTATGTGGCGGAAGGCCTCGACACTTTCGACATGGCCGATCACTACGGCAGCGCCGAGATCATTGCCGGCCGGCTGCTGTCGCGTGGCGGTGCGCGGCGCCCACACGTTCTGACCAAGTGGTGCCCGCCACCGGGGCCGATGACCGCCGCAATCGTGCGCGCGGGCGTTCAGGAGCGTCTCGACCGGCTGGGCGCCGAACGCATCGACCTGCTGCAGTTCCACTGGTGGACCTTCGAGCATCCGGCCTGGCTGGATGCCTTGCACGAGCTGGCGCTCCTGCGCGAGGAGGGCCTGATCGGCGAGCTCGGCGTCACCAATTTCGACGCCGCGCACTTCAACCTGGCGCTGTCGGACGGCGTGCCGCTGCGCACCAACCAGGTGAGCTTCTCCCTGATGGACCGGCGGGCGGCTGGCGAGCTCGCCGATGTCTGCGAGCGCCACGGCGCATGGCTGCTCGCCTACGGCACGCTCAACGGCGGATTCTTGTCGGAGCGCTGGCTCGATCGAAAAGAGCCCGGCAGCGTAGCCGACTGGTCTAAGATGAAATATGGCCGCTTCATCGCGGCCGCCGGCGGCTGGCAGGCGTTCCAGACCGTGCTGCGGGCGGCTGCGGAGGTCGCGCGCAAGCATGGCGTCTCGATCGCAAATGTCGCGACACGCTGGGTGCTCGAGCAGCGCCGCGTCGCCGGAGTCATCATCGGCGCGCGCCTCGGCGAGGCGATGCATGCGACCGACAACCGGCGGCTGTTCTCCTTCACCCTGGACGCCGAAGACCGCGCGCTGCTCGAAAAAGCCTTCGCCGCGACCCGGCCCATTCCCGGCGACTGCGGCGACGAATACCGCCGGCCGCCGTTCCTGACCGCTTCCGGCGATCTGTCCCACCACCTCTCCGAAGTTGCCAAGCCCTTCCAGCGGCTGCCGGCCGGGCCCGGCGCCGAGCGCGTGCTGACCGGATCGTCCTGGGAGGACATTGCCGGCTATTGCCGGGCGCAGCGGATCGGCGACCGGATCCTGGTTTCAGGCACCACGGCGATCGCCGGCCTGTCTCGGGCGGTGGCACCAGCGGACGCCGGGGCGCAGACCACCTACATTCTCGACCGCATCGTTGCTTCCGTCACGTCGCTGGGCGGGCGAGTCGAGGACATTGCGCGCACGCGCATCTACATCACCGACGAGGCGGACGTGCTGGCGATCTCGCGCGCGCACGGACGCGTCCTTAGCGACATCAAGCCGGCCAACACGCTGGTGCGCGTCGCCGGCCTGATAGGCGACCACCGCGTCGAGATCGAGGCTGAGGCGATCGTTCGGGCGGCCACGAGCCGACGATGATCGGCCCTAAAGCACTGGCGGCACGAAGCGTCGCGCCATGATCCAGAAAGCTCGAAATGATCGATGGGAAATGGTGCCCAGGGGCGGGATCGAACCACCGACACTGCGATTTTCAGGCGGACGTGCCGGCCAGCAAGATCAAGGACTTAGGCCGTGCGGCCACCGTCTAATTCCGGTGGATAAGTCGGAAAGCGTCTAACCGCCAACAGCGCGCGGATTCGACTGCTGGCATTGCTGCGCGCCGGCGTGTCGCAGCACCGTCGACGTTGGCCGCGGCGTAGGCTTGCGCCATGCTCCGCGCGCTTCCCTTCCAGACGATCGGCGACGTCGCGCGCCTCGGGCTCGAGCTGCACGTCTACTGTCCGGCCTGCCGGACGACGCGCCAGGTCGACGCTGGCGATCCGGCGATCGCGGGCCGCGGATTCGCCACCGCGCGCTTCCGGTGCGCCGGCACCCGGCCCTCGATCGGCACCGCCTGCGGCGGCCGCGGCGTGCCGAAGATCCAGCCGCGCGAGCTGCTGCCCGTCGGCGGCTCGGTGACCCTCACCTTTCTATGGTGCCCGCACTGCCTGTGGGAGATCGACCAGGCCCGGCTCGACCAGCCGCCATGGTCGGGAACGCGGCAGCGGTACGCCTGCCCAGGCTGCAGCCGGCCCGTCCAGTGGCATATCCACGGGCCGGCCTGGCGCCCCTCCTACGCTCCTCGCGGAGCTTCGGAGGGCGAGCCCTCCTGATCGTTGGTATTCCATGGGTCATACTTATTATTCTATTGGTATTGACAATTGCGTTTGTCGGTATTACTTTAGCCATACCGAAGCGGAGACAGGTATGGACAGCAAAGAGATCATCCGGATACTAAAGGCCAACGGCTGGGTCGAGGTACGGACCAAGGGCAGCCATGTGCAGCTCCGCCATCCGACCAATCCCAACGTGTGCACGGTCTCCCACCCCCGGAAGGACGTGCATATCGAGACGCTGAAGCGAATCGAGCGCCAAGCGGGCCTCAAGTTCCGCGGCCGCTGAGAAGGAGAAGAAAGAATGGCCACCAAGTGGTACTGGGCGCAGATCGCGCGGCACGCCGGCGAGCACTGGATCTACCTGCCCGACTTCATCGGCGTGAACGTTGCCGCCGCCTCGATCGAGGCGGGCCTGGCGCTCGCCGCCGAGTTCGCCGGCGACGACATCGCCAACCTCCTCGCGCGCGGCCTGACCGTGCCTGCGCCGACGCCGGCCGACCAGCTCGAGCCCGTCGCCGACGAGGTCGGCCGCGCCCTGGTCGCGGTCGAGGTGCCGGGCCGCAGCGCCAAGTTCTCGCTGTCCATGGACGAGGCCCTGCTGAAGCGCCTCGACCAGGCCGCGGCCGAGACCGGCGAGACGCGCAGCGCCTTCATCACGACGGCCGTCGCCGAGCGCCTGCGCAACCTGCACCCGCGCCAGGTCACCGACGAGGACGTGCTGCGCTTCCTCGACACCGCCGACCTGAGCAAGCTTGACCTCGGCAAGCTGGTGCGCGAATCGCTGCGCAAGGGCTAGTCGCGCTTCCGTGCCGCGCGCAGGCCTTCGGTCGTCAGCATCGCCTCGGCCCCATCGACCCGCACCGTCACGAAGCCCGCCCGCTCGGCCGTCCGCAGCGCCGTCTCTGTGTCGCGCTCGCCGGCGATGCCGGCACGTCGGGCACAGTCGTCGATGCGGCGGAACCGGCCCGGGCGGCCCTTGGTGACGTTATATAGCGCCACGATGAAGCGCGCGGCCAGAAGAAGGTCGTTGCGCGTGGCTTTGGCCATCGGCCCAGCATAGCCCCACAAACGAGAAAAAGCCCGCCGGCGCGTGGGATGCGCCGGCGGGCAGTTCGGGGCTTCATCGAAGGGAGGTTGGGCGTCCCGATCGCGATACGCTGCGATCGGCGCCGGGGTGTTTGCCGGGCCTTCCTGACAGGGGAAGGAAGGGACCCGGCAACGCGCTTTTCGCCTATCGGCGAAAACGCTTGGCGAACGGCGTTCGACGTGCCGGCTATTCCGTCGCCGGCTCCTGGTGTTCGGTGAACACCAGGTTGTAGACGGCGTTCGGCTTGAACTGCTCGAAGGCGCCGGGGTTGGTGATGACGATCTTCAGCGACGCTTGCGGCGTCGCCTGCGAAAAGCTGTAGTTCGGACTGGCCTTGTCGGCGGAATACACCGCGTTCAAGAACACCTCTCGGAAGCTGCCGAAGTCGTTGACGTTCGCGCAGACCATGCGGGCAGAAACAGCCATTGTTTTCTCCATGTGCCGGCGCCGGAAATGCCCGGCGGCGCCATCCGGGATCTCAATGGTCCTCTAGCTCCTCGCGCAGGTCGCGGACCGACAGGTCGTCGTCAAGGTTGCGCAGGATCTCGAGCAGCTGGCCCTTCAGCGTCTCGAACGACGTCGGCCGCAGGCCGGTATGGGCGCTGCGTGCCGCCTCAATGGCGGCTTCGAGATCGTCGCGCATCAGCGGCCGAACACCTGCCAGAGAACATACGGCCAGCCGAGCGCATTCCGGATGGCGTCGCCCCAGCCAATCGACCCGCCCTGGCCCCATGCGTAGAGGGCAAGGCCGCCCAGCCACAGCCCACCGATCGCCAGATAAACCGCCATGGTCCACAGGAAAACGTCCATCGGATTTCAGTCCATTTGGAATGGAGGGCTCGCCCTCCGAAGCTCCCCAGGAGCGAAGGAGGGTCAGATCTTCGGCGAGCCGCCGAGGAAGCAGTAGATCATCCCGCTCTTGCTGGCGCAGATGTGGCTACGGCCGTCGGGTGCGAGCTGCTGCAGCACGACGCGCGGCGGCACGGACACCCATCGGCCGTCGATCAGCGCCATCCACCTTCGGTCGTCGTCGAGCGTCGCGCGCACCGGCCGGCAATCGCCCTCGCGGCGCTTGCCCTCGGCGTCGACGGTATCGCCGTTGCAGCAGGAGAATCCAGTGCCGGGCTGCTTCAGGTCGCGATACCAGTCGTGGCTCTCGCTATGGCCGTGGCCGTGCCTGCCGTCCTGGGCGACGGCGACGGAGGAGATGCCGATGACAACGGCAGCGACTGTGGCGCTGAACCTGGTGCCGGCGGAGCGAGCTGCTCGAGGATGCCGTCGAGGACCGGGCACGCCGCCGCCCGGTCCTTGAGCCGGAGCCGCATGCAGGTGTCCCAGGCCTTCCAGCCGTCGACCACGGTGCGGCAGAGATCGCCGGCGCCGATCTGCTCGGTCA
>JAKFVH010000231.1 GCA_021732285.1 Reyranella sp. | reverse complement strand
CTCCCAGCCTCCCCCGTATGACGGGGGAGGTGAAGGGGTTATTCCTTCAGATTCACCTTCTTGCCGACCTCGATCCACTGGCTGACCAGGGCGTTGGTCTGCGCCTGGTGCTCCTCCGGCGTGCCGGCGATGGTCTGATAGCCGCGGTCGCTGAGCTGCTTGGCGACATCGGGGTCGCGCATCACGGCGGCGACGGCGTCGCGGACGGCGCGGCGGATCTCGATCGGCGTGCCCGGCGGGGCATGCAGGCCCCAGACGCTCGAGACATCGACGCCCTCCAGGCCGCTTTCCTTGAAGGTCGGCACATCGGGCACCGCGGGATCGCGCTTGTCGCCGGTGATGGCGAGGGCCCGCACCTTGCCGTCCTTCATGTAGGGTGGGGCAGAGGCGAGGCCGCCGTACTGCATCGAGACGTGCCCGCCCAGCAGGGCGATCAGCGCCTGGCCCGACGACTTGAAGGGCACGTGGGTGATGTTGGTGCCGGCCTTGAGGTTCACCATCACGCCCATGAGATGGGTCGAGGAGCCGACGCCGCCCGAGGCAAAGGTGAGGTTGGTCTTCTTCGCCAGCTCCAGAAGCTCGGCCAGGGTCTTGGCCGGCACGTCGGGATGGACGATCAGGATCACCGGCGCCTGCGCCAGCATGGTGATGGCGGTGAAGCCGTTCAGCGTGTCGTAGGGCAGCGACTCGAGGATCGCCGGGTTCTGGTAGAAGGAGTTGTCGGTCAGGAGCAGCGTGTAGCCGTCGGGCTTGGCCTTGGTCACGATGGTGGCGCCCATCACCGCTGCGGCATCGGGCCGGTTGTCGACGATCACCGGCACGCCGAGCTTCTTCTCCAACGCCGGCTGCAGCAGCCGCGCCAGGATGTCCGAGCCGCCGCCCGGCGCGCGCGGCACGATCAGCTTGACCGGCTCCGACGGATATTTCGGCTGCGCGCTCGCGCTGCCCGCCACCAGAAGCCCCGCCGTTGCGACGAGAAGCCTGCGTTTGCCGATCATGTCCGCCCCCTCAGAAAATCTTGCGCCGCCGCCACTTCGCCGGCCGCTCGCCGGGAAAGGCGAGGCCACTGGCATCGACGCCGAGATCGACCAGCATCTTGGCGACCTCGATGGCCGCGCGCGCCCCTTCCAGCACCGGTACGTCCCAGCCGATCTCGAGCAGCCGCTTCTGCAACAGCGGCTGCAGCCAGAAGGCGGCCGAGCAGCCCAGCACGATCGTGTCGGCGCCATCCTCTTCGATAGCCGTGATCGATTCCTTCACCGCCGCCTCCAGCATGTCCGACGTGCCGCTCTGGACGGCGCGGTCGCGCTCGACCTGGATCGGCCGGTCGTTGGGATGGTTGGGCGTGGGCAGCGGGAAGTTGACGTTGCGGATCGAGGCACAGCGCTCGGTCATGCGGTACTGCACCACCAGGTGGTACATCTGCATATTGTGCGATTCGGAGATGTCGACGATGGAGAACTTGTTGCCTAAAAGCCCGGCGATGTGCATCTGCGCGTGCGCCGAGGACGTGACCGGGATGCGGTATTGCCGGCTGATCTCGCGCGATTCCATGTAACCGGGATCGCCGCCGCCCAGCAGCACGATGGCGTTGTACTTGCCACTGGCGCAGGCCTCGCGCACCAGCGGCAGCCGGTTGTTGCCGACCGACATGAACGCTTCCTTGGTCGTCACCGGGAAGTTGCCGTGGGTGGTAGGCGCGCCGGGGTGCAGGTCCCAGTCGATGTCGGTCAGGAACGGTTTCAGGTCCTCGTAATTGTAGAGCTGCGTCTCCTTCGGGCCGGTGTAGGAGCGCATCGCGAAGTCGCTGCCAGGCGCCAGGCTGAAGGCGTTGATCAGCAGGAAGCGGTATTTGCTCATGGTTCAGCTCAGGCTGCCGGGATAGTCGCGCCAGATCGACGGTTCGAGTTTCAGGTGCGTGGCGGCCGGGAAGGTGGCGAGCCAGTGTCGTGCACACTCCTCGCTCGTGGCGTGCCACAGCTCGGGCAGGCCGCGCGCATGGTCCAAAAACTGCTCCAGCACGCGCAGGCGGTTGGGCCAGCCGATGGCATGGGGATGCAGCACCATGGAGAACTGCCGGCCGCGCTTGTACTGCGCATCGAGCTCGGCCCTCCAGTTGCGCAGCAGTGAGTCCGGGTTCTCCAAGCCGGTGCCCTTCTTGGGGAACAGCAGGAAGAACTGGTCGTCGAAGTGATAGTAGTAGGGCAGGGTGAGGATATTGCGCCGGCTGGCGAAGTCGCACACCCAGTAGTGCGGCAGGTCGTCGGCGAGCCCATTGCCGAAATAGTCGTAGCCCGCCTCGACCAGAAGATCGATCGTGTTAGGACTGACCGCGCCGCCCGCGAACTTGTCGCTTTGGCGCGGCAAGGAGAACCAGCCCGACGGGCGCGCGCCCGCGACCTTGGCAAGGATCGCCGTGGTACGTTCCAGGCGCGCGCGCTCCTCGTCGCGGCCGAGGGTGCTCACGTCCTCGTGCTTGAAACCGTGGGCAGCGATCTCGTGGCCCTCGTCGCGCAGCCGGCGCACCGTGTCGCCCTGGATTTCGGCGATCACCGCCGGCACAGCGAAAGTGGCCTTGATGCCGTAGCGTTTCAGGGTGCCGCAGAGTTCGCGCAGGCCGCCATGCATGCCGAAATAGGCATCGGGCGTGGTGAGGTCCGCGGGCTTGATGCCTTCGGGCCCGCTCGCCGGCGCGAGGTCGACGACGACGCGGAAGCAGCAGCGCTTGCCGCCGGGCCAGCGCACGTCGGAGTCCAGCAGCGTCCGCTCGTCGCTGATCGTGTAGCGCTCTTTCCAGGGCATGGTTGTCTCCTAGCGGGCCGGATGGGTGGCGAGCACGTGGCGTGCCACCTGCTCGCAGGTCGGGAACCAGACGCCGGGCAGGGCCTTCATGCGGCCGATCAGCCGGTCGAGCATGGCGATGCGCAGCGCCCGGCCCGACACGAAGGGGTGCATGCAGATGTTGAGATAGCCACCTTGCTGGTACTGCTGCAGGAAGGCCGCCCACCAGATCTCCTCGACATGGTCGGGATCCATCATGCGCTGCGCCTGGTTCTCGGTGTTGAGCCAGGCGAAGCTGAAGAACATCGCGTCGTCGATGGCGTAGTGGAACGGCAGGTTGAGCAGCGGCTTCGAGCCGTCCGGCGCACTGACATAGTGGGGGAGCGCATCCAGCGTATCGTGCGAGTTGTAGACAAAGCCTTCTTCGAGCAGCAGCTCGCGGGTGTGCCAGCTGCGCGTGCCTATCGGCCGCTTGCCCGTCAGCCTCTCGATCGCGTCCTTGGCCTTGCGCAGGTGGTCGCGCTCGAGCTCGGGCTCCTTGGGGACCTGGTGCTCCCACATGTGGTCGGCGATCTCGTGGCCGCTCTCGGACGCGGCCTTCACCGCCCTCGGATAGAGCTCGCAGATGCGGCCGGGCGTGAAGATCGTGGCCTTGATGTCATGGCTGTCAAACAGCTCGATCAGCCGCCAGACGCCGACGCGGCCGCCGAACTCGCCTTTGGCGAGCTGCATCGGCGGCTCGTTGAACAGGCGGCGCAGCAGCATGGCGTCGAAATCGGCCGTGAAGTTCACGGCGATTCGCACGCCTTGCGGCCAGGTGACCTTCTCGATGAGCTGGTGGCGCCTATCGAAGTCGGCGGCCTTGGCCTTGAGGGCGGCGATGTCGTGATCGAGCGCAGTGGCGATGTCGGTCGAGGTGTCCATGGTCAGCGTCCTCCCGCGACGGCGAGCGTGGTGCCGGTGATGTAGTTGGCCTCGTCCGAGGCAAGATAGAGCACGGCATTGGCGATGTCCGCCGGCACGCCGATGCGGCGCAGCGGCGTCGCCCGCACCGGCCCGTATTCCAGCGTCTCGAGCTTGCGGAAGCTCGGCGCCGTCTTCTCGGTCTCGATCGGGCCGGGTGCCACGGCGTTCACCGTCACGCCGTACTCCGAGAGCTCGAGCGCCACGCCGCGGGTGAAACCGTGGATGCCGGCCTTGGCGGCGGAATAGGCGGAGTTGCCGATGTAGTAGGCCGTCCACGGCGTGCCTTCACGCGCGCCGGAGCTGAGATTGATGATGCGGCCATAGCGCCGTTCGCGCATGTGCGCCGCGGCCTCGCGCGTGCACAGAAAGGCCGAGCGCAGGTTGAGCCGCAGGATGAAGTCCCAGTCCTCGACCTTGGCCTCCCAGATGTGGCCCGACGTTCCGCCGCCCACGTCGTTGACCAGGATGTCGAGCCGGCCGTGCGCCTTGAGTGTCGCGGCGAACAGCGCCTTGACCGGCGCTTCCTCGGTGACGTCGGCGGCGATGGCTATCACCGGCCGTCCGGTCGCCTTGATCTGGCGCTCGGTCTCGGCGAGCCCGGCCGCATCGATATCGGCCAGCACCAGCGAGGCGCCTTCCTCGCTCAGCCTGAGCGCGATGGCGCGGCCCAGCCCGGCCGCCGCGCCGGTCACCAGCGCGATCTTGTTGGCCACCCTGCCTGCCGCCACTGTCCCCTCCCGCTTGCGATCGGCTGGCAGGTTAGGCACGCCTGTCGTATGGCTTCAATCAGCCAGGACGAAAACGGACCGGTGGACCGCATGGTGGAAACAAAAGCGGCGATCGTTACAGGCGGTGCCGGTGGCATCGGCAAGTCGACCGTGCGTCGGCTGCTCGACAGCGGCCTTTCGGTCTTCGTCGTCGATGCCAACCAGGGTGCGCTCGACGCCCTGCGGTCGGAATTTGCCGGCTCGGCCGATCGGTTGGAGGTCTGGCACGCCGATGTGACCGACGAACGCCAGACGATCGACGCGGTGAGCCGCGCCAACGAGCGTTTCGGCGGCGTTTACGCCCTGGTGCACATCGCCGGCGGGGCCGGGCCAAAGCGGGTACGCGACATCGAGGAATTCCAGCTCCAGGACTGGACCCATGTCATCGATCTCAACCTGACCAGCGCTTTCCTGGCCGCGCGCGCCGCCGTTCCGCTGATGCGCTCGCAGCGCCGCGGCCGCATCGTGCTGTTCTCCTCGATCATCGCCGACGGCGAGAACGGACCGCTGACCACGGTCACGGGACGGCTGCCTTACGCCACGGCAAAGGCGGCTTTGCTGGGTTTCACCTCGCAGCTCGCCAAGGACCTGGCGGAGTGGGGCATCACGGTGAACGCGCTGATGCCCGGCCTGATCCTGGGTGAGCAGGGCACGCGCATCCGCGACCGCTTCGACCGGCTGGAGCCGCAGGAGCGGGCGGCGATGCTGGCCCGTTATCCCGGCGGCAAGCCAGGCAGCGGCGACGACATCGCCGCAGTGGTCGACTTTTTGCTTTCAGACTCCGCCGGCTTCATCTCGGGTGTCGCATTGCCGGTCGACGGTGCCTACCGCTAAGCCGCATCGCAGTTGATCGCGCAGCGCTGTCGTTGACATCAAAGTGTCGCCTCCTAAGCTCGATCGGGTGTCTGGGGCGAGGGGGATTGGTCATGGTGCTGCACAGCAAAAAGGCAACTCGTCGTCACGTGATGGCACTTGGTGCGGCGGTGCTCACGGCTCCGGCTATCCGCTCGGCGCATGCGCAGGCCAAGACGCTGGTGATCGGCGGCTCTGTTCCGCTTACCGGTGCAGCGGCGGAAACCGGCCTCAACGTCAACAACGGCTACATTACCGCCGTTTCCTACATCAACGATGTGCTGGGCGGCGTCGAGATCGCCGGCGACAAGTACAAAATAGACCTGAAACTGTTCGATGATGCCAGCGACCCGGCGCGCGCCACCACGCTGATCCAGCGCCAGATCGACGAGGGCACCAACTTCTTCCTGGGCTCCTTCGGCTCCAACATCGTGCTGCCGACCGCGGCCATCACTGAGCGCGCCAAGAAACCGATGGTGCAGACGGGCGGCGGCTCGGACGCGATCTTCACCAAGGGCTACAAGTACATCTTCGGCATGTTCCCGCGTGCCACCCGGCAGTTCGCCGCGACCGCGGCCATGTTCAAATCGCTGCAGCCTCTGCCGCAGACCTACTCGGTGGTGTGGACCAACGACGCCTTCTCCAAGACCGCGGCCGAGGGCGTGCGGCTCTCGTGCGACGCGGCTGGCTTCAAGCGCATCGAGGGCTACGAGCTGCCGGCCAAGCCAACCGATGTGTCGAGCGTGCTGGGCTCGGTGCGCTCCACCAATCCGGACCTGCTGGTCTGCGTCATGCACGACCAGAACTCGCTCCTGGTGGCGCGCCAGATGGTCGCCAGCAACACCAACGTGAAGCTGCTGTTCCAGGGGCTGGGTCCGCAGCTTGCCTCGTTCCGCGAGGCGCTGGGCAAGCACTCCGACTATCTCTGCTGCTCGACCTACTGGGACGAGAACGTGCCCTTCAAGGACAAGTTCTTCGGCGATTCCAAGAAGTTCATCGAGTACTACAAGACCAAGTTCACGCGTCCGATCGCCTATCACGTGGCCGGCGCCGCAGCCTGCATCGAGACCTATGTCCTCGCCATGCAGGCGGCCAAGAGCACCGATCCCGAGAAGGTGCGCGACGCGCTCGCCAAGGCCGACTACGAGACCTTCTACAGCCGCATCAAGTTCACGCCCGAAGGCGACGGCGATGAGCTGCTGATGGGCGGCATGATCGGCCAGGTGCAGAAGGGCAAGCTCGAGATCGTCTTCCCGGCGGCCGCCGCCTCGGCCAAGCCGCTCTATCCGCAGCCGACCTGGGACAAGAAGGCGTGAAGCAGTCGCACTTCCTCCCCTTCGCGGAGTCCGCGAAGGGGAGGTGTCCGCGCAGCGGACGGAGGGGTCAGAGGCCCCACGATCTCCTCGCGCCCATGACCCCTCCGTCGCCGTATGACGGCGACACCTCCCCAGCTGCGCTGGGGAGGAAGGTGGAACCATGAACCTCATCGCGCAGACAGTGGCCGATGGCCTGGTGCTGGGCGGCATCTATGCCCTGGCCGCCGTCGGTTTCTCGCTGATCTTCGGCGTCCTGCACGTGATCAACCTCAGCCACGGCATCATCGTGCTGATGGGCGCCTACCTGGCGCTGATCTTTTCCGAGACGCTGCACATCGATCCGCTGCTCACCATGCCGCTGGTGATGGCGAGCCTGTTCGCCGTCGGCTACGTCTATCAGCGTTTCCTGATCCAGTACGCCGTCGACAGCTCGGCCTTCGGTTCGATCCTGCTGACCTTCGGCGTGGCGCTGATGCTGCACAACATCATGATCTGGGTGTTCTCGCCCGACATGAAGAACATCACGCCGACCTACGCCTTCACCTCCATCAAGCTGGGACCGATCGTCCTCGACGCGGTGCGCGTCAGCTGCCTGGTGGCGAGCCTGGTCCTGCTGAGCTGCCTGGCCGGCCTGCTGAAGTTCTCGCCGCTCGGCCGTGTCATCCGCGCCACCGCCCAGCAGACGCTGGCGGCACGCCTCTGCGGCGTCAATGTCCGTCACGTCTATGCGCTCACCTTCGCCGTTTCGGCGGCCTTCGCCGGCGCCGCGGGCATCGTCATCGGCATCATCCTGCCCTTCTCGCCGGCCGACGAGGCGACCTGGACGCTGAATGCCTTCGTCGTCGTGGTGCTGGGCGGTGTCGGCAGCCCGGCCGGCGCCCTGATCGGCGGCCTGCTGCTGGGCGTTGTGAGCACGCTCACCGCTCAGTACATCGGCCCGTCCTTCCCCAACGTGACGATGTTCCTGCTGCTGGTCCTGCTGTTGCTGGTGCGGCCGCAGGGCCTGCTGGGCAACGCCTTCGCCCCTTCTCGATGAATAGGGCACGATGAGCCAGCGTCCCGCGCTTTTCGTGGCGATCATCCTGGCTGCAGCCGTCGTGCTGGCAGCGCTGCCGCTGGTGCTGCCGCCATTCTACGTGCGCGTCGGCCAGCTCATGATCTATTCCGCGGGGCTCGCCGTCGCCTGGACCATCCTGGGCGGCTTCGCGGGCTATGCGAGCTTCGGCAATGCGGCCTTCATCGGCGTCGGCGCCTTCACCGCCGGCCTGGTCGAAGAACGGTTCGCCTCCTTGCCAACGCCACTGCTGCTGCCGCTTGGCCTGGTGGTCGGCGGGTTTGCCTGCGCGGTGCTGTCGGCTGCGGTCGCCTATCCCATCCTGCGTCTGCGCGGCACCTTCTTCGCCATCGCCATGCTGGGCGTCTGCCATGTCTGCGCCGAGCTCAACAACAACCTCGACGTCCTGCAGGGCTCGCTCGGCCTCAACTTCCCGTCGATCACACCGGCCGGCTGGGATCCCGCCACCTTCTTCTACGAGCTCTATCTCGTGGCCGGCGTGATCGTCTTCCTGATCGCCTGGCAGATCCAGCGCAGCCGCTTCGGCGCCGGCCTTTTGAGCATCCGCGAAGACGAGGACACCGCCCGCATGCTGGGCGTGCCGACCGAGCGTTATAAGCGCATCGCGTTCGTCGTCAGCGCCGTGCTGACCGGCCTTTTGGGCGTCATCTATGCCCATTCGCTGGGCTACATCACGACCGATTCGGTCTACCGCGACGACACCAACCTCAACCTGATCGTCTACTCGCTGCTGGGCGGGCTTGGCACACTGTTCGGCCCGGTGATCGGCGCCTTCATGCTGGTGTTCATCACCCAGGTCGTGCTGGCCCGCCTGCTCGACTTCCACCTGTTCGCCACCGGCCTGCTGCTGGTCGTGCTGGTGCTGGCCGCCCCCGGCGGCGTGCTGGGCTTCGTGAAGAGCTGGCGACTGAAGCGTCGCTACGCGGCCAGGGTGCCGGCCGAATGAGCGCGCCCATCCTGCGCGTCGAGGCGCTGAGCAAGCGCTTCCGTGGCCTGCTCGCCATCTCCGACGTCTCCTTCGCCGTCGAGCCGGGCTCGATCACCAGCGTCATCGGCCCCAACGGCGCCGGCAAATCGACCTTGTTCAACCTGGTGACGGGCTATCTCGCGCCCACCGCCGGTACGGTCTCGTTCAAGGAACGGACAATCACCGGGCTGGCCACGAATCGCATCGCCGAGCTTGGCGTCTCGCGCGCCTTCCAGATCGCCCGCCCGTTCCGCGACCTCAGCGTGGCGGAAAACGTGCGCATCGGCGCCCTGTTCGGCAAGGCGGGCGCCCGCGACGTCGCGGCGACGACCCGCGAGGCCCTGGCGCTTGCCGGCATGACCCATCTCGCCGACGAGCCCGCGAGCGTGCTGACCGTCGGCCAGCTGCGCCATCTCGAGGTGGCGCGTGCCATCGCCACGCGCGCCGACCTTCTATTGGCCGATGAGCCCTGCGCCGGCCTCAACCCGACCGAAACTGCGGCCATGATCGACGTGCTGCGCCGCATTCGCGCGAGTGGCGTCACGGTCGTACTGGTCGAGCACGACATGCCGTCGGTCATGGAAGTGTCCGACCGCGTCCTGGTGCTCGATGCCGGCCGACTGATTGCCGACGGCGCGCCGGCCGAGGTATCGAAGAACCCCCAGGTGATCGCCGCGTACCTCGGGACACCGGATTAGAGCGGAATGCGACAAGATGGAATCGCACGGGGTTCCATCTTGTCGCATTCGCGCGCAGTCGTGGTGCGTGTTGCAGCAGGCACGATGAGTTCAGCTGATTCCAGCTGAACTCATCGTGTTCTAGGCGCTCTATTCAGAAAATCGTCTTGGCTGATCTGCTAAGATGTCCGCTGCCTTTGTGAAAGCGGATAGACCCACGGGCTAAGGTGGGAGGTCGTCAATGGTCGAGCAGAAGATTCGCTTCGATGACGGTGCTGCCTATGAGCAGATGATGGGGATCTGGAGCCGATTCGCCGGCGAGATCTTCCTCGACTGGCTGGCGCCGCTTTCGGGTTTGCGATGGATCGACGTCGGCTGCGGCAACGGGGCCTTCACGCAGTTGTTGGTCGAACGATGCGCCCCGGCGGAGGTTCAGGGGATTGATCCGTCCGAAGGGCAGCTCGCCTTTGCCCGTACACGATCGACATCACGCGTGGTTGAATTTCGCCACGGCGACGCGATGGCCCTTCCGTTTCCTGCCGGCAGGTTCGATGCCGCCGTCATGGCGTTGGTGCTTATCTTCGTTCCCGATCCGGCCAAAGGCATAGCGGAAATGGTTCGAGTAGTCAGGCCGGGCGGCACTGTCGCGACCTACATGTGGGACATGCTCGGCGGCGGCTTTCCAGTAGATCCAATCCTGGTCGAAATACGAGCGATGGGCTTTGCGCCGTCGCGCCCGCCTCGGATGGAAGCCTCCGGAATGGAAGCCCTGCGAGATTTGTGGACAGGCGCCGGACTGGAGGCTGTGGAGACGCGGGAGATTGCCGTGCAGCGGACCTTCCCGGATTTTGACGAATTCTGGATGACCCAGCTCAAGTTTCCTTCGGTCGGCCCCGTCGTCGCCGCGATGGCAGCAGGAGACCTCGAGACACTTATGAGTCGTGTGCGTGCGGCTCTCCCCGCGGATGCCGAAGGAAGGATCACCTACGGCGCACGCGCGCACGCGATAAAAGGGTTCCTGCCGAAGTAACGTGGTCTCTATCGACCCAGAAAAGCCTTCTGCACGTAGGCGTCGGCCAAAAGCTCCTGGCCGGTGCCGGACAGCACGACCGCGCCCTTCTCCAGCACGTAGCCGCGATGGGCGATGCGCAGCGACTGGTGCAGGTTCTGCTCGACCAGCAGCACGCCGATGCCGCTCTTGTTCACCGCCTCGATCAGCCGGAACACCTCCTGGGTGACGATGGGCATCAGGCCGAGCGACGGCTCGTCGAGGATGATCAGTCGCGGCTCGGCCATCAGTCCGCGCGCGATGGCCAGCATCTGCTGCTCGCCGCCGCTCATCGAGCCCGCGAGCTGGTTGCGCCGCTCGGCCAGGCGCGGAAAGAGGGTGAAGGCCTTTTCGACCAGGGCCGCGACCTCGCCGCGCTGCTTGATGTGCGCGCCGAGCTGCAGGTTCTCCATCACCGTCATCTGCGGGAAGACCAGCCGGCCCTCGGGCACCAGCGTGATGCCGCGGCGCACCACGACGTGGCTCGGCGAGCCGGTCAGCATCTCGCCCGCGAAGCGGATGTCGCCCTTCTGCGGCGTCAGCACGCCCGCGATCATGCGCACCGTCGTCGACTTGCCCGCGCCATTGGCGCCCAGCAGCGCCACGATCTCGCCGGGCTGGACGGAAAGCGACACGTCGCGCACGGCCGCCGCGCCGTCATAGGCGAAGGCGAGCTTGGAGACGTCGAGCAGGCTCTCGCTCATGCCGATACCGGCTGGCGGTAGGCGTAGTTCTTGTCCAGCCGCTCCAGCAGATAATCGCCGTAGCGCACTGCCGGCCATTTCGCCGGATGGCTGGAATCCTGGCAGGTCGGCAGCACCTCGACGGTGCTGTCCATCGACATGTCGAAGAAGTAGGGGCAGGAATATCGATCGCCACCCGACAGGTTCTTCACCCGATGCGGCGTCGACTGCCAGCGGCCGTTGGTCCAGCGCGACAGCATGTCGGCGACGTTGACCACCCAGGTGCCGGCGATCGGCGGCGCGGCCAGCCAGGTGCCGTCGCTGCGGCGCACTTCCAGGCCGCCGCTGTTGTCCTGGCTGAGGATGGTGACGAAGCCGTAGTCGGTGTGCGGCGCCGAGCCGAAAGCATCGTCGGCCGCATCCTTGGCCTGCGGCGGATAGTGCAGCAGCCGCAAGAAGGTCGTCGGCTGCTCGAAGAAGGGCAGGAACCAGTCGCGCGGCAGGCCCAGCGCCAGGGCGAGCGGCCGCAGCAGGCGCAGGGAGAAGTCGTGCATCGCCTGCTCGTAGGCGACGACCGCCTCGCGGAAGCCCGGCAGGTTGGGCCACAGGTTGGGTCCGTCGAGCGGCCGGCCGAAGCGCGGATCGTCGGGCGAAACCTCGTGCATCAGCATGAACGATTCCGAATCGTTCGGCTTGGTCACCTTGGCGACGCTGGATGTCTGGATGATCGAGGTCTTGGGCGCCATGTAGCCGCGGTGGAAGCGGTTCATGGCGATCGCATCCTTGGCGGAGCGCGGCTGGGCATGGAAGCGCCGCGAGGCCTCGAAAACGCCCGCCACCACGGCCGGATCGACGCCGATGTCGCTGAAATAGCAGAAACCGATACCGGAAAAGGCCTGGTCGAGCTGCCGCGCCAGCGCTTCCTCGTTCCGACCGGCGAACGAGATGACCGGCAGGGTCTGCTGGCTCGCGACCTCGACCGACGTGTCCATCAGTTCGTGCTCCTTACCCAATTGGCGGCTACCTTAGCCGATCGGACGCGCGGCGGTATCGCGACCTCCCATGCCGGAATGGTATAGGAGTTGCGTCGATTTTCGCACCGTCCGCAGGCCAAACCGGAGAGCGACCCGTGTCTCCCTCGCCATCAAAACGCATGATGCGTCTCGGAGCCTTCGTGCACGAGACGGGCCAACACGTCGCGGCCTGGCGTCATCCCGAGGCCCACATGCACTCGGGCGCCCGCTTCTCTGAGATGGTGGAGACGGCCGAGCTCGCCGAACGCGGCAAGTTCGATCTCCTGTTCCTCGCCGACACCGCCGCGGTGAACCTGAAGGGCAGCGCCGATTCGCGCGGCCGCATGGGCAAGGTGGTCAAGTTCGAGCCCATGACGATCCTGTCGGCCCTGGCCGCGGTGACCAAGAACCTCGGCCTGGTCGCGACCTCGACCACGACCTTCAACGAGCCCTATACGCTTGCCCGCCAGTTCGCCTCGCTCGACCAGATCAGCGGCGGCCGCTCGGGCTGGAACCTCGTGACTTCGAACAACGAGCAGGACGCGCTGAATTACTCCCGCGAGGAGCATCTCAGCCACGGCGATCGCTACGACCGTGCGATCGAGTTCGCCGACGTGGTCAACGGCCTGTGGGACAGCTGGGACGAGGACGCCTTCATCCGCGACAAGGAGGCGGGCCACTTCTTCGATCCCGCCAAGATGCATGTGCTGAACCACAAGGGGACGCACTTCCAGGTGCGCGGGCCGCTCAACGTCGCCTGCTCGCCGCAGGGCCGGCCGGTGCTGGTGCAGGCCGGCGCCTCGGGCACCGGACGCGACGTTGCGGCGCGTCTCGCCGAGCTGGTGTTCACCGCGGCCACGACCTTCGAGCAGGCCAAGGAGTTCTATGACGACGTGCGCCTGCGCATCCCGCGCTTCGGTCGCTCGCAGGATCAGGTCAAGGTGATGCCGGGCTTCTATCCGGTGGTGGCGCCGACGGCGTCGGAGGCGCAGGAGAAGTACGACTACCTGCAATCGCTGATCCAGAAGCCGGTCGGCATCTCGATCCTGGAACACACGATCGGCGTGCACGGCCTCGACAAGATCCCGCTCGACGGACCGGTGCCGGAGATGGCCGATACCAACGGACCTCTGAGCCGCCAGCGCCTGCTGCTCGAGCAAGCGCGGCGCGACAAGCTCACCTTCTGGGAGCTGTGCCTGGCCAACGCCGGCCCGCGCGGCCATGCGTTGTCGATCGGCACACCCTCCCAGGTGGCCGACGAGATGGAGCACTGGTTCAAGGACGGTGCGGCCGACGGCTTCAACGTCATGCCGGCCTGGCTGCCTGGCTCGCTGCGGGATTTCGTCGATATGGTCATCCCCGAGCTGCAACACCGCGGTCTCTTCCGCACGGAGTACGAGGCCACGACCCTGCGCGGCAATCTCGGCCTGCCCAAGCCGGTCAATCGCCATCACCTGGCGCGACTTGCCGGCGCCGCTCAGTGAGATTCTAGAAGGATCGCGCCCGAGGGATGGACCTCGCCTGACCAGCCGGGACCGATCAGGGTCGTGGCGTCGAGCTGCGTGATGATGGCGGGACCGTCGATGCGGTCGCCGTCACCCAGCGTGGCGCGATCGTAGAGCGGCACCTCGGTCGTTCCCGACGCGAAATGGACGGTGTGATGGCCTCGCGGCTTCGCACCGCTGCCGGCGCGCAGCACTGGCCGCTGCGGCGCCGGCATGCGGCCCGTCGCCTCGATGCGCAAGGTCACCAGCTCGATCGGCGACTCGAGCTTGAAGCCGTAGAGGCTTTCATGCGCCGCGCCGAAGGCCGCCTCAACACCGGCCGCGTCGTCGACCCAGCCGACTGAAACCTCGCCGCCCTGGCCGTGGTAACGCATGAGCGCGACGCGGGTCTGTTTGCGGTCGGCCGACGCCACCTTCTCCTTGGCGAGCCAGTCGTCGGCCTGTTGCGACAGCTCCGTGTAGATTGCGCGTGCTGCATCGATGTCGACCTTGCCTGTTCGCGGCAGGGTGCGGCTGAAGTCGGCCTTGAGGTCGGCGGCTAAAAGGCCGTCGGCGCATAGGACACCGGGTGCCGTTGGTACCAGCACGCGGCGGATGCCCAAAAGCTCGGCCAGGGCACATCCGTGCAGGGGGCCGGCGCCGCCGAATGGCACCAGCGTGAAGTCGCGCGGGTCGTGGCCGCGCTCGACCGAAACGATGCGCAAGGCGCCCATCATGTTGTTGTCGAGGATGGCCAGCATGCCGCGCGCCGCTTCCTCGCGGCCGAGGCCGAGCGGCCGCGCGACGTTGCTGTCGATGGCCCGCGCCGCAGCGTCGGCGTCGAGTGCCATGCGCCCGCCCAGCAACTTCGCCGGCAGATGGCCCAGGACGACATGAGCGTCGGTCACCGTGGCATGCGTGCCGCCGCGGCCATAGGCGGCAGGGCCGGGATCGGCGCCGGCGCTCTGCGGGCCCACGGTCAGCGTGCCGTCGGCCACCTTGGCGATCGAGCCACCGCCCGCGCCGATGGTCACCATGTCGACCATGGGCAAAGGCAGGGGCCATTCACCGACATGGCCGTGCTGCGTGAGCGCGATCGTGCCGTTCTTGATCAGGCAGATGTCGGCGCTGGTGCCGCCGATATCGACGGTGATGATGTCCTTGATCCCGCAGGCCGCGGCGACGTCGCGCGCGCCCACTACGCCCGCCGCCGGGCCCGACAGTGCGGTCAGCGCCGGCGCGCGGCGGATGGTGGCGCCGCCCGCCACGCCGCCGTTGGACTGCATGTAGAGCAGCGGCGCCTCGACGTTCTCCTCGGCCAGGCGATCTTCCAGCCGCGACACGTAGGTCGCGACGCCCGGCATCACCAGCGCGTTGAGGACCGTCGCCAGTGACCGCTCGTATTCGCGCACCACCGGCAGCACGTCGGACGAAGCGGTCACCGCGACGCCGGGCAACGCCGCGTGTAAAAGCTCGGCCACGCGCCGCTCGTGTACGGGGTTGGCGAAGGAATGCAGGAGGCAGACGGCCACCGCCTCGGCCTTCTGGGCGCGGCAGGCTTCAGCTGCGGCCTGGACGCTCGCTTCGTCCAGCGCCTCGACGACCGCGCCGCCAGCGCCGATGCGTTCGCGCACCTCGAACACGCGCGAGGCCGGCACCGGGCGCGGCGGCTTCACCCAGGCGAGGTAGTTGGCGCGGCGCGGGATGTCCTGGCGGCCGATCGCCAGCACGTGGCGGAAACCCTTGGTCGTCACCAGGGCGGTGCGTGCGCCCTTGTCCTCGAGGATCATGTTGGTGGCGACGGTCGTGCCGTGCAGCACGCGGCCCAAGGTCGTCGCCGCACGTCCGGCGTCTTCCAGGGCCAGGCGCACGCCGGTTAAAAAGGCCTGGCTGGGATCGGCCGGCACGCTCGGCGTCTTGGCGCGCCAGATCTGCCCGCTCTTCGCGTCGTACAGGGCAATGTCGGTGAAGGTGCCGCCGATGTCGACGGCGACCGCGAGCGATGTGTCAGCCAAGGCTGTCGACATAGGCGTGGCGGTGGAAAGCCTTGGTCTCGGGCCGCTTGGTGCGCAGCTTGGCGGTGGCAGCCTTGTCGACCGCGCCGTCGACGAGGACGACGCCATAGAGACGCTGCGCGGTCTCGGCTGTCACGAAGCCGCCGGCCACGTCCTCGGCCACCATTTCCGGCGGCCGGTCGAAGGGATGACCGTGGCCGCCGCCGCCGCCGGTCTCGATGCGCAGCACGTCGCCATGCTTCAGCACGTTGCCGTCGGACAGGGGCGCCAGCACGCGCTCATGGTTGGTGCCGGGATTCACCACGACACGGCCGGTGCCGCCCGCCATGCCGCCATCGATGCCCCACGGCGGATTCTTGATGCTGTCAATGCGGACGGCGAGCACCGCTTCCTCGGCCAGGATGTCGTACTCGCGTACGATGCCGCAGCCGCCGCGATAGCGCCCTGCGCCGCAGGAATCGACCAGGATGCCGTAGGCGCGGAGCCGCACCGGATAGCCGGTCTCGAGGAATTCGACGGGATAGTTCTCCTGGGCCACGAAATAGACGGCGTCGGTGCCGTCGGCGTAGGGCCGCGCGCCCCAGCCGACGCCGATGCCGTCGGACATCAGGAAGGGTTCCAATTCACCCTTGTCGTTGCGGAAGGTGCCGCGCAGGAAGGAGATCACGTAGGCCGAATGCGCGGCTGGCGCCTTGCCGCCGGCGACGTTGATCAGTCCGTTCACCGCCGCCAGGAAACGCATCAGGGTGAGGCCGCGCATGCCGAGCGGGGCAGGGAATTTCGGCCACAGCAGCGAGCCTTCGCGCAGTCGCACCTCGTCGAGCGCCTGCGGGCCGCCGGCATTGCAGACCTGCGCCGGATCGCCGCCCAGGTAGAACATCGACAGCGCCGTCCCAGGGACGTCGGGGTTCAGCAGCAGGTTAACCGGGCCCGGCGACTGGTCGTCGGTCGCGGTGGCGTCGAAGATGAAGCGGTCCTCGCCGTCGGGACCGTGCTCGCGCGTCAGGGCCAGGCGCAGATGGAACGGGCCGTTGCCATGGCCGTCGGAATCGATCGCATCGGTGAAGCGATGGGTGCCGTAGTCGAAGGTTTCGGCGAGCTTGGCGCGTACGAGCGTGCGGGTGCGCGCCACGAGCTGGCGCAGGCCGTCGGCCAGCACGTCCGTGCTGAAGCGAGCCGCGATCTCCTCGATGCGCTTGACGCCAAGGGTCGTGCTCGCCATCAGCGCCCGCATGTCGCCCATGTTCTGCTCGGGGAAGCGCGAATTGCGGAAGAAGATTTTTAGCGTCCCCTCGTTGGTGACGCCGGCGTCTATCAGCTTGGTCGGCGGGACGATGATGCCTTCCTGGAAGATGTCGGTGGTGTCGGGGCTGATCGAGCCGGCGCGCAGCCCGCCGATGTCGGAGAAGTGCGCCCAGCCCATGACGAAGCCGCAGCGGCGGCCATCGTGGAACACCGGCGCCAGAAGCACCTGGTCGTTGGAATGCGAGATGGCGCCGCGCGAGCCGTAGCAGTCGTTGTACCAGTAGAGGTCGCCCGGCCGCATGGTGTCGGGCGGGAAATCGCGAAACACCGGGCTGCAGATGTCGCCGAACACCGGCAGGTTCGAGCCCACCGCCATGATGCCGTCGGCGTCGAACAGGGCGGTGTAAAAATCCTTCTTCTCGCGGATGAAGGCGGAGATGGCCGTGCGCTCGATCAGCGCCTCCATCTCGGCCTGTGCGGCGCGAACGGCGCCGCGCACGATCTCGAGCGTGACCGGATCGCAGGCCGTCGGGGCGTTCTTCAGCGTGGCGTCGGGCATGTTACTCGTCCTTGCAGCGCGGTTTCGGCGGCGGCGACGGGAAGCGTTCTTCCCACACCGCCTCGAAATCCCTGCGGAAGCGAATATAGTCCGGCCCGTTGTCGCGAGTCTCCATCACGCCGCGAAAGGCATAAGCCTTCCCCGGGCGGCCCTGATCGGGCTTTTCGAAGTAGATCTCGACGGTGGGCTGGTCCTTGCGGTTCTTCGGCTTGGCGAGGGTAATCGTGGCCTGGGCGCAATAGGGCCAGGACGAGGCGTCGATGCCGGGACGCATGTCGTTCACCAGCACGCACTTGCCGCCGGTCCAGGTGATGGTGCGTGCTTCCTTGACCACCAGCGACGCGAGCCACGCCTCGACGGTCGTGTCGCCGTCGCAGCGCTCTTCGCCGTAGTCGATCATTTTCAGGGGCGTTTGCCTCGCGGCCGTCACGAGCGTTGTGCTCGGGACGGTCTGTGAAGGTTGTGCATCGACTGGCAAGGACCAGGCGAGCATGGGGAGCAGAAGAGTGCGCCTCATGTGCTCACTCCAGATGGCAGGCGATGCGGTGGCCGTCGGCGGTCGCCCTGAGCAAGGGCGTTTCCGCGGCACAGCGCGGCATCGCATGGGGACAGCGGTCGCGGAAACTGCAGCCGCTGGGCGGCTCGCGCGCGTCGGGGACGTTGCCCTTGATCGGCAGGGGCTGGCGCGACTGGTCGGGGTCGGGCACCGGCACGGCGGCGACCAGGGCCTGGGTGTAGGGATGACGCGGCCGTCGCACGATCTCCTCGGTCGGCGCATCCTCGACGACGCGGCCGAGATACATGACCAGGGTGCGCTCGCAGAGGTATCGCACCAGCGCGAGATCGTGGGAGATGTAGACGGCGGTAAGCCCCATCGTCTCGCGCACCTCGCGCAGCAGCGCCAGAATGCCGGCGCGCACGCTGACGTCGAGCATCGAGACCGGCTCATCGGCCACCAGGAAGCGCGGCCCCAGCACCAGGGCGCGCGCCATGACCACGCGCTGCAGCTGGCCGCCGCTCAGCTGGTGCGGATAGCGGTCGAAGTAGCGGTCGAAATCGGCGAGATGGACGCGGCGGAAGGCCGAGGCGACGCGGTCGGCGTGCTCGGCCTTGTCGATGCCGGCATTGATCAAGGGCTCGACGACGGCGCGATAGATCGTGAAGCGTGGATTGAGGGCGTCGAACGGATTCTGGAACACGAGCTGCGCCTGGCGGCGGAAGTCGCGCAGTCGCTCGCCGGCCAGCCCGGCCATCGGCGCGCCGGCGAAGGTGATGGCCCCGCCGGTGGGCTCGACCAGCTTCAGCATCAAGCGGCCGAGCGTGGTCTTGCCGCAGCCCGATTCGCCCACGATGGCCACGGCATCGCCATCGCCCACGTCGAAGGTGACGCCGTCGAGCGCGTGCACGGCCGGGTGCGCCCCGCGGACGATCTCGCCCAGGGAGCGCGTCACCGGAAAATGTTTTACGACATCGCGAAGCTCGACGAGCGCTGCCATGTCCTGGGATCCAATGCGGCTGTACGAAGGGTGTCGGCCTCGCTGTCGCGGCGGCAGGCCGATTGATGGGCGCCGTTGCCGCTCATCGCGGTGTCGAGGCTGCAGGCGGGCTGGGCGAACGGGCAGCGCGGCACGAAGCGGCAGCCAGAGAGAGGCTCCCGGAGGTCCGGCGGGCTGCCGCCGATCGGCACCAGCTCCAGTGCGTCGGACAAAAGGTCGGGGAAGGCGTTGCGCAGGCCCATCGTGTAGGGATGGCGCGGCCGGGCCAGAACCTCGCGCACGGGGCCGCTTTCGACGACTTGGCCTGCATACATCACCACGACCTCATCGCAGAGATAGGCGACGACGCTGATGTCGTGCGTGACCAGCACCATGGAAACCTTCAGGCGCTGCTGCAGGGAGCGCAGCACGTCGAGGATCTGGCGCTGGACGATGACGTCCAGCGCCGTCACCGGCTCGTCGGCCAGCAGCAGGCTGGGCTCCAGCGCGAGCGCGATGGCGATGGCGGCGCGCTGGCGCATGCCGCCGGAGAACTGGTGCGGATAGTCGGCCAGCCGCCGCTCATTGAGGCCCACCAGGTCGAACAGCTCGACCGAGCGGGCGCGCGCCGCTGTACGTGAAAAGCCGCCCCGCTTGGTTAAAACCTCGATCAGCTGCGAGCCAACGGTATAGACCGGGTCGAGCGAGCTCATGGCGCTTTGCGGCACGTAGGCGATGTCGCGCCAGCGCAGGCGGCGGGTCGTCGCCTCGTCCATCGCCTGACCCTTGAAGACGACGCGGCCGCCGGCCTGCCGGCCGTTCTCCGCCAGAACGCCCATGATGGCGCGCACCGCCGTGGTCTTGCCGCAACCCGATTCGCCCACCAGGCCGACGATGCGGCCCTCGGGCACGACGAAGGATGCACCGTCGACGGCGCGCGCCGTGCCGTCGCGCGTGCTGTAGTGGATCTGCAGGTTGTCGACCTCGAGGATCATCTTCCGCGCAGCCTCGGCATGAAGACTTCCTCGTAGCCGCGGCTGATGAAGAAGCCCGCGACCACGACCAGGATGATGCAGATGCCGGGCGGTACGAACCAGGCGTACTGGCCGCGCGACAGGGCCTGCGAGGTGAAGGCGTCCTGCAGCATCATGCCCCACGACACGCTGGTCGAATCGCCGAAGCCCAGGAAGCTGACGCTCGCCTCGGTGATGATTGCCCAGCCGATGGCGATGGCGGCATAGACGAAGCTGAGCGGCAGGATATTGGGCGCGATGTGCACGAACAGGATGCGCCAGGCGCTGGCGCCGGTGACCCGCGCCGCCTCGACATAGGCGCGCTCGCGCAGGGTCAGCACTTGGCTCCGGATCACTCGCGCCGAGCTGGGCCACAGCAGCACGGCGACGGCGAGCACGATGTTGGAGGTGCTGGCGCCCAAGAAGCCCGTCAGCACGATGACGAAAGGCAGGAAGGGGAGGCTGAGCGCCATGTCGGCGATGCGCATCAGCACGGCATCGGTCGTGCCGCCGAAGTAGCCCGCCAGCAGGCCGACGATCGTGCCGACCGTGGCGACGATGATGGCGGCCGACAGG
The DNA here is from genome assembly GCA_021732285.1 of Reyranella sp. Lineage (GTDB taxonomy): Bacteria > Pseudomonadota > Alphaproteobacteria > Reyranellales > Reyranellaceae > Reyranella. Next base: position 31,523 of record JAKFVH010000231.1, on the reverse strand, counting down.
CCGACCGCGAGGGCGCTCCTGGTGCCGTAGACGAGCTGGGCATAGATGTCGCGCCCGAGGTTGGTCGTGCCCAGCGGGAACTCGGCGCCGGGCGGGACATTGGCCGCGAGCTTGCCCGCCTTGGTGAACAGGATCTCCATCGGATCGATGGGGGCGAGCTGGTCGGCGAACAGCGCGACCAGGGCGAACAGCAGGTAGATCAGGACGCCCGCGAAGGCGAACGGATCTTTTAGCGGCATCGCCGCCATGCGCCGCAGCACCGGTAGCAATGGCCAGCCTGCGCGGGCGGGGGGCACGGCGTCAGCCCTTTCGGCCATGGCTCACCCGCGGGTCGAGGACCATATATAAAAGGTCGGCGACGAAGTTCATCAGCGCCAGCACCAGCGCGATCATCAGGAAGGCGCCCTGCGCCAGGGGATAGTCGTGGACCGAGACGGCCTGCACCAAGAGGCGGCCGATGCCGGGCCAGCTGAAGACGGTCTCGATCACCACATTGCCGCCCATCGACAGGCCGACGCCGAGCGCAAAGGCGGTGACTACCGGCAGGAGCGCGTTTCGCGCGGCATGGCCAATCACAATGCGCCATTCGCTCAAGCCCTTCATGCGCGCCATGGTGACGAACTCCTCGTGCATCACTTCCAGCATGTTGGAGCGCATCAAGAGCAGCGGCAGGCCCTGCAGGTAGAGGGCGAGCGTCAGCACCGGCAGGGCGAGGTGGTGGAGGTAGTCCAGGGAGAAGATGCGCTCCCAGTTGCTGTCGTAGGCGAGGCCAGGGCTCGAGGCGCCACCCGAGGGGAACCAGCCGGCGTTGAAGGAGAGCAGCGCCAGCAGGACCATGCCGATCCAGAACTCGGGCGCGGCGCGGGTCGCCAGCACGGCCGGCACGGCGACTCGCTCGATCCAGCTGCCGCGCTTCCAGGCGAGCCAGGCGCCGGCCAGGACGCCGAAGATGTAGGCGATGATCAGCGAGGTGAGTGTCAGGATCACCGAGTTGGGCAGCACTTCCAGCAGGATGGTCATGACCGACCGGCGCTGGAAGAAGGAGAGGCCCATCTCGCCCTGCAGGAGGTTGGCGAGATAGATGAAGTACTGCTGCCACATCGGCTTATCGAGGCCGAACTGCTCCAGCATCGCCTGCTGCTGGTCGGCGTTCAGGTTTTCGTTGATGAAGGCGGCGAGCGGCGTGCCTGGCATCAGCCGGAACATGAAGAACAGCAGCGTAGTGACGGCGAGCAACGCCAACGCGTTGTGCGTGAAGCGCTCGAGGACGAGTCTCATCGCTGGGGGCGCGCCACTCCAGTGGCGCGTCTTTCTTTCGGACTAGTAGACCATGACGCGCCACTGGAGTGGCGCGCCCCCAGCGAAGACATCATCTTACTCCGTCGTCAGCTTCTCTTGCTTGCCGACCGGGTAGTAGAGCTTGCCGCCAACCAGGCGGTAGCCCGCGTCCTGCAGCAGCTTCTTCGCCTCGGCCAGACCCGTCTTCATGTTGTCGACCGCGGGATCGTGCCAGTAGCTCAGTACCGGCGACACGTGGCTGTTGGCCGGGATGGCGTAGTCCTGCCAGGCGGCGCTCACCATCAGCCGGCGGTCGATGGCGAGCGACAGCGCCCGCCGGAACTTGACGTCGTCGAACGGCGGGCGGCGGTTGTTGAACGCCACGTATTCGAAGCCGATATCGACCTCGCTCCTGACGGCGATGTCGGGGTTCTCCTTGGCGAATTTCAGCAGCACCTCGACGTCGCCGCCGAACATGCCTAAAAAGTTGATCTCGCCGCGCTTCAGCATGCCGAGCGTCGCCTCGGCGTTGGGCACGATGCGCATGATCCAGCGCGCGACCTTGGGCGCCTGGAAGTGATCGCCGAAGCGCTCGAGCAGGATCTCCTCATTGGGCGCCCAGCGCACCAGCTTGAACGGACCGGAGCCGATCTTGGAAACCTCCTTGAGCTGCTCGGCCGTTTCCGGCTTGCCCGCGAGATCCTTCAGCACCGGCTCCCAGATGTGCTTGGGGATCAGGTTGATCTTGGAGAGCGACGCCGTGAAGAAGGTGGTGTTGGGTTGCTTGAGCTTGAAACGCAGGCTCATGTCGCCGGTCTGCTCGATCGCGACGATGTCGGTCACGAACGGTTTGTACATCGGCGCCTTGTCGCCGGCCGGCACCTGGAAGGAGAAGACGACGTCGTCGACCGTCACCGGCTTGCCGTCGTGCCACTTCATGCCCGCGCGCAGCTTGATGTCGACGGTCTTGTCGTCGACCCAGGCGACGCTCTCGGCCGCCCACGGCCTCGGCATGCCGTCGGGACCGATGCGCATGATGCGGTCCCAGATCAGGTCGGTGACCCAGCTGTCGACCGCGCCGCCGATATAGAGCGGGTTGGTGGCGTTGATCACCTCGTTGCTGTTGATGATCAGGTCCTTCTGCGCGCCCAATGGCTGGATGGCGAGGAAGGTCCAGATGTTGCGGATGCCGATGCCGCTCTGGTTGACGACGGTGTCTTCCTTGAACACTGCCTTGTTGAAGGCCTGGGCATACTTCGGATGGACCAGGAAGGCCTGCGGCTGGTCGCGGTCGATGATCTTCTGCATCTCGAAGGCGGTCTTGCGCCGCTCCTCGCGGTCGAGCTGGGTGCGCTGCTTCTCCGCAAGCTTGTCGTACTCGGGATTGATGTAGCCGATGAAGTTGTAGCCCTTCTCGGCGTAGCTCGAATGGTAGAGGCTGTAGAGGAACTCGTCGGGGTCGCTGCGTTCGGGCCGGCCGACCATGCGCCACATGGTGACGTCCCACTTGTCGCGGCTGAACCAGATGGTCTGGGTCTGCTGCTGGCGCTGCAAGGGCTTGACCTCGACATCCAGCCCAAGCTGGCGCCATTGCTGGGCAATGAGCTGGGCGGCCTGGTAGCTCTGCGGCAGCGCCGCCTGCGGCCAGGAATAGAGGTTGAGCTTGCGCACCTTTTCGGTCGGACCCTGCGCGAAGGCCGTGGTCGCCAATGCCAGTGCCGCAATGCCGCTCGCGGCGGCGAGAGCAAGTTTCTTCATGACGCCTCCCTTGCCAGGCCTTCCCTCGCCTGGCGCGTGTATCGGTTCTCTGGAACGCGTAAGCCCAAATGATCGCGCAGGGTGGTGCCCTGGTACTCGGTGCGGAAGATGCCGCGGCGCTGCAGCTCGGGCACGACCTGCTGACAGAAATCCTCGAATGGCTTGGGATAATGGTTGCACACGACGTTGAAGCCGTCGGCCGCATCTTCTTTCAACCACTTCTCCATCTCGTCGGCCATGTACTCGGCCGTGCCGACGAGCACGCGATGGCCGGTGCCGGCCGCGGTGTGGCGCGCGATTTGGCGCAGGGTCATGTTCTGCTCGCGCGCGGTGCGTACCACCAGCGCCTGACGTGCCTTGGCGGCGTTGCTGGGCGGCAGCTCGGGCAGGGGGCCATCGAGCGGGAACTTGGTGAGATCGAGCCCGCCCGAGATATGCGACAGCGACTGCAGGGCGACGTCGTCGGGCATCAGCGACTGCAGGTATTCGTAGTTCTCGCGCGCCTCTTCCATGGTGCGGCCGAGAACGGGCGTGAGGCCCGGCATGATCTTGATGTCCTCCGGCCCGCGGCCGTAGCGCGCCGCCCGGCTCTTGATGTCGGCATAGAAGGCTTTCGCCTCATCGATCTTGGTCTGGGCCGTGAAGACAACATCGGCCGTGCGCGCGGCGAGCTCACGGCCGGCCTCGGACGAGCCCGCCTGTGCCACCACCGGCCAGCCCTGCGGCGAGCGCGTGATGTTGAGCGGGCCCTTGACCTTGAAGTGCTTGCCGACGTGATCGAGGAAATGGACCTTGTCGCGGTCCATGTAGATGCCGCTCTTCTTGTCGCGCAAAAGGCCGCCGTCTTCCCAGCTGTCCCACAGGCCGGTGACGACCTCGTAGAACTCCTCGGCGCGCTCGTAGCGGTCGGCATGGGCCAGGTGCTCGTCGAAGCCGAAGTTCTCCGACTCATCCTCGATCTGCGAGGTCACCAGGTTCCAGCCGGCGCGACCGCCGCTGATATGGTCGATCGAGGCGAAGCGGCGGGCGATGTTGTAGGGCTCGTTGTAGGTCGTGGTCGCCGTGGCCACGAGGCCGATGTGGTTGGTGACCATGGCCAGCGCGGCGAGCGTCGCGGTGGGCTCGAGCTTGACGGTGCGCGAGAGCTTGGCGCGGGTGCGCTCGCCGCGGGCCAGCGCCCGGCTGCCGGCCACGCCGACCGTATCCTGGAAGAAGATGGTGTCGAACTTGGCGGCCTCGGCGACCTGGGTGATGTGGGCGTATTGCTGGAAGTCCATGTCCGACGTCGGGATTGCGTCGGGATGGCGCCAGCCCGCCAGATGGTTGCCCGGCACGCTGAAGAAGCCACCCAATCGCAGCTGTTTAGTCATTGGACGCCGCCGCGTTGACCTGCACGCTGGTGCGGTTCTTCGTATGGATGTTCGGCGGGATCGGCACGCCGAGATTCTCGCGGAACGTCTTGCCCTCGTACTGGGTGCGGAAGATGCCGCGCCGCTGCAGCTCGGGGATGACCATGGTCACCCAGTCCTCGAGCGGCTTGGGATAGTGCGGAAACAGCAGGTTGAACCCGTCGCAGGCGCCGGCCTCCAGCCAGGCCTGCATGTCGTCGGCGAGCTGCTTGGGCGTGCCGTAGAGCACGCGATGGGCCTGGCTCATGGCGAGCACGCGGCCGATCTGGCGGATGGTCATGCCGCGCTTGCCCATGGCGATGATCATTTCCTGGCGCGCGCGTGCCGCATTGCTGGGCTTGAGCTCGGGCAGCGGGCCGTCGGGATCGCAGGCGAAGATGTCGACGCCGCCCGCCAGCCGCGCCACGCCGGCGATGCCGACGCCGTCGTCGACCATGCCGCGCAGCTCCTCGTACTTCTCCTGCGCCTCGGCCTCGGTGCGGCCGACAATCGGCATGATGCCGGGGAAGATGCGGATGTCTTCCGGCCCGCGCCCGTACTTCGCCATGCGCGAGCGCATGTCGTTGCAGAAATCCTGGCCTTCCTTGATCGTGGTCTGCGCGGTGAACACCATGTCGGCCGTGCGCGCCGCGAGCTCCATGCCGACGTCCGACGATCCCGCCTGCGCCACCACCGGCCGTCCCTGGGGCGAGCGCGCGACGTTCAAGGGCCCGCGCACCGTGAAGTGCTTACCCTTGTGCCGCAGGATGTGCATCTTGTCGTAGTCGAACCACTGGCCGCTTGCCTTGTCGCGCAGGAAGGCATCGTCCTCCCAGCTGTCCCACAGGCCGATCACGACGTCGTGGAACTCCGCGGCGCGGTCGTAACGGATGCCGTGCTCGAAATGCTGGTCGCGGCCGAAATTCACCGCCTCGTCCTCGGCCTGCGAGGTCACGAGGTTCCAGCCGGCGCGGCCACCACTGATATGGTCGATGGTGAGGAAGCGGCGCGCGACGTTGTAGGGCTCGTTGTAGGAAGTGGTGCAGGTCGACACGAGCCCGATGTGCTTGGTGATCGCGCCGAGGGCGGCGATGGCGCTCATCGGCTCGATGTGCGCCTGGCGCCCGTTCTTCACCCGGAACGGCTTCGCGCCGTAGACGGCGGTGCTGCCGGGAATGGCGACGCTGTCCTGGAAGAACATGCAGTCGAGCAGGCCGCGCTCGGCCGTGCGCGCCATGTCGGCGAGCAGCCGGAAGTCGAGGTCGGTCTCGCAGATCGCGTCGGGATGCCGCCAGCCTGTCGGATGACAACCCGGAACGCTGAAGAAGGCACCAAAGCGCAACTGCCGCTTGGCCGCTGTCATTGGGCAACCACCATGGAGTTGGTGAACAGTATGCGGGGAGCGTGCCACTGACCACAGCGTTTTGCTACCCCGGCTTGCCGGTTCGGCCCGAGTGTTGCTCAATCCGGAACATGGACAAGCCGCTGTTCCGCAGAGCGCGCGACTGCCGCGTTTCGCGCATCTCGCCCGCCGACACCAACAAGTTCGTGATGACGGTCGATCCGGTGGCCGATCGGGCGCCGTTCCTGTCGGCCGTCGAGATCTTCGAGACGGACGGCAAGACGCCGTTGCACCATCACGATCACGCCCACGAGATGTTCTATGTGCTGGAGGGGAGCGGCCGCGCCCATTGCGATGGTGCGACCTACGACATGGAGAAGGGCGACACGCTGGTGCTGCGGCCCGGCATGGACCACGTCGTCGAGAATGTCGGATCGGACCGGCTGTATTGCCTGACCGTGATGGTGCCCAACGCCGAACTGATCCGCGCCGGCATGCCGATGGCGCTGGATGATGGCGACCAGCGCATCATTTCCTCCCCAGCGTAGCTGGGGAGGTGTCGGCGTCTTACGCCGACGGAGGGGTCATGAGCATCATCATTGCTGCCCCTGACCCCTCCGTCGCCGTATGACGGCGACACCTCCCCTTCGCGGACTCCGCGAAGGGGAGGGAGCGCGAGTCGCTAGCCGGTCTTGACCCGGCTCCAGTCGATGTCGACCACCTTGGTGTCGTAGGCGAGCAGCGACTGCCAGTGACGCTGCAGGTCGCCCGCGAACAGGCCGCGGGTGAGGCCGGCCACCAGCTTCGGCACGGCAATGGTCATGCCGTTGATGCTGCTGCCCGAGACGCCGAAGCTCAAGGTCGAGCCGATGCCGAAGAGATGGATGTCGCCGAGCCACGGCGCCTCGCCCGGCGTCTTCTCAAGGAACTGATAATCCGCGCCGAGGTAGGGATAGTTCGCGAGCAGCTCGTCTTCCTCGCCCGAGGGCGGCGTGAAGCGGTCGCGCCACAGGGCGATCTTGTCGGCGAAGGGCACGAGCTCGGGCCGCAAGTGCACGTTCTGGCGAATGCCGGTGCCGCAGATCGCGAAGTCGGCATGGAACGGCCCGCGGGTGGTTTCCAGGCGGATGCGGCCGTCCTCCATGCGTGCGTCGGTCCAGGCGCGCTCGACCTGCATGGTGAAGGTGTCGCGAAAGGCCATGACGCGCTCGAAGGTGTCGGGCGGAAAGCCTTCGCGCGCGTTCAGGATGTTGGCCATGAAGCGCCAGCGCCAGAGGTCGGGCATGTCGCCCATGTGGCGCAGGAAGCCCGCGAAGGTGAGCCAGCGGAAGCGCTGCACCCCGGTCGGCCGGCGGCGGCAGAAGAGATGGACCTCAGCACCGTGCTCCAGCGCCACGGCGGCGTTGTCCATCGCCGAGGCGCCGGCGCCCAGCACGGCCACGACCTTGCCCTCGAGGCGCGTGAAGTCGATGTCCAATTCGCAGGTATGGGCGCGGCGATCGGCCGGCAGGTTGCGCACGAAGTCGGGCATCCACCATTCGCCGGTGCCGTCCTGGCCGGTGGCCAGCACGACCTTGCGCGCGGCCAAAACCTCGCCGGTCGAGAGCGTCACCAGCAGGCATGGCCCGCCGTCGTCAAGCCGGCCGGGCGCGATGGCGGTCGCGGCGACGTCGTTGCGCACAGGAATGCCGAGCACGCGCCGGAACCACATCAGGTACTCGTGCCAGTCGACGCTCGGGATCAAGTTCATGTCGGCGAAGGCTTTTGCGCCGTGCTGGGCCTCGTACCACGCCTGGAAGGTGAGGCTCGGCATGCCGAGGTCGGGCCCGGTCTGCAGCTTGGGGCTGCGCAGGGTCGGCATGCGGGCGAAGGTGACCCACGGGCCCTCCTTGCCACAGGGGGCGCGGTCGACCACCAGGATGTTGCGCACACGCTCGCGCATCAGGCCGAAGGCAGTGACGATGCCCGACTGGCCCGCACCAACGATCAGCACGTCGAGCGCGGGCTTGCCCGCGTGCAGGCGCGGCACCATCCATTCCATGTGCGGATGCGCCGTCAGCTCGAGGTCGCGCGCGACCTGCGCCTCGAGCGCCGTGAGGCCAGCCTTGGCCGTCACTTGCCGATATGGGCGATCGTCGCGATCTCGACCAACGCTTCCTTCTTCACCAGCCCGCACTGGATGCAGTAGCGCGCAGGCTTGTCGCCGGGAAAGTACTTGGCATAGACGGTGTTGATCGCGCCGTAGTTGGCCCAGTCGGTGATGAAGATGTGGTTGAAGGTGACGTCGGCCATGGTGCCGCCGGCGGTCTCGATCACCGATTTGATCGTCTCCAGCACATGCTCAGTCTGCTTGGCGGCGTCGCCGACATGGACGACGTTGGCGTCCTTGTCGAGCGCCAAGGTGCCCGCGACATAGACCACGCCGTCGGCCAAGGCGCCGGGCGAGTAGGGCGCCAGCGTCTTGCCGGCGCTCGGAGGGAAGATGGGTTTCATGGGCATCAGGGGTGCGGCCCCCAGGGCGCGGCGTTCAGCAGCTTCACCTCCTGTGTCATGACCAGCGGCCGGAACTTGGCGGCAAAGCCCTCGGTGAAGTCGGTGTTGGCGAACACCGCCGCCCAGTGCTTGCGCCGGTCGGCGTCATCCTCGAATTTCCACAGATGGACGAGCTGGTTGATCGTCCCGGTGTCGCCCTGGAAGTAGCCGATCAGGTGCTTGTCGTGGCCGCCCTTCTGCAGGGCCGGAAAGCCGAACTGCTGGTACAACTTGACCGCTTCGGCCATCTTGCCGACGTAGAGCGTGTATGTTCTGAGTTCGTATAGTGCCATGGCGGCTCCCCCTCGATTGAAAGGGGGAAAGTAAAGCCGGGCGACAGGGAAGGGAATGAGTCAATGATGGCGCGTTGGACGGGGCGCATCGTTGCGATCGCCGTCATCGCTGCGATCTTGGTCGGCGCGGCTTTCTGGTGGAACCGGCCCAAGCCCGCGCCGGCAGCCAGCGCGCCGCCGCCCGCGCAGGTCGGCGTGGTCGAGGTGAAGACCGCCGACGTAGCACTTCCGCTCGACTTTTCCGGCCGCGTGGCAGGCTTCCGCGTCGTCGAAATCCGCGCCCAGGTGGGTGGCGTGCTGCTGAAGCGCGAATACCAGGAAGGCGCCGTCGTCGATGTCGGCCAGGTCCTGTTCCGCATCGACCCGCGCACCTACGAGGCGGCGCTGGCCCGCGCCAACGCCCAGGCAGCCCAGGCCAGGGCCCAGCTGATCCAGGCCGAGGAGAATTTTAGGCGCCAGGAGGGTCTCGCGGCGCAGCGGGTCGCCACGCAGAAGGCCTACGAAGACGCCGTCGCCTCTCGCGACCAGGCGCGCGCCGCGGTGCTGTCGACCGAGGCGGATGTGCTGACGGCCAAGCTCAACATCGAATTCACCACCATCAAGGCGCCGGTGAAGGGCCCGACCAGCCTGGTGTCGCCGCCCGAGGGCACGCTGATCAAGGCGCAGGACACGCTGCTCACCACCATCACCCAGCTCGACCCGGCCTACGTCAACTTCACCTTCACCGATTCCGAGCTGCGCCAGCTGCAGGAGATCGACAAGTCGCCCGAGGAGCTGTTCGATTCCAAGAACGTCAAGGTCGAGCTGCAGTTCGGCGACGGCGCCGTCTACCCGCACACCGGCACGGTCGACACGCGCTCGCGCACCGTCGATGCCCGCACCGGCACCATCCTGACCCGTGCCATCTTCCCCAACGTTGATGGCGCCCTGCTGCCCGGGCAATTCGTGCGCGTGAAGATGACGGGCATCGTCATGCCGGGCGCCATCGTGATCCCGAAGATCGCGATCTCCCAGGGCCCGCTCGGGCCGTTCGTCTATCTCGTCGAGAAGGACAATGTGGCGCGCGCCCGTCCGGTGCGCATCTACCGCGAGCTGCCCGACGGCTACATCGTGCGCAAGGGCCTGGCGCCGGGCGACCGCATCGTGGTCGACGGCGTGATCCGCGTCCGTCCGGGCGCCGTCGTCAACCCGGTGCCATTCAAGCCGCCGGCCGGGGCCGGCAAGCAATGATCTCGAAATTCTTCATCGACCGGCCGGTCTTCGCCTCCGTGCTGTCGATCGTGATCGTGCTGGCGGGCCTTGTGGCGATGCGCGTGCTGCCGATCTCGCAGTATCCGCAGATCGTGCCGCCAGAGGTCATCGTCTCGGCGACCTATCCCGGCGCCACGGCCGAGACCATTGCCGCCACGGTGGCCGCCCCGCTCGAGCAGCAGATCAACGGCGTCGAGCGCATGATCTACATGCAGTCGACCTCGACCGGCTCAGGCACCATGAGCCTCACAGTCACCTTCGAGATCGGCACCAACCCCGACCAGAACGCCATCAACGTCAACAATCGCGTGCAGCGCGCCCTGCCGCTGCTGCCGGGCGAGGTCAGCCGCCAGGGCCTGGTGGTGCAGAAGCGCTCGACCTCGATCCTGCAGGTCATCACCATGTCGTCGCCGGGGGACCGCTACGACACGATCTACATCAGCAACTACGCCCTGGTGAACGTGCTCGACGAGCTGCGCCGCCTGCCGGGCGTCGGCGACGCCGCCCTGTTCGGCGCCTCGGACTATTCGATGCGCATCTGGCTCCGGCCCGACAAGCTTGCCCAGTACAACCTCACGCCCGCCGACATCGCCACCGTGGTGCGCGAGCAGAACCAGCAGTTCGCCGCCGGCCGCTTCGGCGAGGAGCCGATGAACCGGCCGCAGGTCTTCACCTACTCGGTAACGACCCCGCCGCGCCTGGTCGACCGCACCCAGTTCGAGGAGATCATCATCCGCTCGGAGGAGAATGGTGGAGCGCTCCGTCTCAAGGACGTGGCGCGCGTCGAGCTCGGCGCCTTGCTCTACGGCTTCTCCGGCACCTTCAACGGCTCGCCGGCGGTGCCGATCGCGGTCTACCTGCAGCCCGGCGCCAACGCCATCCAGGTCGCGGCGGCGGTGAGGGAGGCCATGGAGAATATCTCCAAGCGCTTTCCGGTCGGCCTGCGCTACGACATCCCGTTCGACACGACGCGCTTCGTCGAAGTCTCGATCGAGGAGGTCGCCATCACCTTCGTCGAGGCGATCGCGCTGGTGGTGCTGGTCGTCTTCCTGTTCCTGCAGAGCGTGCGGGCGATGATCATCCCGGTCATCGCCATTCCGGTGTCGATCATCGGCACCTTCGCCGGCATGTACGTGCTGGGTTTCTCCATCAACCTGCTCACCCTGTTCGGCCTGGTGCTGGCGATCGGCATCGTCGTCGATGACGCAATCGTCGTGCTGGAGAACGTCGAGCGCATCATGTCGACCGAGGGCAAGGGCCCGCGCGACGCCGCCATCCAGGCCATGCAGGAGGTGACCGGCCCGGTCATCGCCATCGTCCTGGTGCTGTGCGCGGTGTTCATCCCGGTGTCGTTCCTGGGTGGCTTGGCGGGCGAGCTCTACCGCCAGTTCGCCGTCACCATCGCCGTCTCGGTCGTGATTTCCGGCATCGTCGCGCTGACCTTGACGCCGGCGCTGGCCGCCCTCCTGCTCAAGCCTGCGCACGGCCCGCCGTGGCGGCCGTTCGCCTGGTTCAACCGCTTCTTCGCCTGGCTGACGGCGCGTTACACCGGCGGCGTCGGCTTCCTGCTGCGCCGGACCGTGCTGGGCTGCATCGGCTTCGTGCTCGTGCTGGGCGCGGTGATCGCGCTGTTCCAGCGCATTCCGGGCAGCCTGGTGCCGGCCGAGGACCAGGGCTACGTCTTCATGGTGACGGTGCTACCGCCCGCCGCCTCGATCGCCCGCACGCGCGAGGTTACCAAGGAGGCGACGGCGGCGCTGATGAAGAACCCGGCGGTGGCCAACGTCGTCACCTTCTCCGGCTTCGACTTGCTGTCGCGTGCGTTAAAAACCAACTCCGGCATCTCCTTCGTCACCCTGAAGGATTGGTCGCAGCGCACCGATCCCAAGGAAGATGCGCGCAACGTCGCCCCGGCGCTGGCGGCCATCAACGCCAACTTCAAGGACGGCATCGTCATCGGCTTCAACCCGCCGCCGATCCTGGGCATCAGCGTCACCGGCGGCTTCGAGTTCTTCCTGCAGGACCGGTCCGGCGGCTCGCTGAGCGGCCTTGGCGAGGCGACCAACAAGGTGGTGGCCGCGGCCAACCAGCGGCCCGAGCTGCGCGGCGTGCAGACCACCTTCACGGCCGCGGTGCCGCAGTATCGCACCGACGTCGATCGCGACAAGGCGCGGGCGCTCGGCATCCCGATCAACCTCATCTTCGAGACCATGCAGAGCTCGTTCGGCAGCCTCTATGTCAACGACTTCTCGCTGTACGGCCGCACCTATCGCGTCAGCCTGTCGTCCGAAGCCGACTTCCGCGAATCGCCCGACGATTTGCGCCACGTCTTCGTGCGCGCCGACACCGGCGCCATGGTGCCGCTGAACGAGCTGGTGACCTTCACCCGCATCCTCGGTCCCGACACGGTCGACCGCTTCAACATCTTCCCGGCCGCCAAGATTTTAGGCGGCCCGGCGCCGGGCTATTCGTCGGGCCAGGCGATCGCCGCCATGCAGGACGTCGTCGCCAAGACGCTGCCGGCTGACTTCACCATCGGCTGGATCGGCTCGGCCTACCAGGAGCTGGCGACCCGCGGCTCGGGCCAGCTCGGCTTCGTGTTCGGCCTGATCATGGTGTTCCTGATCCTGGCCGCGCAGTACGAGCGCTGGTCGCTGCCGCTTGCCGTGCTGACCGCCGTGCCCTTCGCCGTGCTGGGCGCACTGCTGGCAATCTGGCTGCGTGGCCTGGACAACGACGTCTATTTCCAGATCGGCCTGGTCACCCTGATCGGGCTCGCCGCCAAGAACGCCATCCTGATCGTCGAGTTTGCCTCGCAGCGCTACCAGCAGGGGCGCTCGGTCTACGACGCCGCCATCGAGGCCGCCCGCCTGCGCTTCCGGCCGATCATCATGACCTCGCTCGCCTTCATCCTGGGCGTCCTGCCGCTTGCCATCAGCACTGGCGCGGGCTCGGCCAGCCGCCATTCGATCGGCACCGGCGTGATCGGCGGCATGCTGGCGGCGACTTTCGTTGCCATCCTGTTCGTGCCGCTGTTCTTCAGGCTGCTGACGCGGTCCCGAGGCCGCCGCGCCACGGATGCCAGGGAGAAGGCTGCCAATCCGGCGGAATGATTTGCACGCTGCGTGCACGGATGTGCGTTTGATCACATTCGCTGAGTAGTGAACCTGCGAAAACCGGCGCTGGAATGCACCGGGGGCGCACATGGTTGGTGCCGCGAGACGCCATCTTTCCGCGCTGGTCTTGCTCTTGTTGGGCTGCCTGGGTGCGGGCTGCGCCCAGGGCGTGCCGCAGTACAACGCGTATGTCCTCGCATTCAACGCACAGTACGAGCAGGGCGATTCCGTGCTCGACATCGTCGGACAGGCAGAACGAGCCGTCGGCGGTCGCCAACTCAATCCGGCCGTCTTCGACCCCGACAACGCCGCCTACTATCTCGACATCGCCGATCCGCCCATCACCGCCTCGTTCCGGGCCTCGCTGAAATCCCTGAAGACCTACAACGAGGCGCTTGTCGGCTTGACCAATGGCGAGGCGGCCAACGTGCTGGCCGCCCGCATCTCCCTTCTGGCGACCAACACGGCCGCCGGTGTTTCGGCGGGAAGTGTGGCGCTTGGCGGGCCTGCCGCGGTGGTGGGCGCCCAAGGCGTCGTTGCCGCGACCACCGGCGCACTCAAGGTCGCCGAGCCGATCTTCAAGACCGCGGCGACCGCGGCCAGCCGTGAAGCTTTCAGGCAAGAGCTGGTCAGGGCCTATCCCGAGATGCGGATGCTGTTGGTCGAGCTGCGCAAGGCCACGGCGCCGATGTACCAGATCATGCGGCGCAGCCTGGTCGTGCCGCGCTCCGACGAGACCGACAGCGGCCGCTCGCCCGAGGCCGAGCGCATGCTGGCCAACAAACGCCAGCTGCTGGCAGGCTGGGTCCTGCTGATGGACAAGAACCTGGTGGCTCTCGATCAGGCGGTGGCGGCGGCGCAAAGCAATGACGCCGCGGCGCGCGTCTCCGGCCTTACCGACGCATCGATCGAGCTCAAGGTCTTTGCCGAGCAGATGAAGGCGATACGCCTCAAGCAATAGATAGGGGTGGAGCGGGGCCATGGCAACACTTCCAGAGACACAAGCCGAACTCGAAGCCTTGCGCGCCAAGGTCGCCGCCGAAAGCCGGGCGGCGAGAGACGCAGGCGACACTGCAAAGAGGGAGCAGCTCCGGGATCTCCTGGGTGAAATCGACGACGAGCTGGATCGGCTCGCCCTCGCCGACCTTCAGGCTGCCGCCAATCGCCTCGTCGGCTACCGGACCCGCCTGGAGGCGCTGACCCGCGCCGTCCTGGCGTGGCCGTTCGGAACCGCCCAAGCGCCGGCCAATCATGAGCGCCCTTTCAGGGCCAAGGACCTGCCGCCAAACGACTTCGCGGACGCCGGCCCCGCCGCGCCACCACCGCCGCCTGTCGCCGAGCCGCTGCCCCCGACGACCGTCCCGCAGGTCAGCGCCGAATGGTCGGAAAACTACCGACAGCTCTGGAATACGCTCGTGATCAGCAGCGCCGACTGGCAGAAGCAGGCGACGGCGATGGCCCAGAAGATCGTCGCTGCCCAAGCACGCTATACGACCGCGGTCGCCGGCACGCAGGTGCCGTGGTGGTTCGTTGCCGTCGTCCATTGCATGGAATGCAGCATGCGGTTCGACCAGCATCTGCATAACGGCGATCCGCTGTCGGGACGGACCGTCCAGGTTCCTCCGGGTCGTCCGGCGGCCGGCGCGCCGCCGTTCACCTGGGAGCAGAGCGCGCGCGACGCCATACAGTTCGAGCGGCTCGATCGCGTCACGGACTGGTCGCTGCCGAACGTCCTGTTCAACTGGCACCGCTACAACGGCATCAACAACGAGTACAAGCGCCGCGGCATTCCCACGCCCTACCTGTGGAGCGGCTCGACGCACTACAAGAAAGGCAAGTATGTCCGCGACGGGGTATTCGATCCCGAGTTCGTGTCTGGCCAGCTCGGTGCCGCTGTCATCCTGAAGGCTCTGGTCGATCTCGGCGCCGTGACGGTCGAACAGCAAGTGGCGCCGGCCGCCAATCCGGCAGTGGCCGTGGCCGCCAATACGCCAGCGCCGCCCGCCGCCAATCCAGCAGTGCCGCCGCCTGTCAGCCCGGTCGCCGTCGACGCCAGCGCGGCCGCCATTCCGCACATTGCCCGCGAGCTTGCCTATCCGGGGTTGCTCAAGCAGGGCGCGGGAGGCACCGGCGTCAAGCGCATGCAGGAGTGGCTGCGGATCCACGGCTTCGCGGCGCCCCTCGATTCGGACTTTGGCCCAACGACCACCGATCAGCTCAAGGCGTTCCAGACCAGCCAGGGGCGGCCACCGTCGGGGGAACTCGACGAACAGACGTGGGACCTGTTGACGGCGCCGATGCGAAAGGTGCTCGTAAAGATCGAGAACGCCAGTGCGATGCCGCTCGACGAGCTTGCGATCACGATCGCCAAGCAGCACCTGGCACAGAAGCCTATCGAGATCGGCGGCAACAACCTCGGCCCGTGGGTCAGGCTCTACATGGCGGGGCGCGACGGCGCGGACCAGCTATGGTGCGCGGGCTTCGTCTGCTTCGTCGTCGACCAAGCCTGCCGCGAGCTGAAGATCGGCATGCCGTTCAAGCGGCAAGTCGGGGTACCGTCGCTCGTCGACGACGCCAGGGCCTCAGGGCGGCTGGTGAATCAGGCCGAGCTCCAGACACCGCAGGAGCGTCGCTCGAAGCTCAAGCCAGGCTACATCTTCGCCGTCCGCGACGGCGCGACCTTCTCTCACACGGGCTTCGTTCTGTCGGTGAACGATGCGCGCTTCGACACCGTCGAAGGCAATACCAATGCGGACGGCGGCAACGACGGTGCGAACGCCAAGCAGGGAAGCCGGCCATTCGCCGGCAACGACTTCATTCGCCTGACCTGACGCCGATGGCGCCGGCCGTCAGCGCCCGCGGAACGCCCGGTCGACCTGCTCGCGCAGGGGCTTGGTGAGATAGGACACCACCGTGCGCGGCGAGGTCTTGATGAAGACCTCGACCGGCATGCCGGCCATCGGCTGCAGGCCTTCCATGCGCGCCAGCTCCTTGTCGGAGATGCGGATGCGCACGGCGTAGAAGGCCTCGTTGCGCTTGTCGTCCTGGGTGATGTCGGCGCCGAGGCCGATCACCTCGCCGTTCAGCTCCGGCGTGGTCCGGCGGTTGAAGGCGGCGAATTGCACGACGGCAGGCTGCCCGATGTGGATCTGGTCGACGTCCTGCGGCGCCACCTTGGCCTCGATGATCAGCTCATCGGAGTCGGGCACGACAAGCATCAGCACCTCGCCGGCCTGGATCACGCCGCCCACCGTGTGGACGGCGCGCTGGAAGACCGTGCCGTCCTGCGGCGCCACCAGGTCGATGCGCTTCAGCTGGTCCTCGGCCGCAACCCGCCGCTCGGTGAGCTCGGCGCGCTTGCCGCGGATCTCTGCCAGCTCCTTGCCGACCTCGGTGCGCAGGTCTTCGTCGACCTGCAGGATCTTCAGCTGGATCTCGGCGATGCGTCCCTTGGCCTGGGCGATCGAGGCGGTCAGCGCGCCGCGCTCGCCGTGCAGGCGCGCGGAGTCGCGCTCCAGGGTGGTCACGCGATTGAACGGGACCAGATTCTGCTTCCACAGGCCGCGGATGCCGCCCAGCTCCTGCTGGTTCCACTCGATCTCCTTGGTCTTGGCCGCCACCTGCTCGTCGTTGCCGACGATCTGCTGGCGGAGCTGGTCGACCTGCTCGAGCAGCTGCGCCTTCTGGCCCTCGCGCGCCGAGCGGCGCAGCTCGAACAGGCGCTGTTCGCTCTTCATTGCCGCCGTGACGTCAGGCTCCTTGTCGCGGGCGGCGAGATCGGCCGGGAAGGTGACCTTGTCGGCGCCGTCGCGCTCGGCCTCGAGGCGGGCCTGGCGCGCGTCCATCTCGTCGAGCGCCTTGGTGACGATGGCGAGGCTGGTGCGGGCCTGCGTCTCGTCGAGGCGCACCACGATGTCGCCCTTCTTGACGCGGTCGCCGTCCTTGACCCTGAGGTCGCCGACCACGCCGCCGGTCGGGTGCTGCACCTTCTTGACGTTGCTGTCGACCACCAGCTTGCCCGGAGCGATGACCGCGCCCGAGATCTCGCTGAGCGTCCCCCAGCCGAAGACGATGAACATCAGGACGGCCACGGAGGCGACGCCGATCGCGAGATGGCGGCGGAGGGATTGCTGGATGTTCACGGTGCCTTCTCCTGCGGCCGGCCGCCGGCATGCACCGTCATCGGCTGGACCAGGCGTGCGGCCGGCGTTGCCGTCGGCTGTTGCTGCGGCGGCGGCTGCAATACCTGCTCCTTGGGTCCGAACGCCTGCTGGCGACCGTTCAGCATGACCAGAACCATGTCGACGCCGGCCAGCGCCGACGGCCGGTGGCAGACCACGACGACGACGCCGCCGCGCGCCCGCACGCCGAGGATCGCCTTGGTCAGCGCCTCGTCGCCTTCGCGGTCGATGTTGGAGTTGGGTTCGTCGAGCACGACCAGGAAGGGATCACCATAGAGCGCGCGGGCGAGCCCAATCCGCTGGCGCTGGCCGGCCGACAGGGAATTGCCGGAATCGCCGACCTGGGTCTCGTAGCCGTTGGGCAGTCCCAGGATCAGCTCATGGACGCTGGCCGCCCTGGCCGCGGCGATCACCTTTTCCGACGGGGCGTCGGGCTCGAAGCGCGAGATGTTCTCGGCGACGCTGCCCGCGAACAGCTCCATGTCCTGCGGCAGGTAGCCGACATGCGGGCCGAGCGTCTCGGGCGTCCACTGGTCGATGGCGGCGCCATCGATGCGGATCTTGCCCTGGAGGGCGGGCCACACGCCCACGATCGCCCGCACCAGCGACGACTTGCCCGAAGCGCTGGGCCCGATCACGCCCAGTCCCTGGCCCGCCTTGAGCTGGAAGGCGACACCCTGGACGACGATGCGGTTGGTGCCGGGCGGGTTGATGCCGACTGCTTCGATCGTCAGCGTCTCCTTGGGACGCGGCAGGTCCATGCGCGACTGCTCGGCCGGTACCGCGCCGAGCAGTCCGTTCAGCCGCCGCCAGCTCTGGCGCGCCGAGATGAAGCTGCGCCAATGGGCGAGGGTGACTTCGACCGGCGCCAGCGCGCGCGAGGTCAGGATCGAGCTCGCGATGATGATGCCGGCGGTGGCCTGCTGGTTGATCACCAGCCACGCGCCGATGCCGAGCACGGCCGACTGCAGCACCATGCGCAGGATCCTGGAGAGTGCCGCCATGCCGCCCGAGATGTCGGCGACGCGCTGCTGGGCGGCGAGATTGCGCCGGTTGTGGTCGTGCCACAGGGTGTTGAGACGGGCCGACATGCCCATGGCCTGCACGACCTCGGCATTGCGGCGGCTCGCTTCGGCGAGCCCTATGCGGCCCTCGGCGACGGAGGCCGCCTCGCGCGCCGGCTGGCGGCTCAAAAACTCGGTGGCGATGGTGATGCCGATCAGGATCAGGCCGCCAACCGTCGCCGCCCAGCCGATCAGCGGATGGAAGATGAAGCAGATGCCGAGATAGAGCGGCATCCACGGCAGGTCGAAGAAGGCCGCCGGGCCGACCGTCGACGTGAACGAGCGGATGCGGTCGAGGTCGTGCACCGGCTGGAAGGAGGGTGGCGTGATGGCCTTGAGCGGCAGTTTGGTGGCGAGGTCGAAGACGCGATGGCTCAGCGTCTCGTCGACCGAGGCCGAGATACGCACCAGCACGCGGCTGCGCAGGATGTCGAGCAGGCCCTGGAAGGCGAACATCACCAGCGCGAGGGCGCTGATCGCCACCAGGGTGGGGATGCTGCGGCCGGGCAGCACGCGGTCGTAGACTTCCAGCATGAACAGCGGGCCGGTCAGCTGCAGCAGGTTGATGGCGGCCGTGAACACGCCGATGCCGATCAGGGCGTGGCGGCAGCGGGCGAGGGCGGCGGACAGTTCCGAGTTCCGCTTCTGGGCTGGTCTTGCCGGCAACATTGAGCGCTGGGTCCTATGTCCTTGAAAAACCACGGTTGAACGTGACTATCGCTGTACCACTGGAACTTACCACAGTTGCCGTCAATGCACGCCGATTCGAGCCGAACTTAGGCAGGTCTCGGCGCGTTTCCCGGCCGGAATCGGCGTAAAAGCCCGGCCAGGACGGCCGGCCGGTCGCCAAGGCCTTCGACCGCGGTACTGAGGACACGGCCAAGGTCGTCGCGCACCTGGCCGGCAGCCTCGGTCGCACAGGCGCTGAGCGAAGCCAGTCGATCGAGAGCGTCCAGGACCGCAATACCAAGGCTTTTGCCGTCATATTCCGTCATCGCCACGCCCCACCCGTCGTCGAAGGCCGTCCGGGCAAAAGCGCAGTCCTTCGGGGCGACGACGGGGATGCCGACGTGGTGAGCATCCGTGAACACCCCCGAGCCGCGCCGGCGGTACACATCGGGGTCGTAGGGCAGCAGCAACAGGTCGGCCTCGGCCAACCGGGCCAGATACTCGTCAGAGGTGAGCACCTCCTGGCGCACCTCGACCCGCTCGCCGAGTGTGGCCAGACGATCGAACATCGGCTGGTCGGCCTCGGCATCGGATCCCTTGACGATACCGTGGATCATGAACCTGACGTCGCGATGACGGTCGAGGACATGCCGGATGGCCTGCGGCAGCAGGCGATAGCCCTTGGCCCGATTGGCGAAGCCGATGCAGGCGACGACCGGCGGCCCGCCTGCCGCCCGGATGGCGCGGGCGCGCGCGGCCAGTCCCGGGCCCGGCATGACGCCGACCTCGAACGGCACCAGGCCGCGATAGAAGTCGGCCATCGCCGGGGTCTCGCAATAGGCCTCGATGCCGCCCGCGGTGGCGGCGAGCTCGGCGAACGCGGCACGCGCTTCGCGGTCTAGTCCTGCCGACGAAGGATCGTCCGGTGTCTTGAGATGATGCGGTCCGTAGAGCAGCCACAGCAGGATGCGCGGCCGTGGCCGTGACCACGAGCGCTTCAGCTGTCGTGCCAGCGCCATCGCCGACACCTGATCGCAGCAGGGCAGGATGACGAGATCGGGCGTGCCCGACCGACGCATGGCCTCGGCCAACTGCCGGCCGGTCTCCTCGACGCTGTCGGCAAACTCGCCAGACGTCGCATAGGATCGTCCGTAGACTGACCGCGTGAATGTCGGCGCGCAGGTGAGCTCCTCGACGACGCGGCGATCGGCGTAGGCCGATCCCAGGCACGGTGCGGCCACGCCCCGTCCGGCAAGCTCGGCCTGCAGGCGCTGTACCGCGTTGAAGTGGTGGCCGCCCAGCGAGTGCACCGCCGGATCGATGATCAGCGCCTTCATGTCGAAGCGAGCATCCGGCGCCACGACGGCCGCGCGATCTCGGCCGTGCGCCGCGCCATCATGGTCATGCGCCAGCGCCATTTGAATTCCGACGGCTGGTAGAGATGCTGGCGCGGCGCGTGCACCTGCAGCGCGGGGAAGATGTGAAGCCGTCCGCCGGCGCGGCCGATCGCCGTGTTGAAGGCGACGTGCTCGGACGTCTCGTGCCCCTTTGCATCGACGCCGTGGTAGCGGGCCTTTAGCGCGGCGGACAGGCGATAGATGCCGAGCCCGCCGAAGGCCGAGCGCACGGCGATCGGCGGCAGCGACGATGGGATCACGATCTGCCGCGTGAAGACTTCGCGGAACTTGGCCGCTTCGAAGGTCTCGTCGGTTGGGCGGCCCCAGATCGGATGCCAGCAATCGTCGGGACACCAGCGCTCGTGGCGAAGCGCCCAGACGTCGTAGTAGCGCGGCATGGCGCTGGCCGTGACGCCGGCGCGCGCCGGATCGCCATCGAGCCAGGCCGCCGCCCGGGCGAAGGCGTCGGCGTCGACGGGCTGGGCCAAGACATCGTCGAGATCGGCGACGACGAGGTGGTCGTGGCCGGCATGCCCGCTGCGGGCAATCTCGTCGAGGCCGGTGTTGCGGGCGAAGGCAATCCGCTCGGTCCGCTTTGTCAGCCGCTCTTCCAGGGTGCCGAGATCGATCACCCGGCCGGACCGCCCATCGGCCAGCCAGCGTTCCAGGATCGCACGCGTGTCGTCCTTGCTGTCGCTGACGACGAACAGGAAGGACGCCGCGCGATAAGCCGCCGCGAAGCGCGTGAGGTTATCGAGCACACCTGGCAGATGCACGGCACAGTCCCGCGCCACGCCGGTGAAGACGGCGCTTCTATTCATCCGTCATCCCGAGCGGAGCTGCCTGAAAGGCGGCGTAGTCGAGGGACCTGTTCTTGACGATGCGCCGACAGAATAGGTCCCTCCACTTCGCCGCGCTGCGCGCGGCTCCGGTCGGGATGACGGTGTTTGGAACCATCACGACCGCCCGCGCAGGCCGAGGCGCGACAGCCCGTCCAGCAGGCCCAGCACCAGCTCCGGCAGCCGTGCCTTCGCCGGCGCCGCGCGTTCCATCGCCAGTGCGCCGACCGCTTCCGCCATCAGCCGCTCGGCAATCGAATGGCGTTCCTCGCCGAAGGTCAGCCGCAGCGCCTCGGCTTCGTCGCGCAGGACCCTCTGGACCATCTTCAGCACGTAGGCGCGGATCGGCTCCCACTCTCGCTTCGCGGAGTTGTAGGCGCCGCCGGGCACGGTGGCGTCGGAATGGCTGTTACCGCCATGCATGCGATAGCCGTAAAGCGCGTCCTGGATGGCGATCGCGCCGGTCATCAGGCAGGCGAAGGTCGACAGGTAGAAGTCGACGTAGAGTCGGAGCTCGTGGCTCGGCGGCACGAGCACGAGATCGACGAAGGCGCGGCGGAACATCATGCTCGCCGTCGTGTTGGTGGCGCCCGCCGGGGTCCACTGCGGATGGAAGGTGACGCCGTCGCTGCGCGGATAGGTGAGCTCGCCGCGGGCCGGGTCGAAGGCCGGCGTCAGCGCCGGCGTGATCGCCCGCTGCACCTTGGCCTGCGGCTTGTCGGAATCGAACCACCAGGCGGTCCCTGCCAGGATCCGGTCGTCGGCGTCGATGATGTGCGAATCGCAATAGGTCAGCGCGACGGGAAAGTCGGCGTTCATGTGGACTGCGAGGTGCCGGGCGACGAAGTCGTCGTACCAGAGGTCGTCCGAATCGAGGAAGCAGACGAACGGCGTGTCGAGCCCGCCCATGCCACGCCGCAAGGCGCCGGCCTGGCCGAGGTTGGTCCCGAGCTTCACGTAGCGAAACCGCGTGTCACCAAGGCGCGCGAGGCAGCGGCGGATGACCTCGTCCGACACGTCCGTCGAGGCATCGTCGACGACGACGACCTGCAGATCGCGGACAGTCTGGTGGGCCACTGAATCGATCGCCTTCTCGACGAAGGCGCAGTTGTTGTGATTTGCGATCACGACTCCAACGGGAGGAGCTAATGGCATTGCCGGCAGAATCTCTTGGCTGGGAGGCGGGGAGGTCTTCGGATTTATGGCACAAAGTCAGTGCCTCGTCCCACGATCGGAAACCATTGTCAAAAGCCTGCCGGACGGCCATCCTCCTTTCCGCGCGAGCTGCGCACGAAGGCGGAAACATCGCCACGGCTGCATCCGTAAGGGTGCGCACAAGGGGAGGCATAATGTCTGCGCAGGCCTGCGGAACCGTCGCCACGCACAGAGATTGATCCGGCGGCCATGGACGGCTTCTCCGCTGACCTGCTGATCAACGCCATCGTCTCCGGTCTGCTGCTCGGCGGCTTCTATGCCGCGGTGTCGGTCGGCATTGCCATCTCCTTCGGCCTGCTCGACATCGTCAACATCGCCCATCCGGCCTTCATCCTGCTGGGCTCCTACGCCGCCTTCATCGGCAACACGGTGTTCGGCATCGATCCGATCCTGGCCGCGGTGATCGCGCTGCCGTTCTTCTACCTGCTCGGCATGGGGGCCTATCAGGTCTACTACGTCGCTTTCGAGCGGCGCGACGACCAGTCGCTGCGCGGCCTGTCGTTCTTCTTCGGCCTGCTGTTCATCACCGAAGTCGCCCTGGTGCTGACCTTCGGTGTCGACTACCGGACCGTCCAGGCGAACTATATCGGACCCAGCATCAGTCTTGTCCTGTTCGACCTGCCGTTGCGGCTGCTCGTGCCCTTCCTGGTGGCGATGGTCATGGTGGTCGGCCTGCAGATCTTCCTGTCGCGCACCTTCGTCGGCCGCGCCGTCCAGGCGGTGGCCCAGGACCAGGGCGCGCTGCGGCTGATGGCGGCCGATCCGGTCAAGATCAAGCGCATCGCCTTCGGGCTCTCGATCGCCACGGCGGCGCTGGCCGGCGCCTGCCTGATCATCATCCAGCCGGTCGAGCCCTCGATCGGCCGCGAGTATATCGGCCGCGTCTTCGCCATCGTCGTGCTGGGCGGGCTGGGCAGCTTCCCCGGCATGGTGATCGCGGCCATGACGCTCGGCATCGCCGAGAGCCTGACGGCCACCTTCTTCGGCCCGTCGTGGGCGCCGGCGGTGGCCTTCGGCATCCTGCTCATCACTCTGGCGGTGCGGCCCAGTGGCATCCTTGGTCGATAAGACGGTCGTCGGCGCCGCTCCGGGTCTGCGTGGTCTGCCGTTCACCCTGGCGCTGATCGCCATCGCCGCGGTGATCTTCGCGATCGGCCGCTGGTACAACAACAGCTACGCCTTCTTCATGGCCTACGTGGTGGCGCAGTACATCGTGCTGGGCACCGCCTGGAACATCCTGGGCGGCTACACCGGCTACGTGAACTTCGGCGTCACCGCCTTCTTCGCCATCGGCGCCTATTCGACCGTGGTGCTGCACAAGCTCGTGCCTGCTCTGCCGTTGCCGGTGATGATCGTGGTCGGCGCCGTGCTGGCGGGCTTGGTCGGAATCGGCACCGGCTATCTGACGCTCAGGCTGCGCGGCGTGTTCTTCTCCATCGCCACCTTGGCGCTGGCCGTGGTGGTGCAGACGCTGATCACCAACTGGGATTTCGTCGGTGGCGCGCGCGGCGCCTATGTGCTGCGGCCACGCGTGGCGCCGCTGATCGGCGGCGAATACGTGCAGTACCTGTTCCTGCTGATGCTGGGGATGTGCGTCATCGTGCTGGCGACGGCGCGTGCCATCGAACGCTCCGCCCTTGGTTATGGCTTCGCCGCCATCCGCGACGACGAGGCGGCCGCCGAGGCCTCCGGCGTGCCGACCTTGCGGCTGAAACTGATCGCCACCGGCCTGTCGGGTGGCTTCATGGGTATGGCCGGCGCGCCGCTGCCTTTTTACGTGACCTATCTCGACCCCGCCTCGGGCTTCAGCCTGAACTATGCGGTGAACGCCATCGCCATGCCGCTGATCGGCGGCACCGGCAGCTGGCTGGGTCCCGTGATCGGCGCGGTGCTGGTCGGCGGCCTGCAGGAGTATCTGCGCGTGACGATCTCGTCGGCCGTCAACGTGCTGGTGGCCGGCGTGCTGATGGTGGCCTTCGTCATCCTGGCGCCGCAAGGCATCGTCGGCCTGTTCCAGAAGAGGAAGCGATGACGGCGCTCCTGCAGGTCAGCGGGCTCAGCAAGCGCTTCGGCGGCTTCGTCGCGCTCGACGGCATCGACCTCGAGGTGCAGCCGGGCGAGCGGCTCGGCCTGATCGGACCGAACGGCTCGGGCAAGTCGACCCTGGTCAACTGCATCTGCGGCACACTGCACAACGAGACCGGAAGCGTGCGCTTCGCCGACGAGGCGCTGGACGGCCTGACGGCGCATCAGCGCACGCGCCGCGGCCTGGCGCGCAGCTTCCAGCTGCCGCGGCCCTTCGCCAGCCTGTCGCTGGCCGAGAACGTGCGCATCCCGATCCTCTACTCGGTGAACGCGCGGGCCGGCGGGCATCTGCATGGCGCGGCGATCGACGAGCGCTGCCTGGAGCTTCTGGGCATGGTCGGGCTGGCGGCCAAGGCGCGCCAGATGCCGCGCGACCTCACGCAGATCGAGATGCGCAAGCTCGAGCTCGCCCGCG
Source organism: Reyranella sp. (assembly GCA_021732285.1). GTDB lineage: Bacteria > Pseudomonadota > Alphaproteobacteria > Reyranellales > Reyranellaceae > Reyranella. Next base: position 6,700 of record JAKFVH010000231.1, on the reverse strand, counting down.
CCATGGCGGCCGATCCCAAGCTCCTGATCTCCGACGAGGCGATGGCGGGGCTGAGCCACGCCGAGGTCGACGAGATCATCGCGCTGCTGATCCGGCTGAACGAGCAGGGCGTCACCGTGATCATGATCGAGCACATCATGCGGGCGGTGATGGAGTTCTCCCAGCGGCTGGCCGTGCTGGTGGCCGGCAAGAAGATCGCCGACGGTCCGCCCAAGGACATCGTGCGCGATCCAGAAGTCGTGAAGGCCTACCTTGGCGAATAGCCTCACCATCGCCGGCATCGACGCGGGCTACGGCGCGGTCCGCGTGCTCGACGGCGTGTCGCTGACCGTCGGCGCCGGCGAGACGGTGGCGCTGCTCGGCACCAACGGCAACGGCAAGTCGACCCTGATGAAGTCGGTGATGGGCATCGTGCGGCCGTCCAAGGGCAGCATCAAAGCCGTGATCGACGGCAGCGAGCACGAGTTGGTCGGCTTGGCGACCGAGGAGATCGTCGATCTCGGCATCGGCTTCGTGCCCGAGGGCCGGCGGCTCTTTCCCAAGCTCACGGTGACCGAGAACCTGCTGCTCGGCGCCTTCCGGCCCAAGGCGCGTTCGCAGATCAATCGCAACCTCGACTTCTGCCTGGAAACCTTCCCGCGACTGAAGGAGCGCGCGCAGCAGCTCGCCGGCAGCATGTCGGGCGGCGAGCAGCAGATGCTGGCGCTCGCCCGCGCGCTGATGTCGGCGCCGCGCATCCTCCTGATCGACGAGCCCTCGGTCGGCCTGGCGCCGCTGCTCGTCAGCCGCACCATCGACAAGATCAAGGAGCTGAAGGAAGGCTATAACCTCAGCGTCCTGATGGCCGAGCAGAACTTCATCCAGGCCGTCCGCATCGCCGACCGCGGCTACGTCATCGTCCACGGCAAGATCGCCTTCGAAGGCGAGTCGGCCGAGGCGCTGAACAACAACGAACTGATCCGCGAGTTCTATCTCGGGGCTTAGGCTCATGTTCCTCTCCCCCTTGGGGGAGAGGCTAGGTGAGGGGGTGAACCGCGAAGGTCGCCTCCTGCATCACCCCCTCACCCAACCTCTCCCCCAAGGGGGAGAGGAGCATGAGAGGGTCTGCTTCTTATTTCTTCGGATTGTACGGATAGACGATGTCGCCGGTCTTGTACTTGGCCGGCCACAGGATGACCTCGGTCTTCGGGTTCGTGAACTGCTCCACGCCGTTGCCCTGGATGCCCTGGAACTGCACGGCCATGACCTGGGCGGTCTCCCATTCGCCTCCGGCGTTGAACTTGAAGTCGCCGACGACGGTCTTGAAGGTCGCCTTACGCATGAACTCGGCAAGCTTGGCGTCCTCGGTGGTGCCTGCACCCGTCACCGCCTGGTCGATGGCCTGCATCAGGGCGTAGCCGAACGGCGGCAGGTAGTAGCCCAGGAGATCGACGCCGGCCTCGGCCGACTTGGTCTGGTACTTCTTCACGAACTCGCGGCCGGCGTCGGTGGCGAAGCCCGCCCACGGCAGCCAGAAGTCGTAGACCACGATGTCGTTCAGGAGCGGCCCGAGCTGCGTCTTGATGGCCGTCGCCTGCAGGCCGACCATGCCGCCGCCGTAGATCTTGGGCTTGAAGCCGATCTCATGGCTGGCGCGGATGATGCCGACCGAATCGGGCGGATAGGACGCCGCGAAGAAGATGTCGGGATTGGTGGCGGCCACCGCGCGCACGACCGGCGTATAGTCGGCCGTCGTCGGGGGGTAGTTCTTGTCGTAGACGATCTTGAGATTGTACTTCTTGGCGATGTTGCGGACGCCCTCCAGCGCATTGCGCGGGAACTCGGCGTCGGCGCCGATCATGGCGAGCGTGGCCGGCTTGGGGTTCTGCGCCATCGCGACCTCGAAGAAGCCCTCGGCGAAGGCCTCCTTCGGCTTGGGCCCGCCGGCCGGCTGGAACGAGAAGTAGCGGTTGTATTTGAACTCGGAGTTCACATCGAGGCCGAACAGGGCGAAGAAGGTGCGATCCTTCTGCATCACCACGGGCATTGCCGGCGCGATCATGTTGGTGGCGTAGCCGCTCACCAGGATATCGACCTTGTCGACGTCCATCAGCTTCGTATAGAGGCCGGGCACCGTCGAGGGGTTGGACTGGTCGTCGTAATAGACGAGCTTCACCGGCCGGCCGAGGATGCCGCCCTTGGCGTTGATCTCCTCGGCCGCAATCTGCATGGCGAGCAGCGCCGCCTTGCCGTTGGGCGCAAGACCGCCGGTCAGCGCCATGCCGAAGCCGATGGTGATCGGCTTGGCCTGCGCGTTGGCCGTGCCGGCAAAACCGGTGGCCGCGCCCGCGACAGCGAGCGAGTTGAAAGTACGACGCTTGATGCGCATTGGACGTCCTCCCGAGACGTGTGTTTATTGCGTCGATCCTAGCTCGCTGCGTGAGGGATAGCCAACCCTCCCCGGCGGGTCTGGCCCGGCAGATTTGGCCCGGCGGACCGGGTTGAGGGTTCAGCGGCCGTCAGGTGGCCGGCCGAGCGCTTCCAGCAGAGGCCGCAGCGCGTCGAGCTCCGCGCCGAAGCCGCTCCAGTCGCCTGCCTTCAGGCGCTCGATGGCGCGGTCGTAATGGGCAAGCGCCTCGCGAGCGCGCGCATCCGGCGGACCGGTGCCTCCCGCCGCAACCGCTTCGGCGGGGCGGGGCAGTGGCGGAGCGGTGTCCTTGAAGAGCGCCGCCAGCGCGGCGCTGAGCGTTTCCTCCATCACCACGCGATCGCCGTAGGCGGCGATCACGCGCTTGAGCTCCGGCAGCTGGCCGGTCGCGGCGCGCAGGTAGAGCGGCGAGACGTAGAGGATCGAGTTCTCGATCGGCACCACCAGGAGATGGCCGCGGATGACGCGCGAGCCCATCTGGTTCCACAGCGAGATCTGCTGCGATATCTCGGTGTTCTGCTGGATGCGCGCTTCGATCTGGAAGGGCCCGAAGACCAGCTTGTCCTTGGGGAACTCGTAGACCACGACCTTGCCGTAGTCGGGCGGATCGCAGCGCGCCACCAGCCAGGCGATCATGTTCTCGCGCTGGCTCGGCACCATCGGCAGCATGAGGACGAGCTCGGCGTGCGCTTCGCCGGGCAGCCGCATGATCATGTAGTAGGGCGCCATGCGCGGCACGTCGCGGCTGCCGCCGCCGTCGATACCGGAGGCCTGGCGCGGGAACTGCCAGAGGTCCTCGCGATTATAGAACACCTCGGGCGTGTCCATGTGATAGGCGCGATAGAGCTGCGCCTGGACGAGGAAGAGATCCTCGGGATAGCGGATGTGCTGCTGCAGATCGGCCGGCATGGCGGCGAGCGGCTTGAACAGGCCGGGGAAAATGCGCTGGTAGGTCTGGATCAGCGGATCGCCGGGCTCGCTGACATAGAAGTCCACCGAACCGTTGTAGGCGTCGATCACCACCTTGACCGAGTTGCGTATGTAGTTGAGGCCGCCGGCGGATTGCGGCTGGGCGTAGGGAAACCAGTCGCTGGTGGTGTAGGCGTCCTGCATCCAGAACAGGCGGCCATCGCTCACCACGATATAAGGATCGTGGTCGAGGCTGAGGACGGGGGCGATCGTGCGCACGCGGTCCTGGATGTTGCGATGGAGCAGGATCCGGCTCTCGTGGGTGATGTAGCTGGAGAGCATGATGTTGGGATCGCTGTAGTACCAGGAGAACAGGCCGCGCCAGGCCGGATCGCCGATGGCGACGCCGTCGGCGCCATCGTAGAACGCGTAGACGTTGTCCTTGCCCTTGGGATAGTCGAACTCGGGCGTGGTGCCCTTGACGATGGCATAGCGCTCGCGCCCCTGGCCGAAATAGAGGCGCGGCTCGCGGATGACGGGACCGCCGGTGGCGACCGGCGGAATGTCCTGCAGGTAGAAGACCGGCAGGCCTTCGCTGTTCTTCCGCGTCACCGGCGACATCACCACGCCGTTGCCGTGGGTGAAGAGCACGTGCAGGTTGACCCAGGTCTGCGCATTGGACGGCAGCAGCGACGGTTCCAGTTCGCGCGCCGACAGCAGCACCTGCTGATAGGTGCCGTCCAGCCGATAGCGGTCGATGTCCATGTCCAGGAACTTGTAGTAGGTCCTGATTTCCTGCAGCTGGGCATAGGTGTCCTTCAGCGGCTGCCAGTCCCACAGGCGGATGTTGTCGACGGTCGCACGGTTGGCCTCGAGCGTGGCGAGGCTCAACTTTTCCTCGACCGGGAACGGTTTCACCGTGATCTGATCCAGATTGTAGGCCTGCCGCGTCGATGCGATGTTGCGCGCGATATAGGGCGTCTCCAGCTCCAGCTCGCTCGGCTTCACGTAGAGGCGCTGGAAGAGCCCTGGGACGATCAGGTAGAGCACGAACGAGCTGCCGAACAGCAGCATCAGTGCGCCGGCGGGGATGCGCCAGGTCCGCCAGCGCACATTGACCCAGCAGGCGACGGCGCAGGCAATCGCCAGTCCGGCGAGCAACCACAGCACCGGCAGCCTGACATGGAGATCGGTGTAGCCGGCGCCGACGACGACGCCGTTGTCGCTATAGAGCAGCAGGTAGCGGTCGAGGCCGTAGGACCAGGCCTTCACCGCGAAGTAGAGGCCGAGCAGCGCCGAGGCATGGATGAGGACGCTCAGCGACAGCCGTCGCGGCCGCTTGTCGAGCTCGATGTCGCCGTGCGCCCAATACACGAGACCGGCAATTGCCGCGCTGAAGAGCACGAGCAGCAGCAGCCAGTTCTTGAGCGCGACATAGGCCGGCAGCGAAAAGAGATAGAACCCGATGTCCTTGCCGAACACCGGATCGCTCGCCCCGAAGGGCACCTGGTAGAGGAAGCGAAGCACGACGTCCCAGTTCGAGAGCTCGATGAAGGCGGTCAGCAGGCCGAGAAGGACGGCCATGCCGGCGATAAGGAGGCGCCACGGGATGTGCGACGTGGCGTAGCCGAGAAGCCCGAATGGGGTTTGCGAGCCCTGTCCCGGGAAAGGCCGGGCAGCCGGTGGTGGCCAAACCGCCGGCTGCCCGGCGAAGCGCAGTGCCAGTCCGCCCGAAAGAAAGAATGCGCCGGCCGAGACGGCGAGGACGACGAGGAAGAGGACGGCGCGGGCGGTGATGATGGTCCAGAAGACGCCGACATAGCCGATCGACGAAAACCACAGCCAATCGACCAGGACGGTCGCGGTCCGCCCAAGCACGATCAGGCCAACGACGACGATCGCGAGCAGGATCGCAAGCCGCTTGATCGACATGGCACACCTTCCTTCCGGCGGTGCCGATTTGAAGTCGCAGCCGATACACGACTCAGCAGAGCTATTTCATTTCCTCTTTGCGCATTCCGCAAAGAGGGGAATTGACCTAGAGCAAAGGCGGCGGCCCGGACGCTCCCAGCGCGTGCTGGCCGAAGATGGCGCCCTGGATTTCGGGCGAGAACATGACGTGGGCGTTGCAGGCATGGGCGTCGCGGAACAGCCGCTGCATGGGCCCGGTGGTGTAGAGGCCACCCGAGCCCGCGACCGTCATCAGGATGTCGACCGCCTCCAGGCAGGCCCGCGTGGCGAAGAAGGCGTCGCGGCGATAGCGCACCTTGTCCTCGTGCTTGTGCTCCTGGCCTGACCGCGCGACGGCCATGGCGTGCTCGCACGCCCGCTTCATGATCACTTCGGCGTTGTCGATGCGCGCGCTCGCCTCGGCGACCTTGATCTGCACCGTCGGGTTGACGTTGACCGGCACGCCGGTGTTGGTGGCGTTGCGTTTGCGCGCGGCGCCGACCACCAGGTCGTAGGCGCCCTGGGCGCAGCCCAGCATGACGCCCGACAGCACGTAGGGCCCGAGGGCCAAAAGCGGCAGGCGGAAGAGGGGCGTGTCGTTCACCACCGAGCCCGGATGCGGCTTGCCGTTGAACGCCCAGGCCGAGAGCGTGCGCCGCTCCGGCACGAACAGCTCCTTGACCGCGACGTCCTTCGATCCCGTGCCGCACAGGCCCACGGCATGCCAGGTGTCGATGATCTCGTACTCCGAGCGATGGGCGAGCGCGAAGCGCTGGTCGACGATGGCGCCGCCCTCGTCGCGCACCATGAAGCCCAGCATGTTCCAGTCGGAATTGTCGACGCCCGAGGAGAGCGGCCAGCGTCCCGTCACCTCCCAGCCGCCGTCGACCTTGCGGCCGCGGCCGCCGGCGAAGGCGAGCGAGGTGGCGATCAGCACGTCGAGCGAGGTGTCCCACAGCTCGTCCTGCGTCTCGGGCGGGAAGTAGCCCAGCATCCAATGATGGCTGCCGAGATTGCCGACGTTCCAGGCCGTCGACGGGCAGGCGCGCGCCAGGGCGGCGCAGACATCGACGAAGATGCCGACGTCGAGCTCGGCGCCGCCGACGCGCTTGGGCTGCGTGAAGCGGAACAGGCCTGCGTCATGCAGGTCGCGCTCGGTGTCGTCAGGCAGGCGGCGCAGCTTCTCGCAGGCCTCGGCGCGGGCCGCGAGCTTGGGGGCAAGCGCGTGCGCGCGGCTCACCATCTCCTCGTAGCTCACGTCGGCGAAGGAGACGCGCGCCTTGGGCAGGACGGGCGAGGGCGTCCACGCGAACTTCTTGCTCATGATCACTCGGCAGCGGCGTAGCGGGAGGTCTGGAACGACGGCATGACCTCGCGGGCGAAGGCCTGCAGGTTGCGCACCGAGGCGTTGGGATCGACCAGCAGGATGTTGGT